>JASFYS010000020.1:0-47350 GCA_045047095.1 Desulfuromusa sp. | reverse complement strand
TTCGCGGCTAGAAAGCCGACTCCTACCACAGGCAAAATTAATTCAAAAAAAATACAAGTTACGCTTGATATAAGGTTTATTAATTTACAGTTCCTTAGCAAAAAATTCGTCCCACAAGGCGGTGTGGTTTTTCAAGGACGCAAGCCTACATAGCGTATGTCAAGTCTTGAAAAACCGCTGTAACACCGTGGGACGGACTTTTTGCGACGCCAATATCGATAAGGTTTTTAAAGTGTTTGGATGTCATCTTCAGACCCTGTCAGAAATATTTTTGGATGCTCAATCACTCTGATGAGAAAATTATTGTCTGATGAAAGCATTTTATCAATTTCTGCTAGTGAGTAGATTGTTGGATTTATTGATCTTCCGAGTTTGTCTTCAATTTCAGAGAAACTTGTCAGTAAGTCGGGATAGGTCAGATGATCTGAGATGATCATGATATCTACATCGCTGTTGGCGGTATCTGTCCCCTTGGCAATTGATCCGTATATAAAAGCGACTTTGATTTTTGCTTGAAAGTGATTAATTGCTTCGCGCAAAACATCACCAATGCCAAATGTTTTTCTGACGATCCCTTTCAGTTCATTGAAAATCGGGCAGGTGGGGTTTGCCTGAAAGTGTTTTTGGTTGCCGATTTTTTTTACTGTAAGAACTCCGGCTCGAGAAAGTTTATCAAGTTCGCGGTGTACAGTGCCGATTCCTATTCCGGCTAATTCAACAATCTCGTTGGAATAAAAGCTCCTGTCCGATTGTCCAAATAGAAGCCCCAGTACTTTTTGTTGAGTTTTTGAAAAAAGCGCTTTGCTTAGACTGTTTTTATTTTCCATTATGTTTCCCATATTGGGAACTATATAACCCAGATTGGGACAGTTTGTTTGCAAGGGGTGTCGTAAAAGGCAGCGGGAATTCTGGGGGTAGAAAATTTATCGATATAAGTTGCGTATCGTATTCACAGCCTGCAGAATCTAGAACTTGTCGAAACAGTTTACCCTACTTCATTATATTCACGGGCTCGAAATTGTACGCCGAGCTCATTGGCAACCTGTTCACAGGCCGCTATATCAACTCCGGGATAAGTGACTGCTGTGGCGAGCACTTCGGGGATATATTTTCCGGCTTGCTGAATAAAATCTTTGACCGCCTGATAACTCTGTTGTGCCCCAAAGGTTGATCGGCAGAGATGGTGATAATTGTCAGAATCCGGGGCATTGAGTGAAATCGAAACTGCGTCAATTAATCCTTCCAGTTCCGGTAGAATATTGCGTCCGTGAACCAGATTGGCTTGCCCGTCGGTATTAATTCTGACTGATACCCCTTGATCCTTTACCCAGCCTGATAATTCTTTGATCAAATCCAGTCGCAGTAGCGGTTCACCGTAGCCACAAAAGACAATTTCAGCATAACGGCTTGGATCTCCGATTGCCGCTTTCAGTTCAGCTATGGAGGGTTCATGATCGAGTTTTAGTTCATGACCTTTGACGACAAAATCACTGAATTTGGCGCAAAAAATACAGCTGTTGGTGCAGTGATTGGTGATGTTCAGGTAGAGAGAATCACGAATCTGATAGGCAATTTTAGCGCTTTGGTCAACCTCGCCAAAACCAAACAGATCATGACAATTACGGCTGGTGACCCGGGCAACATCCTCAATTGACAACCCTTTGATCTCCGCCATTTTTTCAGCAGTGTAACGAACATAAGCCGGTTCATTCCGCTTGCCGCGAAATTTCTGCGGTGACAGGTAGGGGCAATCGGTTTCAACCAGCATTCGATCAATCGGAAGCTGCTTGATAATCTCTCTGACCGCCTCATTTTTGGGGTAGGTGATGGTCCCGGTAAAGGAGAGGTAAAAGCCCAGTTCAAGACACTGTTTTGCCATGTTCAGATCACCGCTGAAACAGTGGAGAACGCCACTGATTTCAGCAGCATTCTCCTCCTTGAGAATCTGGATCACTTCTTCGTGAGCTTCCCGGTCATGGACAATGATCGATTTATTCACCTGTTTTGCCAGTTGAATCTGTTGCCGGAAAGCATTGCGTTGAATATCGCGTGGTGACCGATCACGAAAGTAATCAAGGCCGATTTCACCTAGGGCAACAACTTTCGGCTCGGCGAGCATTGATTTCAGTTCAAGCAGGGCATCAGCATTGATTTCAGTTGCATCGTGGGGGTGAACCCCAACAGCGGCATAGATATTTTCATACTTTTCTGCAACCTTGATACTATCTTTTGAGCTTTGCAGATCACAGCCGATGGTCAGGATGTGGCTGATGCCGTTAGCTGTTGCATGCTCGACGGTTTTATCCAGATCATTTGCAAATTGGTTGCCATCGAGATGGGCGTGGCTGTCGACCAGTAAGGGGAGTTGATTACTCATTGATGTTGTAATTTCCTGAGAGGAAAGTATTCCGGGGACATGTACTTGTTACGTGTCCCCGGAATACGGTTTAAACATGACAAAAGGTCGCGGGGTTGCGCCCCCGCACGTCACCTTACTCTTTTGTACACCATAAAAGAGTAAGCAGAAAAAGGTGCCCGAACTCCTTGCCTGCCATCGCCTTCGGCAATGGCAGGTTCCCTCCATTTCACTACACTTTGCAGCGAAGAAAAAAACTCATCTTCGACCCGGACATTTTCCATCGAAACCCTGCAAAGCTCCATTTCTTTCCGGCTGCGTCACACGGGTGATGGTGGTTCAAAATCAAAATTCCTATTTGGTATCGATCCGGGGGAACAGTGGTGAAGCTTTCTCAATGGTTGTCCCAGGGACTAACCCTCCCCATTGATCCTGACCATCGAGGGTCAGATTGTTGTGATCACAACCAAGAATCTGCAGGATTTTCTCACCGGTTTCCGGCATAAAGGGAGCCACCAGCAGGGCAATAATCCGGATTGATTCAAGCAGATTATACATCACCGTTGCCAATCGATCCCGCTGCTCTGGATCTTTTGCCAACGCCCAGGGTGCGGTTTCATCAATATATTTATTGCCGGCTGAAATCAGCTCCCAAATGCTCATCAAGGCTTTATTGAACGCCATATTGTTGAGGTGGGTATCTATTTTCTCAATAGTGACCGAAAACAGGTCGATAAGTGCCCGATCGGTACTGTCAGCAGAGTTCGGGGCAGGAAGTTCTCCACCGAAATATTTAGAAAGCATGGCGGTCGAGCGGCTGACCAAGTTACCAATATCGTTAGCCAGATCCGAGTTTATCCGGTGGATCAGGGCATTATGAGAAAAATCACCATCAAGACCAAAGGGGACTTCACGGAGCAAAAAGTAGCGGATTGCATCGACACCGTAGGTATCAATCAGTTTGTTTGGTTCAACGACATTACGCAGACTTTTACTCATTTTCTGCCCCTCTACAGTCCACCACCCGTGAGCAAAAACTTTTGCGGGAAGTGGCAGTCCTGCAGCCATCAGAAATGTTGGCCAGTAGACCGCATGGAAGCGCAAAATATCTTTACCAATGACATGGACTGCCGGCCAGTAAGTTGCAAATTTACCATCCTTGTCTTCCGGGTAACCGAGGGCTGAAATATAGTTGGTGAGAGCATCGAACCAGACATAGATGACATGTTTTTCATTGCCGGGAGCGGGGATACCCCAGGAAAATGAGGTTCGAGAGATGGAGAGATCACGTAATCCCTCCTTGATAAAACTGAGGATTTCATTGCGCCGGGACTTGGGCTGGATAAAGTCGGGATTGTCCTCAATATGTTTAAGCAGCTGATCCTGATACTTACTCATACGGAAGAAGTAGGACTCTTCCTTTAGTTTTGTGGTTGGTCGGCCACAGTCGGGACAGTTTCCATCGATTAACTGGGTCTCCGTCCAAAAAGTTTCACAGGGAGTACAATACCAGTCTTCATACTCACCAAGATAAATATCCCCTTTGGCTTCAATCGCTTTAAACTGTTCCTGTACTGTGTGTTTGTGCCGCTCCTGAGTGGTGCGAATAAAATCAGTATGGGAGATGTTCAATTTTGTCCAGAGTGCCTGAAAGCGTTTAACGACTCGATCGGCCAGCTCAAGAGGGGTTTCACCATTTGCTTTGGCTGCGGTTTCAACTTTTTGTCCATGTTCATCAGTTCCGGTTAAAAAGGCAACGTCATAACCCCGAGCTCGTTTGTAGCGCGCAATGACATCACAAGCCAGAGTGGTGTAAGCGTGGCCGATGTGCGGGACATCATTGACATAATAAATAGGTGTGGTCACATAAAAAGTTTTGCTCATATCCAGCTCCCATAAACGGATGACATATTGTTTGAATGTCAGATGGTATCGTATAAAAAATATTGGTTAATTCAATTAGCTTTTAGTTTCTGTCGGTTTTGTCTGCTGGTTTGAACGACGTCTGGGGCGTCTACGTCGGCGTTTGCTTTTCTCTTGCCCGGTGGCTTCTTTGCTCTCCTGTCGCCCTTGCTTTGGTGGTACTTTATTGGAGCCATTTTGTTGGTTCAGGCGTTGATGTGTTTTTTCTGGCTTATTCCTGGTTCGTTCCGATCGTTCCGCTGATTGTTTTTTTACTGGGGTTTCTTGTTGTGTGGCCGTTTCTGTGGTTTTATTTTTGACACTTTCAAGCTCTTTTTGTAACTCGCTAATATGCATCTGACAGCGTTCACCGTTTCTATACAGGGTGACTTTTTGCGCCAGGATATCCTGCGAAATGACTTCCGCTAATCCTGCTTCCAATTGTAACTTTTTACCGCACTTGGGTAAGGTCTTTTTCATTTCATTGTAAGTTTCATATTCATAAGCAAGGCAGCATAGCAGACGACCACACTGACCGGAAATTTTGGTCGGATTTAATGCCAATCCCTGCGCCTTGGCCATTTTTACTGAAACCGGGGCGAATTCACGTAAATGGTTACTGCAACAGAGTTCTCTACCGCAAATTCCTAATCCGCCAACCTGTTTGGCCTCATCCCTGACACCAATTTGACGCATTTCAATGCGGGTACGAAAATGTTGTGCCAGATCTCTTACCAGTTCACGAAAATCGACCCGTCCATCAGCAGTAAAATAGAAAATGATTTTTGAACCGTCGAACAAATATTCTGCTCGTACCAATTTCATCTCCATGCCCCGGAGTTTAACCCGTTGCTTGCAGAATTGGAGGGCTTCCTGTTCACGGAGAGCATTACTCTGAGCCATCTGTAAATCATTTTCTGCAGCTATACGGAGAATAGATTTCAGCTTTGGCGGAGCTTTATCCGGTGAGATTTCACGCGGGTTTCTCACGACGGTTCCAAGGGCACGACCACGTTCCGTTTCAACGATGACTTTGTCGCCAGGGATCAGGTTAAAGTCCTGGGCATCAAAATCAAAGATCTTTCCCGCTGTGTGAAAAGAGATGCTGACTAATTTGAGTCGTTCCATAGAGCGTGTCGTTCCTTATAAAATCAAGCGGCGGTGATCCGCATCAACATAACTTCAAGAGCCAAGCGGCAATTGACATTTCGTTGTAAATGAAAGCGGGCAGATTCCAACGCTTTGAGTTTGTGTAATAAGCTGGCCGTTGTTGATGATTTACTTTGTTTGTGCAAAATTTCAAGCAAATCGAGGTTGACCAGATCTTCGTCTGGACGACCATGTTTAAGGAGTAATAAATCTCTGTAAAATGCTTGAAAAATATCCAAGATATCAGGGAGAATTTCTTTGTCTGATTCAAGCTCATCAGCAAAAGAGAAAGTCGGAATAGTACTGCCTGCTGACAATGCTGACAAGGATTGAATTAATTTACAGCGTTTTTCCAGAAAAAGCTCTCGATTTTGCCCCAGAGCTTTTTTGAAACTGCCTTCTGAAAGGGCTGCGAGGATCGTTGCTTCAGTACTGCTCAAGTTGAGTTTCTGCGCTAGAATAGTTGCCAGCTGTTGTTTTGGCAAACGTGAAAATGGAAGCCGTTGACAGCGGGAGCGGACTGTTGGCAGAAGTTTTTCTGGATGATTTGTCAGCAGGATGATTATTGTGCCGGGCTGCGGTTCTTCCAGGGTTTTCAGCAGTGCATTGGCCGCTCCATTGGTGAAGTGCTCAGCACCATCCACCAGACAAATTTTATATTTTGCTTCCAGTGGGCGTAAGGAAAGTTGCTGTTGTAATGAGCGAACCTGATCAATTTTCAGGGCAGTGCCATCTGCGTCGAGCTGGTGAACATCTGGATGGTTATTATGGTCAACCTTGAGACAGGCAGAACATTTCCCACAACCCGTCCCGGTTTCACAGAGTAGGGCGCGTGTAAAAGCAAGCGCCATGAGTCTTTTGCCAATTCCATCCGATCCTTCAAAAAGATAGGCATGAGCAATACGCTGGCTGCTAAGCGCTCGTAGTAAAATGTTCTTTTGCTGCTGGTGGCCAGTTATTGTGTCAAAGGTCATATTGTCTGCTGTGTCATTAACAAGTGTTCTATTGTATCCGAAGTGGTTTTCAGATTGACCATATTATTGTATGCGATGAACCATTATAGAGAACGGCTGAGATAGGAATCAAGGTTAAACCTGAATTGGTGCGTGATTCAGTGTAAGTCATTGAACTCCTTATCCGATTTGGTTATACTCCGCACCTATTGGTAACTACGGAGGAAACGTGCAACATTATTTTGACGAACTGGAAAAAACTATCGGCTATATTTTTACTGACCGACAACTGTTGCTCCAAGCGTTAACGCATAAATCTTTCAGCAATGAGCACCCGGAATTTGTTCTCCATAATGAGCGGTTAGAATTCCTCGGTGATGCTGTATTAGAATTGGCTATCAGTGATTGGGTGTTCTCTCGTTACCCTGATATCCCCGAAGGTGGGTTAACCCGTATTCGTGCTGAAGTTGTCAGTGAAAAAGGGTTGTTTGAAATTGCCAGAAAGTTGCAGATTGGCACTGGCCTGCGATTAGGAAAAGGGGAACAAAGGAGTGGTGGCAGTGAAAAACCAAGTTTACTTGCTGATGCGCTGGAGGCACTCCTTGGAGCTATTTATTTGGATGGTGGTTTTGCTGCGGCCAGTTCGGTTATAACTAAGGCTTTTTGTGCTGTGATTGAGAAATCTGCTCTGTTACGCTACGGTAGTGATTATAAAACTTGTTTGCAGGAACGTCTGCAAGCACAATATGGTGCTCTTCCAGAATATATATTGGCACAGGTTTCCGGCCCTGATCATGAACGAATTTTTTCTATAGAGGCACGTTATTCTGGTAAATTACTTGGTAAGGGCAGTGGGAGCAGTAAAAAAAATGCTGAACAGAAAGCGGCAGCGGCAGCACTTGATCATCCATTATTAAGAGAGATTTCATAAGCGATGACAGAACAGAAATTTTTATCCGGATATATTGCAATTATTGGTCGACCGAATGTTGGCAAATCGACTTTGCTCAATCGCATTCTTGGACAGAAAATATCAATCACCTCAAATAAACCGCAGACAACTCGAAATCGAATCCTGGGGATCCATAATTTCCCCGCTGGACAGGCTCTGTTTGTTGATACTCCAGGAATCCATAAAGCCAAGGGAAAATTGAATCGATTTATGGTTGATCAGGCTGTCGGTGCTTGCTCTGATGTTGATTTGATTCTGTTTCTGGTTGAAGCAGATGATTCTCCGGGCGGGGGCGATGAATATATCCTCAAACTATTAGATAAGTCAGCAGCCCCAGTTTTTTTGATTATCAATAAAATTGATCTGGTAAAACCAACTCGATTGCTGAGTTTAATTCAGCAGTACACTGATCGGTTTGAATTTGCTCAGGTTGTTCCGCTTTCGGCTAGGAGTGGAAATGGTGTCCCCCAGATGTTGCAGGCCATAGAGCCTTATCTGCCGGAAGGACCGCAGTATTATCCGGAAGATATGCTGACTGATCAGCCGGAACGTTTTATTATTGCCGAATTGGTGCGCGAGAAAATTATGCGGCGTACCAGTGAAGAGATCCCTTATGGTGTTGGTGTTCGGGTTGATACCTTTGAGGAAAAACCAGAGAAAAAACTCGTTGTTATCCAGGCAACGATTCATGTTGAGCGTGACAGCCACAAGAAAATTATTGTTGGTAAGGGTGGACAGATGATCAAAGCTGTTGGCCAGGAAGCGCGGAAAGACATCGAACGATTACTTGGCACTCGGGTTTTTCTGGAGTTGTTTGTCCGGGTTGATAAGGATTGGAGCCAGAATGAACGCATGTTACGTGAACTTGGCTACAGTAAAAAATGATGGCGTCGCAAAAAAGTCCGCCCTACGGTGTTGTAGCTTTTTTTCAGGACCTCGACATACTCATGTATGTCTTCGCCCCTGAAAAACCACTGCGCCTTGTAGGACGAAATTTTTTCTTAGCCATTTTATGAACTATTAATAGAGAAAGATTTTAGTACATGATGAAAACTGTCGCCATAGTTGGTAGACCAAATGTCGGAAAGTCTACATTATTCAATAAGTTACTAAGAAAACGTAAAGCGATAGTTGAAGATTTTCCCGGGGTCACCCGCGATCGTCATTACGCTGAAGTCACCCGTTTTTTAAGACCTTTTCTGTTGATTGATACAGGTGGTTTTGAGCCGGTCAGTGAAGATCGGTTATTGATTCAGATGCGGGAGCAATCACAGTTAGCGGTTGAAGAGGCAGATATAATTTTTTATCTGATGGATGTCAAAGATGGTTTAACGCCAGCAGACATTGAAATTGCTGAAATGCTGCGGCAGATCGACAAACCGGTTTTTTATCTGATCAACAAGGTAGATGGTGAAAAGCAAGAGGTTGAGACTGCTGACTTTTATGCTCTGGGGATTGATAAATTCTACTCAGTTTCTGCTGAGCATGGACGTGGTATTACCGATCTTATTGATGATTTAGAAAAACTATTACCACCTGCTCCGGACAATCCTGACCCTGAAGATGAAGTCAGAATAGCTATTGTTGGCCGCCCAAATGTTGGTAAGTCATCATTGGTCAATCGCTTGCTTGGTTATGAACGCGTCGTTGCTAATCCGGTTTCTGGAACAACCCGCGACAGTATTGACACCCCTTTTGTCTATAATCAAAAGCGGTTTGTGTTAATTGATACCGCTGGTATTCGGCGTAAAGGGCGTATCAGTCAGACGGTGGAAAAATATAGCGCTGTAACAGCACTCAAAGCAATGGATCGAGCTCATGTTGTTTTGATGGTTCTTGATGCAGAAGATGGCGTGACTGATCAGGATCTTGCGGTAGCTGGATATGCTTATGAGAAAGGGCGCGCGCTAATTCTGGTTGTCAATAAATGGGATCTGCCAGATAAAGATGATCAGACCATGGGAAAATTTATTTCTGAGGTTCAGCGACGTTTCAAATATCTGCCCTTTGCTCCTCTCCTGTTTGTTTCAGCATTGACTGGACAGCGAGTCAGTAAAATCATGTCCAAGGTGGAAGAAGTTGCTCTGGAATTTAATCGCCGCATACCAACGGCCAAGTTGAATCAGGGGTTGGAGGAATTTGTCAGCAAACATCCTCCATCGATGGCCGGCGATCAGCGGATTAAGTTTTATTATGCTGCCCAGGCTGCTGTACGACCTCCAACCTTTGTTCTGTTTACCAACCGTCCAGATAAAATTCATTTTTCTTATCAGCGTTATCTGGTGAACTGTTTTCGAGAAAAATTTAACTTTGATCAAGTTCCTTTACGGTTGGAGTTCAAGGGTCGTGGAAAGAAGAATTATTGATGGCACTGGAAGGTTATTTAGAAGATTTAGGCATCCGTGATATTCTGCAAATACTCAGCTTGAGTAAAAAATCGGGAACCCTGACCCTTAAAGGTCAACAGGGAGAGGGGTTGATATGTTTCCTTGATGGGCAGGTTGTCCGTGCCACATCCAGCCTTTTTCCAGAAACCCTGGGGCAACTTTTGCGCCGGAGTAAGATTGTTACTGAAAATCAAGTTGATGAGGCACTAAGAATACAACAAAATCTTGGTTCCCATCAACCGTTGGGGCAGATTCTGGTTGATAAATTTCGGATTGCTGCTAACAACATTGAAACGGTTGTTGCTGCCCGGATCGAAACAATTGTTTTTAGTCTTTTCTCCTGGACTGAAGGTTATTTTTCTTTTCAACTTGAAGAGGTACAATCGTTTGGTAGTGCTCTTCTTAACCCCCTCGATTTTATGCTTGAGAAGGGGCTGAGTTCTCAGCGGCTGCTTGTAAAAGGACAGAAAATTGACGAACTGGGTGACGCAGCTAATATTGACGATGAACTCATTGAACATGAACTGGCTGCGCGGGAAAACCAGCAAAGTCAGTATGGATTGGATCTTCTTAGGGGGATGCTGGCGGAATTAGAACATCCGGAACTTGGTGGTGGAATAATTCTTTTGATCCTTCGCTATGCCAGTGAGATTATGAACCGGGCTATCGTCTTTGACGTTAGAGGGAATCAACTGGTTGGGTTGGGACAGTTTGGGCTGGCTGATCTCAGTGAAGCTGCTGATGTCATTGTGCGGAAGATGCGGTTACGGGTCGAGCCGGGGTCATTGTTTGCTCAAGTTCTGAAAGAGAAAGTTTCCGTACGTTCTTCACTGAAAAACTCAGTTGCGGAAGTCAATCTCAAAGAATTCTTAAATGAAGTTCCGGATGAGGTTTTCCTGGGGCCTTTGGTGAGCGATGGAGAAGTTGTTGCGCTTTTATATGGTGACAATTATCCAGCGAGTCGACCTATTCGTGCTGCAAGTGCTTTCGAGGTCTTTCTTTCGCAAGCAGGGTTAGCGATGGAACAAGCTTTATGCGCACCCGGCTGAGTATTACCAACCATTTTGGGCGGTCTTTTGTTATAATTGATTTTGAAGCCCTGCAACGTGGAGGTTTGACCTATGCAAAAAAAAATTCTCATAGTTGAAGATGAGGAAAGCTTGCTGAAGTTAGAAAGTATTCTTCTGACGACCAAAGGTTACCTGGTGCAAGGAGCAACAACAGGGCTGGCCGCTCTTGAAGCCGTTGCAGCTGAAACTCCAGATTTGATATTACTGGATATTATGCTTCCAGAATTAGATGGTTTTGAGGTGTGCGAACGCATCAAGAAAGACCCAGAGACAAGCCATATTCCAATTATTCTTTTAACGGCAAAGAAAACTCCTGAAGACATTTCTCGCGGTGAAGACGTTGGTGCTGATCAATATATCACTAAACCTTTTAAGTCGGCTATGGTCATGAAAACAATTGAACAGCTATTGAATCAGGATTAATATAAAATAAACCGATAACTGACCGTAACCTTATTTAAAATAATTTTGTTAGTGGAGTCTGTAAAGAATGTATGCCGCTAAAGTTCTGGTGGTTGATGATTCGCCAACGATGAGGCAGTTCATTGTTCTTGCCCTGCAACGCCTTCCAGGTTTACAGATTGATGAGGCTGGCGATGGAGTAGCTGCACTGAAGCAACTCTCTGCCAAGAAGTATGACTTGCTGTTGACCGATATCAATATGCCAATGATGGATGGTTTGAAACTTGTTGGTTTGATCCGCAATGATGTTATGTACGCAAAACTTCCGATTGCTGTCATTACAACTGAGGGGTCAGAAATGACTCGGGAGCGGGCAATAAAGCTCGGGGCAGATGAATTTATTACCAAACCTCTACAAACAGCCCGGCTTATTGAGGTTGTACGTCAACTCCTCAACCCTGAAACACGAAGGGACTGAGCTCCATTCTGGCTTGACAGCAATGTGTGAAAATGTGATAAATCTCCACTATTCTTTATTTTGAAGCTAAATTTTATATTTTAGGAGGCACCGTTGGCAAAAGAAGAAGCAATTGAAGTAGAAGGCACAGTCGTAGAGCCGTTACCGAATGCTATGTTTCGGGTTAAACTTGACAATGACCACCTTGTGTTGGCACATATCTCTGGGAAAATGCGCAAATATTATATCCGTATCCTCCCTGGTGATCGGGTAACAGTTGAACTATCTCCCTACGATTTAACTCGTGGTCGAATTACTTATCGGGCTAAATAGTGCGCTATTTCTAGACTCTCCATCGAAACTGGGAAAGTAGGGATATAGAGGAGATCAACTTCCTCAATACTTTGTATGGCGATACCGGCTTTTGCCGGTTTTCGTGTATATAGTCAATTTTAATAGGTGACGGGGTTGCTGCCCGTTGCGGAGGAATTATGGACAATCAGTACAATCCAAAAGATGTCGAAGCCAAGTGGCAACACATTTGGCAGGAAGAACAATCTTTTTGTGCTTCCATGGATTCTGAAAAAGAAAAATATTACCTGCTGGAAATGTTTCCCTATCCCTCTGGCCGTATCCACATGGGTCATGTTCGCAACTATGCAATTGGTGATGTTGTGGCACGTTTTAAGCGGATGCAGGGATTCAATGTTCTGCATCCAATGGGCTGGGATGCTTTTGGAATGCCAGCTGAGAATGCTGCGATTGAACACGGTATCCATCCGGCTAAATGGACCTACGAAAATATTGACAGTATGCGCAAGCAACTGAAAAGGATTGGTCTTTCATACGATTGGCAACGGGAGTTTGCAACCTGTGATGCTGATTATTATCGTTGGGAACAGCTGGTCTTTTTAAAGATGTTTGAAAAAGGTTTGGCGTACAAAAAAGGATCTTCTGTCAACTGGTGTGAAGATTGTCAAACCGTGCTTGCTAATGAACAGGTTGAAGATGGATGTTGTTGGCGGTGTCATAATACGGTTCAGCCCAAAGAGCTGGAACAGTGGTTTTTTAAAATCACCAATTATGCTGATGAACTTCTGGAATGGACCGATAAACTGCCTGGCTGGCCTGAGCGGGTGCTGTCAATGCAGCGCAATTGGATTGGTAAAAGTTACGGCTGCGAAATTGAATTTACAGTGGCTGATCGAAGTGAGATAGTCAAAGTTTTTACCACCCGTCCTGATACTTTATTCGGTGCGACATTTATGAGCCTGGCTCCTGAACATCCTTTGGCCAAATCATTGGTTTCCGCAGAGCAGGAAGAAGCGGTCAATAATTTTATTGCTACGGTGGAACGTCAGGATAAGACAGATCGAACCAGCGGTGATCTGGAGAAAATAGGTGTTTTTACCGGATCATACTGCATCAACCCCCTCAATAATGAACGTATCCCGATCTTCCTCGCTAATTTTGTGTTGATGGGTTATGGCACTGGCGCTGTTATGGCCGTACCTGCTCATGACCAACGCGATTTTGAATTTGCGAAAAAATATCAGTTGCCAATCAGGGTGGTTATTCAACCTGAGGGTGAAGGTCTGACATCTGATCAGCTGACCGAAGCATTTACCGGCTCAGGATTATTGGTCAACTCCGGTCAATTTGACGGTGTTACTAATGAGTCGGCAAAAGAACAGATTGCAGCCTTCTTGGAAGCTCGTGGCGCAGGACGCAAGACCGTTAATTACCGCCTGCGTGACTGGGGGGTCTCAAGACAGCGTTATTGGGGAACCCCGATTCCAATTATTTACTGTGACAGCTGCGGAGCGGTTCCCGTTCCAGAAAAAGATTTGCCGGTGGTTCTGCCAACGGATGTGAAATTAACCGGTGAGGGCGGTTCGCCTCTAGCCAGGCATACAGATTTTTTGCAGGTTCCTTGCCCGAAATGTGGAAAACTGGCCAAACGTGAATCAGATACTTTTGATACATTTGTAGAAAGTTCCTGGTATTTTGCTCGCTATACCTGCCCTGATTATACTGAAGGTCCGTTAGATAAGCAGGCTGCAGATTACTGGTTGCCGGTCGATCAGTACATTGGAGGGATAGAACATGCTGTTATGCATCTGTTGTATGCACGTTTCTATACCAAAATATTGCGCGATCTGGGAATGTTGGATGCTGATGAGCCTTTTACCAATTTGCTGACGCAAGGGATGGTCTGTAAGGAAACCCAGCGTTGCCCCGAACATGGCTGGTTGTACCCTGAGCAAGTGGTTGATGGAAAATGCGTCCTCTGTGGTCAACTGGTTGAATTGGGTCGCACTGAAAAAATGAGTAAGTCGAAAAAGAATGTTATCGATCCAAACCAGCTGATTGATCAATATGGTGCAGATACAGCACGTTTATTTTCTCTTTTTGCTGCCCCCCCTGAAAAAGATCTGGAGTGGAATGAGCAAGGAGTTGAGGGGTGCTACCGTTTTCTTAATCGTGTCTGGAGGGCAGTTGATGAAAATCGGGAATTGATAGTCACAGCTGCGGTTCCTGATACTATTGCAGGGGAGGCTGCGGATCTGCACCGTAAAACCCATCAGACCATTAAGAAGGTCAGCGAAGATGTTGATGGAAGTTTCCATTTTAATACGGCTATCGCAGCGGTGATGGAGTTAGTGAACGCTATTTATGCGTTTAAACCGCGGCAGGAAAATCCTGGAGTTTTGCGTGAAGCATTGGAGGCTGTTGTCTGCCTGTTGAATCCATTTGTGCCGCATATCTGTGAAGAACTCTGGCAGTTGTTAGGACATCAGCAAAGTGTTGAAACTTCCGGCTGGCCAAGTTGGGATGCGTCTGCCTTGGTTTGTGCAGAAATCACTCTGGTCGTGCAAGTCAACGGTAAAGTCCGTGGTAAAATTAACGTCGCAGTTGCTGCAGATAAAGAAACCGTTGAAGCGGAAGCTCTGGCAGAGCCAAACGTGCAACGATTTATTGCCGGAAAGCAGGTGCGTAAGATTATTGTTGTTCCTGGTCGTCTAATCAATATTGTGGTGGCATGATGAGGTTCGCCTGTCTTTTTATCCTGTTATTCTGTCTGCTGGGGTGTGGTTACCATTTTCCCGGTCAAGCCGGTGTTTTGCCTGGAGGCGTAGAGAAATTATACATTCCACTCTTTATAAATAAGACCGCTGAGCCGCAACTTGAACACAAAATGACGGATCGGGTCAGTGAAGTTTTTTCACGTAGTAGTAAAATCTCTCAGGTTGAGAAAGTTGAAGATGCTGAAGCCACTCTCATCGGAACGGTTCGGGATTATAAGAGCAGGGCACTTTCTTATAATCCTGACGATGCTATTGGCGAGTATCGCTCGACCATGATTGTTGCTGTGGTGTTGCGTCAATCTGAAACCGAGCAACTGCTTTGGGAAGGGACAGCCAGTTGGAGTGAAGAATACAGCGCAGCCAATGATAAAAATGATCAAGAAGATTTGGAGCAGCAGGCGATTGATGTAATAACTTTGCGTCTGGCAGAAGAGGTTCTCTATAAATTGCTTGATGACTTTTGATCTATGAATGTTGATGAACTGTACCGCAAACTCCGATCGAATCAGGTTCCTGCAATTATCTTTCTTTGTGGTCAAGAGCCCTACCTGATTCAGGCGGTGGCACGTTCAGTCAGACGGGCAGTTTTGCCTGCTGAAAAGGATGACTTTAACGATAATCAGTTCTATGGAAAAGAGGTTACGGCAGGGGAAATCCTTGAAGCGGCAATGACTTATCCCGTTTTTGCTGAAAAAAGACTGGTGACGGTTAAAGATGCGCACCAAATACCTGCAGATGAATTAGAAGAATTACTTCCCTATCTACAAGATCCAGTTCCGGAAACCTGTCTGCTATTTATAGCGGGTAAAATTGATAACCGCCGTAAAATTTACCAACAACTTAAGAAGATTGGAGCTCTGTTTGAATTTAAACCTTTGTCTGACAGAGAAATCCCTCCATATATCCGTAATGTACTTAATCAACGTGACGTAAAGATTTCTGCAGATGCAATTGAGCTTTTTTGTTCTATGGTTGGCGGCAACCTGCATGAAATTCATGCTGAATTGGATAAATTACTGACCTATATAGGAACGTCCACACTGATTGATGTTATGGATGTGCAGGCTGTGGTTTCCAGGGGGCGCGCCGAAAATATTTTTGAATTGGGCAATGCTGTTGGTCGTAGAGATATTGCTAAGGCTTTGACCCTGGTAATGCGACTTAGTGCTGCAGGTGAAGCACCGTTGAAGATTCTTTCACTATTGGTGCTGCATTTTCGAAGACTCTGGAAGGTGCGTGAACTGCAGGTTCAGAGTCGCCCCGCAAGAGAGATTGCAAAAGTTGCCGGGGTTCCTCCTTTTGTTGTCGATGGTTTGATTCAGCAGGGAAAGAAATTTTCGCGCCAGGATTTTGTCCGTGCCCATGAATTGTTTCTTGAGACGGATCTTGCTATGAAATCAAGTGGTGCAGATGCCGGAGCGCTACTTGATAGTCTGATTTTGCGTTTAGTTAAGAAAAGAAATTGAATAAAAAAAGGGACTGTTTTATCAGCCCCTCTTAAAAGATCAAAAATTAGCCGGTTACGCTATCAGTTAAGCGTATTGACCAATTTGTTTAATCGGGAGATCTTACGGCTGGCAGTTGCTTTATGGATCACCCCTTTTGTTGAGGTTTTATCAATATAAGGGATGGCTTTTTCAAGAGTTGCTTGTGCTGCTTCTTTGTCCCCGGCAGTCACCGCTTCACGGACTTGTTTTACTAGATTACGCATGGTTGAGCGGACATGCGCATTGCGTGCTTTTCTAATCGTATTTTGCCGATTACGTTTTGCTGCTGATTTATGGTTGGCCACGAATTGTTTCTCCTTGTTTATAGATGAACACATTATTTCAAAGAGCCGCGATACTAATGATTATATTGTTGCCTGTCAAGTTAGAAATTGATAATTATTGTTGAATTGTGACGTAGCTTCGAGAGGTTATCTCCCGTTCAAAGAGGATTAAAATTTCTGAATGACTGAGAAGAAAAAAATAGCTGCTGCAACTATGGTGATGGCATTGGCAACTTCGTTGAGCCGGATTGCCGGGCTGGTTCGTGATATCGTTGTCGCGCGGTTGTTTGGCGCCGGTATGATGACGGATGCTTTTTTTATGGCTTTCACCATTCCCAATCTGCTGCGCCGTTTTTTCGGTGAAGGCTCTTTGACCGCGGCCTTTGTCCCGACCTTTTCAGAAGTGTTCCATCACCGTGGTGAGAAAGAGGCGCAACAGCTGGCAAATAAGTGTGTGACACTGCTGTTACTGATGATGCTGGTGATTGTAACGCTGGGGGTGGTTTTTTCGCCGTGGATTGTTCAGGGAATCGGTTATGGCTTTGGCCAGGTCGAAGGAAAATTGCAGCTGACAAGTCAGTTGAACCGGATCATGTTTCCCTATATTGGACTTGTCTCAATGCTGGCACTGCTGACCGGTATTCTCAATGTACGGGGCCATTTTTTCCTTCCATCATTGTCTCCCTTATTTCTGAATCTGGCGATGATTATCAGTGCGTTAACGTTGGGGCAACTTTTTGAAAAACCGATATTTTCTCTGGCGATCGGGGTTCTCTTAGGTGGAATTGTTCAACTGCTGATCCAGGTTCCTGTTCTCTGCCGTTACAAAATCAGATTAAGGTTCAACTTTAATTTTCGCGGAGATCCACATTTACACAAAATTATGACTCTCATGCTGCCCGGTATCGCTGGCGTTGCTATCTATCAGATCAATATTATTGTCACTCGCTTACTCGCCTCGTTTCTTCCCGAGGGAAGTGTCTCTTACCTCTATTATGGTCAGCGGCTGTTTGAATTTCCACAGGGGATCTTTATCGTCTCGCTGGCTCAAGCTGCTTTGCCGATGATGAGCCGTCAGGTTGCCGATGATGATCATGAAGGGATGCGGCAATCGCTAACCTTTGCCTTGACGTTAATTACCTTGTTTACCCTGCCCGCTATCGTCGGTCTCATTATCTGTGCAAAGCCCATCTATTCTCTATTTTTTCTGGGTGGTGAGTTTGGTTTGACGGCACTTGAAAACACCGCTTTAGCACTGATTTGTTATGCTCCCGGACTGATATTTGTCGGCTACAGCCGCATCGCTGCACAAACTTTTTATGCCCTGAAAGATACTAGAACCCCGGTTGTGATCTCATTCTGGACGTTACTGGTCAATCTGATCCTTGGTGCAGTGTTGATGCAGTATTACGGATTCGTCGGGCTGGCTATCGCACTAACCGTCGCCTCGATGTTTAATGCCCTGATGCTGCTTATCATGTTGCAGCGCCGGGTTGGCACCTTTTTCCAGAAAGTCCTCTATAAACCAGTTCTAAAAGTGATTCCGGCTTGTGTGTTGATGGCGTTGGCGGTCTCTTTCTTGCTGAATAGCGTGGATTGGTTACAGCCTGGCTTATTGCTGAACAAATCGCTGGCGTTATCTGCAGCCGTTGTTGTTGGGGCTGTCATCTACCTTGGATGCTGCTATTTATTTAAAGTGGACGAAATCCACCAAGGGTGGAGATTGTTGCGGCACAGGAGATAAGTCCCTTGTGCTTTCTCTGGCAAGTTCAACGTCTCTTTAAAACTGACGAAAATTGATTTCACCGCGCCGAATTTTAAGATCAAGCCATTTTTTCAGCCAAGGTTTAATGAATTGTCTCGTTATTGGTGTCAGAAGACAAAATCCAAACAGATCTGTACAGAATCCTGGAGTTAATAATAATAGTCCACCAGCTAAAATTAATGCTCCATCCATGATTTCCTCTGCCGGGATCCGTCCCTGATTCAGATCTGTTTGAATCCGATTTATTAAGTTAAACCCCTGACTTCTTGCCAGGTAAGCCCCGGCAATTCCAGTTATGAAAATCATTCCAATAGTTGCTCCAACCCCTATTTGTCGACCTGCCTCGATTAATACATATAGCTCAATTATTGGCACCAATGTGAAGACGATTAAAAGCTTTATAAACATCTGGAGAACCTTTCATAAATAACAGCAAATTATTCATAGGAGCTATGTGGTATTTTAAAGAAGAAACCACGTCATGTTGGTAACCAGTTGATAATACAGGAGAATAGAACTGGTTAAAAAATAGGCAAGTTGTTATCCGGTGCAGGTCTTGCCGCACCTTTGATCTTTTCAACAGCGTTACCAACAGCTTATCAACAATATAAGTTGACAGACCGTAAAACCTATTATTTTTCAAGAGCTTTGCAATTAATGACCTGAATTGCATTCTTTTAAATATCGATTTCAGATATCACTTGCATGGTTTTTTTGCGTAATAAATCTTCGGCATCTACCTTTAATGAACTTGTGAGCTGAACAGTTCTAAATAATATTTCTCCGAGCAAGGTTTCGATTTCTTCATGCCTGGTCAAAGCTTTCTCTGTTAATTGACAAAGATCTGAGAAGCCCTGTTGGATATTTTGAATCTGGGCCACCGGTTTTTCTTCTTGGATTTTCTTTACCACTTTTGTGGCTTTTTTAAGTGCTGGCAGGTTGATTGGGATTCGATCTGCTAGTTTATTGCCTTTCCCCCGCGATGAACGTTCTTGTCGTTTGATTTCAGCCCAGCGTTGCGCATGGTTCTCGGCACTAGCATCTGCAAAAACGTGAGGATGCCTGCGAATCATCTTGTTGGAGATTGAGAGGGCAACTTCTGCAAGCCCAAACTGGTCTTGTTCACTGTAGATTTGTGCAAGAAAGATAATTTGAAGTAGTAAATCTCCTAATTCATCGCAAATATCAGTCGTCTCGCCTTTATCAATTGCCTCAATCAGTTCGTATGCTTCTTCAAGAATGTAAGGCTTCAGTGACTCCGGTGTTTGTTTCTTATCCCAGGGGCAACCAGTGGGCGAACGCAAGGTTGCCATGATTTCCATCAATCTAAGAACTTCTGCAGCTGTATTTGGATTTATCACGATTGTTACCTACTAATTGTTATATAGAAATTTGTTCACAACCCCTGAAATTTTTTCGTTCAATCATTCCTCTGTGGTAATAAATACCAGTTACGCCAAAGCTTAAAAAAAACTTGCAAATCACTGTTGAATAGGCTAGTAAATGCGCCATTCTAAACAGTTGGGAAGCTATCCTTTTGACTTGACATGATTTTGTCTCTCTCTATACTGTATCTTTTGTCTTGGTGGTGGTGATGCGTCTTGATCTGAAAGATATCAAAGGGGGAGAACTTGAGCAAGGGTACTCCTGTTCTTTAAATGATTTTCCTGACATTTCACTGCTTGCTGAAGATGGCGAGCCAAAATTCAGAGAACCGTTAGCGTTTCAATTGCGTTTCCAGCGGACGGGAAAACTTGTAGAGGTTGATGGGCATCTTGACGCAGCTGTGACCTTACAATGTGGTCGCTGTCTGCAGAGTTTTGAACGCCTTTTGTCTGAACAGTTTGTTCTTACCTTTGTGCCACAGTCTAAGGATGGACAAACTGAGGAAGAAGTTGAACTTGAAGCAGATGAGTTGGGCCTGGTTGTTTATGCAGACGAAACATTGGAGCTGCTTGAGCCGTTGCAAGAGCAGCTGATTATAGCAGTCCCAATCAGCCCACTGTGTAAAAAAACTTGTCAGGGACTTTGTCCTGAGTGCGGTACGAATCTTAATGTCAAAAAGTGTAACTGCATCAGGAAGCCTTTTAATAATAAATTTACCGTTTTGACTGATATGAATTTTAAAAAGTCCTGATGAGAACAGTCAGGCAAAAATACGGCAATCAATATTGTTGTGAATTAATTATTTGTTCAATTGCAAGGAGAAAATAAATGGCAGTTCCAAAGAAAAAAACCTCTAAGTCTAAAAAAAATATGCGCCGTGCTCACGATGCGATTACAGCACCGGGGCTTTCTGTCTGTCCTCAATGTCAAGAGCCTAAATTGCCACACCGCGTCTGTCCACATTGTGGAACCTATAAAGGTAAAGAAGTCATTAACAGTGACGAAGTCTGATTTGGCTTAAGATAAACTATGTCTGTTGAGATAGCTGTAGATGCTATGGGCGGGGATAATTCGCCTGCTGTCGAGGTTGCTGGTGCTGTGGCTGCCTGTCGGGAGTGGGGTTGCCGGGTTGTTCTCGTCGGTGATACCGCGCGAATCCAAGCAGAACTTGATACCCATCAGACCCATGGTCTGGGCTTAGAGATTCATCATGCCAGTGAGGTCGTCGGCATGCATGATTCCCCCTCAGAGGCGTTGCGCAAGAAGAAAGATTCCTCAATCAGGGTCGCTTTTAATCTGGTCAAGCAGGGGGAGGCATCAGCGGTTGTCAGTGCGGGAAATTCCGGTGCTATTATGGCCAATGGAATGTTTGTCCTGGGACGAGTCAGCGGCATAGAGCGACCAGCTATCGGCACTTTTTTGCCCAACCTCAACGATCAGACAATGGTTCTTGATATGGGGGCAAACGTCGATTGCAAAGCAATGCATCTCTACCAGTTTGCCCTCATGGGAAGCCTTTACGTCGAACATCTCCTTGGTACGTCACGCCCACGAGTTGGTCTGCTCTCTAATGGAGCAGAAGAAAAAAAAGGGAATGATCTCACCCGAGAGGCACATCAGCTTCTGAAAAAATCACATCTTAATTACTTGGGTTATGTCGAGGGTGGTGATGTTTATAACGGTTCAGTTGATGTTGTTGTCTGTGACGGTTTTGTCGGTAACGTGCTGCTGAAGGTCTCAGAGGGGTTGGCTGTCGCTATTGGCACGATGTTGAAACAGGAGATTGAAGGTCGTTTCTGGGCTAAGCTTGGTTATTTTTTTAGCCGACCAGCGTTTACCGCTTTTAAAAAGAGAATCAACCCTGCTGAATATGGTGGAGCGCCATTGCTCGGTATTTCTGGTGTCGGGATTGTCTGTCATGGCAGTTCAGATCCGGTAGCAATCAGTATTGCAATTCGCCAGGCGGGTGAATATGCGAAGATTCGTTTTGAAGAGAAATTGGCAACCTTGCTCTGATCAGCTTGGTTGAATATCCTCAGTTAAAGGAGTTTCCAGCTAATGAAAGCACGAATTATCGGAACAGGATCGTATCTGCCGGAACATATCAGGACGAATCAGGATCTTGAAAAAATGGTTGATACCAATCATGACTGGATTGTTGCCAGAACCGGAATTGAAGAACGGCGTATTGCTTCTGATGATGAATGTACGTCTGATATGGCAACAATTGCTGCACAACGTGCCATGGATATGGCGGGAGTCACAGCAGAAGATATTGACATGATTGTGATGGGAACGATCACCGGCGATTATCCATGGCCAGCGACGGCATGTATTGTCCAGGCGAATCTTGGTGCCAAGAATGCTTTTGCCTACGACGTTTCTGCAGCGTGCACTGGATTCCTTTATGCTTTGTCTAGTGCTAATGATTTTCTTATGTCAGGGCGCGGTAAAAGAGCCCTGGTTATTGGTGCTGAAACCTTGAGCCGTTCCGTTGACTGGACAGATCGAAATACCTGTGTGCTGTTCGGAGACGGGGCAGGAGCGGTAGTATTGGAAGCCCAGGAAGGCGATTCAGGGGTATTATCCTGTCATCTGCATTCGGACGGAAAATATCTTGAACTTCTCTACCAACCAGGGTTTGGTGCGAAGTATCCAGCGTCTGTTGAGGGCATTGAATCCAGGAAATCTTTTTTGAAAATGCAGGGCAACGAGGTTTTTAAGGTTGCAGTCCGTTCAATGACTGAAGTCTCAAAAGAAGCATTGACTGCAAACGGTTATACCAGTGCTGATGTTGCACAGTTTATCCCTCATCAGGCTAATCTTCGAATTCTTGAAGCGACTACAAAACGATTGGGTTTGACCAAAGAGCAGAGCTTTATCAACGTGCATAAATATGGCAATACCTCAGGGGCAACAATTCCCATAGCTATTGATGAAGCCAACCATCAAGGCTTGTTAAAGGAGGGTGATCTGCTTCTTTCAGCGGCTTTTGGTGGCGGGTTTACTTGGGGATCGACGTTAATACGCTGGTAGAGTTAAATTGTAGACCTCAATGGATCGGGATTAAGGAACTTGAATACAATGGATGCATTTGTTTTTCCAGGGCAGGGCTCACAATATTCGGGGATGGGCAAAGATCTCGCGAAAAACTTCAATGTTGCCAAGCTGGCATTTGAAGAGGCAAACGATGCCCTTGGCTTTGATATTGAAATGCTCTGTTTTGCTGGGTCCGATAATGACCTGAAACTAACAGCAAATACTCAGCCGGCTATTCTTACAACAAGTATTGCTGCGCTGCGGGTGCTTCAGGAAGAGACAGATTTATCTCCAGCTTTTACAGCAGGACATTCTCTCGGAGAATATTCTGCCCTCGTTGCTTCGGGGGCAATTGACTTCGCGGCTGCAGTGCAAATTGTTCGGCAGCGTGGTACCTTCATGCAAGAAGCCGTTCCGGTTGGTGTTGGCTCTATGGCTGCAATTATGGGGATTGAGGGAGAAGCTCTTACCCAACTCTGTCAAGATGCAGCCGAAGGGGAAGTTGTCGCTCCGGCTAATTTTAACAGCCCCGGGCAGATCGTGATTGCGGGGCACACGACGGCTGTTGAACGAGCAATTGTCCTGGCGAAGGAACGGGGTGCAAAACGCGCACTGCTTTTACCTGTCAGTGCCCCTTTTCACTCTTCGCTAATGGCTCCGGCGGCACAACGTTTGCGAACAGTGCTTGAATCAGTCACAATTGCGCCACTGGCTTACCCGGTTGTTAGCAATGTTGAGGCGCTTCCTTATCAGGAAGATGCAAAGGTTAAGTCCCTTTTAGTCAAACAGGTTTGTGCCCCAGTTCGCTGGAATGAATCGATTCAGAAAATGAAGGAACTAGGTGTTACCAGATATGTAGAAATTGGTCCAGGACGGGTTCTTTCCAGTCTGATCAAGCGAATTGATCGCGCCGCAACATTACAAAATATCGGGGATCTGTCCAGCTTAGGACAACTTCAAGGATAATGTGATACATTGATCCAGCTATCGGATTTGAAGGAAAAATTAAATGGTTCAGAATAAAGTTGCATTGATAACCGGGACTTCGCGTGGTATTGGTCGTGGTATTGCCTTGGCTCTGGCAGCACAGGGTGCTAAGATTGTTGCTGCAGGAGCTAATCTTCAGGCGACTGAGGCTTTTGTAGCTGAGCTCAAAGCGGCGGGAACTGACGCAATTGCAGTCCAGTGTAATGTTGCTGTTGCAGCAGACGTAGAGCACTTGGTCAAAGTTGCCAAGGAATCCTTCGGTCGGATTGATATTCTAGTTAATAACGCGGGTATCACCCGTGATGGACTGCTTCTGAGGATGAAAGAGCAAGATTGGGATGACGTTCTTGACATCAATCTAAAAGGTGCTTTTTTGTGTACTCGTGCTGTTGCTAAGCTGATGACTAAGCAGCGCAGTGGGCGAATCATTAATATTGTCTCGGTTGTGGGGCAGATGGGTAACGCTGGGCAAGCAAATTATTGTGCCAGCAAGGCGGGATTAATGGGATTGACCCGCTCAAATGCACGTGAACTGGCAAAACGCAATATCACCGTGAATGCGGTTGCGCCGGGGTTTATTGCTACAGCTATGACGGACGTCCTTGCTGATGAAAAGCGTCAGGAGTTGACAGCTCAAATTCCATTAGCAAGGCTGGGCTCTGTAGACGATATTGCTCAAACTGTTGTTTTTCTGGCATCTGATCTGGCTGGTTACATCACCGGGCAGGTGATTGGTGTCAATGGCGGAATGTACATGTAGATAACGGGCTTATTTCATGGCCTACATAACTTAAAAAGGAGGAAAGTAAATGGCTTCTATTGAGGAAAGAGTAAAGCAGATCGTTGCTGAGCAATTGGGTGTAGACGAAGAACAGGTTGTTGACTCAGCAGCTTTTATGGATGATTTAGGTGCAGATTCTCTGGATACCGTTGAACTTGTTATGGCTCTGGAAGAAGAATTTGACGTAGAAATTTCTGATGAAGACGCAGAGAAAATTCAGACCGTCAAAAACGCTCTTGATTATATCAACAAAGCTTCCTGATTGAAGACGGTGGTGCCGGATTGTCACTCTGGCACCACCTTTTTATTTACAGCCTTTTAATTGCTAAATATTCCTCATTTTATAAAGAGAGATTTTTATGCGTAGAGTTGTAGTCACCGGTCTTGGTGTCGTATCCCCACTGGGGACTGGAGTTGATAAGAACTGGGCTGCTGTTACCAATGGTCAGTGCGGTATCAGTAAGATCAGCCGATTTGATGCTTCTGAACTGCCGACGCAGATTGCTGGTGAAGTCACAGATTTTAACGCGGAAGATTATATTGCTAAAAAAGAGATCAAAAAAATGGATCTCTTTATCCAATACGGACTTGCAGCTGCTGCTATGGCTTTGCAGGATTCTGGGCTTGAGATCAATGACGCTAACTCTGAACGTGTCGGGGTAGTTGTTGGTTCTGGTTTGGGAGGATTACCAGCCATCGAGAAGTATCATCAAGTGTTGCTTACCCGTGGTTACAAAAAAATCACTCCATTTTTTATCCCCATGTTGATTATTAATCTGGCACCTGGGCATATTTCTATAAAGTTTGGAGCCAAAGGTCCAAACCTTTCTTCGGTATCCGCATGCGCAACGGGAACCCATTCGATCGGTGATGCTTATCACATGATTGCTCGCGGTGATGCGGATGCCATGTTTGCAGGTGGTACTGAATCCACGATTACGCCACTGGCAATTGGTGGTTTTAATGTTATGAAAGCTCTTTCTACCCGCAATGATAACCCGCAGGGAGCGAGCCGGCCATTTGAAAAGAACCGCGATGGTTTTATTATGTCTGAGGGTGCCGGCATTCTGATCCTTGAAGAGTACGAAAGTGCCAAAAAGCGTGGTGCAGATATTTATTGCGAGGTTGCGGGGTATGGTTTAAGCAGTGATGCTTATCATTTGACCCAGCCTTCTCCCGGCGGGGAAGGTGCCGCTCGTTGTATTAAAATGGCACTGAATAATGCGGGATTAAATCCTGAGCAGGTTGATTATATTAATGCTCATGGCACATCGACACATTTTAATGATCTTTATGAAACTATGGCTATTAAGACTGTTTTGGGAGAACATGCCCGGAAAGTTATGGTCAGTTCGACCAAAAGTATGACCGGTCATGGACTGGGAGCCGCTGGTGGAATTGAAGCGGCTTATTCTGCTCTGGTGCTGAAACATGGGATCATTCCGCCGACCATTAATTACGAAGAACCTGATCCTGAATGTGATCTCGATTATGTTCCGAATGAAGCGCGGCAGGCTGATTGTCAGGTTGTGCTCTCAAATTCTTTTGGTTTTGGTGGAACGAATGCAACTCTTGCCTTTCGCAAGATCTGAGGTTTTACATGATTGTTGTTGGTAGTGACCATGGCGGATATGAGTTGAAAAAAGCCGTTCTTGAGTTGTTGCAAAAAAAAGCTGTCCAGTTTGCTGATTTTGGCACCGATGGTTCCCATTCTGTTGATTACCCTGATTTTGCTGCAAAGGTTGCTGCAGCCGTTTCATCCGGTGAGGCTGAATTAGGTATATTGATTTGTGGTACTGGAATCGGGATGTCGATAACGGCTAATAAATTTCCTGGCATCCGGGCTGCTTTGGTTCATGATGTATTTACTGCACAAATGGCACGGGAACATAATAATGCTAATATTATGGCAATGGGTGGTAGAGTGTTGACTCCTGATCAAGGGATAAAGTTGGTTGAAATCTGGCTTGATACGGAATTCGAAGGTGGGCGACACCAGAACCGATTGGATAAAATTACTGCTATTGAGCAACAGATGCTTAAGCGTTAAACTACACGGGGCAGAACAGTTGCCCCGTTTTTTATTTTTAATAGTCTGAATCAACATGGGAGAACTTTGATGATTACACAGAATCTTACGGCATTTGATCCTGAAATTTCACAGGTCCTTAAACAGGAAACGGAACGACAGGAATATAATTTGGAATTTATTGCTTCAGAAAATTTTGTCAGTGAGGCGGTTCTTGAGGCGCAGGGGTCTGTTCTGACTAACAAATATGCGGAAGGTTACCCTGCAAAAAGATATTATGGTGGCTGTGAGTTTGTTGATATCGCCGAACAGTTAGCGATTGACCGTGCCAAAGAACTTTTTGGTGCTGAACATGCAAATGTGCAGCCGCATTCGGGTTCACAGGCAAATATGGCAGTGTACATGGCTGTCTGCCAACCTGGTGATACCGTGCTCGGCATGAATCTCGCTCACGGAGGACATTTGACGCACGGATCTCCGGTCAACTTTTCCGGCAAGCTGTATAATATTGTCCCTTATGGCCTGAAAGCAGAGACCGGAACAATCGATTATGAAGAAGTTGAACGTTTGGCAAAAGAACATCAGCCGAAGTTGATTGTTGTCGGTGCCAGCGCATATCCGCGTGAAATTGATTTTCCCGCTTTTCGAAAGATTGCTGATGCGGTTGGTGCAGTCATTATGGTCGATATGGCTCATATCGCTGGATTGGTTGCTGCTGGAGTCCATTCAAATCCGGTTCCCTATGCTGAGTTTGTGACAACGACAACCCACAAAACATTGCGTGGCCCGCGAGGGGGGATGATCCTTTGCACTGAGGAATGGGGCAAGAAAATTAACAGCAGTATTTTTCCTGGTATCCAGGGTGGTCCGTTGATGCATGTCATTGCTGCTAAAGCAGTTGCTTTTAAAGAAGCTCTCCTGCCAGAATTTAAAGAATATGCAGGACAGGTGGTTAAAAATGCCCAGGCATTGGCGGCTGGGCTGGTTGAAAAAGGTTATACGCTGGTTTCAGGTGGCACTGATAATCATTTGATGCTGGTAGATTTTACTGGTACTGAGATTACCGGCAAGGTTGCAGAGAGGGCTCTTGAAGACGCTGGTATCACTGTCAATAAAAATGCAGTTCCGTTTGATACGAGGTCGCCATTTGTTACCAGTGGTATCAGGATTGGGACTCCGGCAACGACAACTCGGGGTCTGAAAGAGGCGGAGATGTCCTTAGTTGCAGATTGGATCGATCGTGCCCTGCAGAATATTGGTAATGATCTGGAGTTGGCAAAAATTAAAACAGAGGTTAAAACACTCTGTCAGCGCTTTCCTCTCTACGCACATCGGATCAAATAGATGCCATCGATAAAGCGGCCAGGCTGGGATGAATATTTTATGCAGATTACGCAGCTGGTAGCAACTCGATCTACCTGCATGCGCAGACAAGTTGGGGCTTTACTGGTTAAAGAAAAAAACATTATGGCTACCGGCTATAATGGTGTGCCCAGTGGGATCACCCATTGTGATGTGACGGGATGCTTGCGTGATCAATTAAATGTACCTTCAGGGGAGCGCCATGAGCTGTGCCGGGGACTACATGCTGAGCAAAATGCTATAATTCAAGCAGCAAAACATGGGGGAAGCACCACCGGATCAACCCTTTATTGTACTGACTCTCCATGCATAATCTGTAGTAAAATGCTGATTAATGCGGGCATTGTAGAAGTAATTTTTGGGCGCGGTTATCCGGATAAATTATCTTTGGAAATGCTTTCCGAAGCAGGAATCCATTTCCATCAGTATTCAGGAGACAGCAATAAATGAATTGTCCATTTTGTCGCTATGCTGACACCAAAGTCGTTGATTCGAGACTCGGAAAAGAGGGGAATAATGTTCGCCGGAGGCGTGAATGTCCTTCTTGTGAGCGCCGCTTTACGACCTATGAGCGGGTTGAAGAGATTCTTCCCTGGGTCATCAAAAAGGATGGTCGGCGTGAGGCCTTTGATCGTTCTAAAATTATTTCTGGAATGCAGCGAGCCTGTGAAAAGCGCCCAGTATCTGTTGAGCAGATTGAAGCTTTAGTTGACCAGCTTGAGCGTAAATATCAAGAGTGTGGTGATAAAGAGATTTTAGCAAGTTCAATCGGGGAAGCAGTGATGGACTCGTTGCATGATACGGATGAGGTCGCTTATGTCCGTTTTGCATCGGTCTATCGGCAGTTTAAGGATATCAATGAATTTATGTCTGAGTTAAATGATTTGTTGAAACATTCCGACTAACCCCTCTCTATTTTTAGGTATTTAAAGCCGGGATATCTGTCAGAGGTATCCCGGCGTTTGCATTTAATCTGCGAGGATATTGTAAGAGCAATGCCTGATCTATCTCATCAGCACTATATGCAGCTAGCGTTGAATTTAGCACGGCAAGGGGAGGGCAGAACCGCTCCTAACCCCCCGGTTGGTGCTGTTATCGTTAACTCTGGCAAAATTGTTGGGGAAGGATTTCATCCTCAAGCAGGTCAACCCCATGCCGAAATATTTGCCTTACGGCAGGCGGGCGAAAAAGCGCAAGGGGCAGATATTTATGTCACTCTGGAACCTTGCTCGCACTATGGGAAAACCCCACCTTGTGCAGATGCGCTGATTGCCGCTGGAATTAAATCTGTCTCTATCGGTGTTGTTGATCCGAACCCACAGGTCGCCGGGAGGGGAATCCAAAAACTTCAAAAAGCTGGTATTGAGGTGCAGACAGGGATTCTTGAGCCGGAGTGCCGGCGATTGATTAAACCTTTCACCAAGAACATTTTGACTGGTCTCCCGTTTACAATTTATAAAGCAGCGATGACTCTCGATGGCAATACCGCAACGATAACGGGAGATTCGCGGTGGGTTTCAGGGGCGGAGAGTCGTCTCCTGGTGCACCAGTTGCGTGATCGAGTCGAAGCTATTATGATCGGCATTGGTACGGTCATCAATGATGATCCTTTGCTCAATACTCGGCTCCCTGACGGTGGTGGTCGTGATCCCTTGCGCGTTGTGGTGGATAGTCGGTTACAGATCGATCCTGAATGCCAGATGTTAAAACAGGATTCGACAGCGCAAACATTGGTTGCGACAATTTCCACAAATCAGCAAAAGATCTCAGTACTGCAAAGCTCTGGAAAGGCCGAAGTTGTCATTCTTCCTGCTGCTTCCGGGCAGGTCTCTTTGCCTGCACTATGGGATGAATTAGGGCGGCGGAATATCCAGAGGCTTCTCCTTGAAGGGGGGTCTACGTTGGCGACAGCAGCCTTGGAAAAGGGGCTAATTGATCAAGTGATGCTGTTTATGGCACCTAAATTACTTGGGGGCTCATCCACCTTTGGAATATTTTCCGGATCCGGTTGTGAAACTATGGCAGCAGCGATTGGTCTCGAAGATGTGCACTACAAACAAGTTGGGGACGATATGCTGATAACAGGAGATATCGCACCATGTTTACTGGATTGATTCAATCTGTAGGTAAAGTTCATGGGCTCAAACGGCAAGGGAGTTCGGCGCAATTACAGATCACCAGCAGTTTGGTGCATGAGGCTCTAACGCTTGGTGAAAGTATTGCTGTGAATGGTGCCTGTTTGACGGTTACCGCTTGGGACAATAGCAACTTTACTGTAGATATCTCACCAGAGACACTAAGGCGGACGACTCTGGGGCAATTAAGAGCGCATCAGCCTGTCAACCTTGAACGTGCCATGCGCCTTTCGGATCGTTTAGGAGGGCATCTGGTCAGTGGGCACATTGATTGTATAGCTTTGGTGAAGCGTCGCTATGAGGATCAGAATGCGATTCGATTTGAATTCGCGGTGCCTCCGGAGGTGATGCGTTATCTGGTTGAAAAAGGATCCGTAGCAGTTGATGGTATCAGCTTGACCATTAATGAAATTGGGGCGGATTTCTTCTCTGTCGCTGTTATCCCACACTCCCGGGAAATGACAACATTAAAAGATTGTCGCGAGGGAGAGCGGGTGAATATCGAAACCGACTTGCTCGGGCGTTATGTTGAGCGTTTACTCCAAGCTGAGAGTCAGCCTGAAAAGGGGCAGAAAGTTGATTTGGACTTTCTTGCTAAAAATGGTTTTCTGTGAGATAAGATGGCGTCGCAAAAGTCAATCCTGTAGTGCTAGATCTCATAGCTTAAAGTTGAAGGGTAATAAATTATGCCAATTGCAAAAATAGAAGCAGCTCTTGACGATATTCGTCATGGGAAAATGGTTATTCTGGTTGATGATGAAGATCGTGAGAATGAAGGTGATCTGGTTGCTGCTGCTGAGCTGGTTACTCCTGAAATCATCAATTTTATGGCGACACAAGGGCGCGGATTGATTTGTCTTTCCTTGACAGAAGCGCGCGCGGATGAACTTGATTTGCCGTTGATGGTGACCGAAAATAATTCTTCTTTTGGTACCGCATTTACCGTTTCAATAGAAGCGCTTCGGGGAGTGACTACAGGTATTTCAGTCGCTGACCGAGCTCACACAATTCAGGTTGCTGTTGCTGATGGGACGACACCTCGGGATCTGGCGCGGCCGGGACATGTGTTTCCGTTGCGGGCAAAAAGAGGTGGCGTTATGGTGCGCACTGGCCAAACTGAAGGTTCCGTTGATCTTGCTCGTCTGGCTGGGCTTAAACCTGCTGGGGTGATCTGTGAAATTATGAATGAAGATGGCACTATGGCGCGGATGCCACAATTGGAGATTTTTGCCGACCGTCACAAACTCAAAATCATTTCCGTCGCCGAAATTGTTGCCTATCGGATGCGGAAAGAGTTGCTGGTTCGACGAGCAGCCGAAACGACTATTCCGACCCCATTTGGTGGTGTTTTTACTGCCATTGTATATGAAAATGATGTTGATCATGCGCAACATATGGCCTTGGTTAAAGGTGAAATAAATTCAGATGAGCCAATTTTGGTTCGCGTTCATTCTGAGTGCTTAACGGGGGATGTGTTCGGTTCGCAACGCTGTGATTGTGGTGAACAGTTGCATGCTGCGATGGCGCAGATTGAAAAAGAAGGGACTGGAGTTATCCTTTACATGCGTCAAGAGGGGCGTGGTATTGGCCTGGTTAATAAAATCAAGGCTTATGCTCTCCAGGATCAGGGACAAGATACGGTTGAAGCGAATCATTCTTTGGGATTTGAGGATGATTTGCGCGATTATGGTATTGGTGCGCAAATTCTGGCAGAACTTGGAATCAAGAAATTGCGCCTGATGACTAATAATCCGAAGAAAATAGTTGGGCTTGAGGGATATGGCCTGGAAATTATTGAGCGGGTTCCAATTGAAGTCCCTGCACACTTGGAAAACCTTAAATATTTGAAGACTAAACGAGAAAAAATGGGACATTTGCTGAAAAATCTCTAGTTTTAACAGGAGGCATCATGTCAAAAATTATTGAAGGAACCCTCGACGCTAAAAAGTTTCGTTTTGGGATCATTGTGAGTCGTTTTAACAGCTTTATCTCTGACCGCTTATTGGAAGGAACAATTGATACTCTGGGACGTCACGGAGCTGATAGTGAACAACTGACAGTTGTTAAAGTTCCCGGCGCGTTTGAACTGCCATTGGTTGCTAAAAAAATGGCTGATTCAGGGAACTATGATGCTTTGATCTGCCTTGGTGCGGTGATTCGTGGTGGGACTCCCCATTTTGAGTATGTCAGTTCTGAAATGACTAAAGGAATTGCATCGGTGTCATTACAATCAGGATTACCGATCGCCTTTGGTGTGTTAACGACTGATTCGGTAGAACAAGCGATAGAACGCGCTGGAACCAAGGCGGGGAACAAAGGTGTTGAGGCTGCCATGAGTGCTATTGAAATGGTTAATTTGTTGGGAGCTATTTAGTCAAATGTCAAACAACCGCCGTGTTGGGCGTGAATATGCGCTAAAAATGTTATTTGCTTTACAGCTTGATAAAGATCAGGTGGATCCAAATCAATTACTTGATTCCTTTTGGGATAACTTCCGTTTTGCTGACGATATTTTAGGTGAACCTTTGGAAACAATTGATGCTTCTCTAACCACGGCTACCCGATTATTTGCTGCTGCTATTATTACTGGCGTTGTGGAGTTTCGACCTGTCATCGATAAAAAAATTACCGGTGTTGCAAAAAATTGGTCATTAGGACGGATGGCTCCAGTCGACTTATCAATCTTACGAATTGGGGCTTATGAGCTGCTTTATCAGCCGGACATTCCCGCTCCGGTCGTGATTGATGAAGCCATTGAAATCGCAAAACGCTATGGCACAAAGGACTCGCCTGCTTTCATCAATGGCCTTCTCGATAAGATCGCCAAAGATGCTGGAAAAACAATCAGTTAATAATAAATATCTACAGTATTTGGGGTTTTTATGCGTGCAAAAAAAATCTGGTAATTAACCCCCTGGTTGCTTCTTAGGGGCGGCTTGTGGGTTTTGTCTATCCTTGTGTATATCCGTTGGTTGAAATTTCGGGTTCAACAATGTAACGCTTGATCTTGCGGGTCGTCGTTTTAGGAAACTCATCCTCCCTGAGAGTAAATTTTTTGACCCGTTTGTAATCAGCTAAATCTTTACCATAAGTCAGGATTTCCTTACGGATTAGAGCTTCAATTTCAGCTGCAGCCATTGGCTCGTCGTTTTGCTCCCTGGTGAGAGCAAAGAGCGCTTCTTCTTCTGGGAAGATAATCGCGTAGATTTCTTCAGCAGTCGCACTTATTTTGTGTCCATAGACCATAATTTCTGCAATATATGGGCTCTTAAGTAATTGATTCTCAATTTCTTCTGGATAAACATTTTTCCCGTTTGGCGTCACAATAAGGTTTTTAACTCTTCCACAGATGGACAGCATATTATCTTTATCGAAACGTCCCAAATCCCCAGTGTAATACCAACCATTTATTAGTACTTCGTCGGTCGCTTTTTTATTTTTATAGTAACCGAGCATAACGTTTGGACCTTTGACTAATATTTCTCCCTCACCATCGGCATTAGGCTTATCAATTTTAACTTCGATATCTTCAAGAACTTCCCCAACGGTCCCGGGTTTATTCTTTGATGGGCTCTCAGCACTAATGACGGGTGATGTTTCCGTAACCCCATAGCCCTGCAGCAAATTTAGACCAAGGCTATGAAAACCTGCGGCGATAGCTGGGTCAAGAGCAGCACCGCCGCTGACAAAGGTGGTATTAACACCGACTGCCTGTTGGACTTTTGCCGCAACGATTTTTCGGGTTAGCGAAAACTTGTAAAGGAAACGTGAGCTTGATTTAGACTCAATATTCTTCATGATTCTACCGTATAGCAACCGATATACGGCAGGGACGCCCAAAAGAAAAGTCGGTTTAATCTCATTGAGATTGTCGCCGAGTTTTTTGATTGATTCAGCAAAGTTGACTTCACCTCCAAGCGCTAGCGGCAATAAGACGCCACAGACCTGTTCAAAAACATGATTGATTGGCAAGAAAGAGAGAGTTTTTATCGAGCTGTCAAGTTGGAAGCACTGGCAAGCGGCCTGAATATTACTGACAATATTCTGGTGACTGAGCATAGCTCCTTTAGAACGGCCGGTGGTGCCTGAGGTGTACAAAATCACGGCCCGATCTTTTGGATGGTGGTTGGCTGGAGGCAAGGGGATATCGTGGAAAATATCTTTGTAAGAAAAAAGGCGTTGTTCCTTGAGTAGCCGCTTGCGTGATATTTCTGATTCAGATAAAAAATTAACTGCCTTCTTTTTCTTTCCAGGTTGATCGTTCTGCCCGGTTAGTGCCAGATGTGCTTGGATAGCAGCCTCCTCAACCGGTTTACAGAGCTCTGGAGCAATGTTTAAATTTTTAACCAGCTCTTTCCACTCGCTGGAGAGGTTTTCCATAGCAACGGCGATATTGCTTTGATCAGTAACCTCTGATAATGGTGCGTCAATGAGAATAATTTTTTTCAGTTGGGGCAGATCATCAATAACTTCCAGTAACGTTTCGAACTGTGGTAGTCCTACAAAAATAGCCTGTGCATCCGAATCGTTAAGGATATGACGTAGTTCCGTTGCTTTCAATTCTTTATCTATCGGAATTGCAACACAGCCACTTCTTAATATTGCGAGATAGGCCGCTAACCAGCGTGGGGAAGAGGTGCCGAGCAGGGCTACGTGTTCTTTCTCCTTAATTTCTAACTGCTGTAGACCTGCTGCCAGCTTTTCTACAGTATTCCACAATTTAATATAGGTTAATGGTTGCCACTGCCCTTTATATTTATAACGCAATGCCACTTTATCTGTGTTTTTCTGACAACTTAAATGGATCAACTGATCTATGGTCTGCACCTGAAGGTTCTCCTTATTCAGATTATAATTATACCCGATATTTTTTGTCCCGACTCAGCAACAATGACTTACTCTAACTTTGTCGTTAGATTCAGGCAAGCTTGAAAATGTATTGGGTGTATTTCCTCACCTAGAAAACCTAAAAGCAGAGTGAAATTGATAAAATAGCTTGACAGCGTTGAAGGCGGTCTGCTACATAAAACGCCGCAGTTTGATGCAGGCACGTAGCTCAGTGGGAGAGCACTTCCCTGACACGGAAGGGGTCGGCGGTTCAATCCCGCCCGTGCCTACCATAACTTGTAACCAGGAACAACATGGTCATTTGGGGCATCTGTAAGATGCCTCTTTTTGTTTCCAACCAAATTTTATAAGTCCAATGAATCAGAGGAATATCCTATGGCTGTATTGCAAATTGAACTTCCTGATGGATCGATAAAAGAGGTTGAGTCGGGTGCGACTCCCTATGATGTCGCTCTCAGTATCGGGGAAGGGTTGGCTCGGCAATCTATAGCAGCTCGTTTTAATGGGGATTTGATCGATGTGACCAGCCCGCTGAAAAAATCGGGCAAGATTGCTCTGATTACCCAGAATTCATCGGAAGCGCTGGAAATCGTTCGCCACTCCTGCGCTCACTTGATGGCTCAGGCGGTCAAGCAGCTTTATGGGGATGAGGTGCAAGTCACCATCGGTCCAGCGATCAAAGATGGGTTTTATTACGACTTCTACAGTGAAACTAAGAAATTTGTCCCGGAAGATTTCCCGATTATAGAAGCAAAGATGTCCGAACTTGCCAAGGCAGACCTATTGGTGACCCGTGAAGAGCTGCCTCGTGATAAAGCTATTGAATTATTTCGTGGCATGGGTGAAGACTATAAGGTTGAGTTGATTGAAGATCTTGATGTCGAGACGGTTTCACTCTATCGACAGGGTGATTTTGTTGATCTTTGCCGGGGGCCGCATGTCCCACGCACAGGTGTTCTCAAGGTATTTAAATTGACCAGTCTTGCCGGAGCTTACTGGCGCGGTGATGAACACAATGCCATGTTGCAGCGGATTTATGCGACAGCATTTCAAAACAAAAAAGAGTTAAAAACCCACCTGTATCGACTTGAAGAAGCGCGTAAACGTGATCACCGTAAACTTGGTAAGGAGTTGGATCTCTTCTCTTTTAGTGAGGAAGCTGGTGGTGGACTGGTACTTTGGCATCCCAAAGGGGCTATGCTGAGGGCGATTATTGAAGATTTTGAGCGTAAAGAGCATCTGAAGCGCGGCTATGAGCTAGTTGTCGGTCCCCAGATTCTTAAAACCGAACTCTGGAAAATGTCGGGTCATTACGATCATTATCGTGAAAACATGTATTTCACTGAAGTTGACGGACAGGGCTATGGCATTAAACCTATGAACTGTTTAGCGCATATGTTGATTTATAAATCAAAACCGCGCTCTTACCGTAATTTGCCGATTCGTTACTTCGAACTTGGAACCGTTCATCGCCACGAAAAATCAGGGGTTCTCCACGGGCTGTTACGGGTCCGTGGTTTTACTCAGGATGATGCCCACATTATCTGTCGCCCGGATCAGATTGATGCCGAGGTGAAAGGGGTTATGGCTTTTGTCCAGGATGTTGCCGGTATTTTTGGTTTCGACTATGTGATGGAACTATCGACCCGTCCGGAAAAATCAATTGGCAGTGATGCTGATTGGGAGCAGGCAACCAACGCGCTGCAAAGTGCCTTGAATGATAGTGGACAGCCGTTTGAACTCAATGAGGGGGATGGCGCTTTTTACGGTCCCAAGATCGATGTTAAACTTAAGGACGCGCTTGACAGGGAGTGGCAGTGTGCTACAATCCAATGCGATTTTACCCTCCCGGAGCGCTTTGATCTGACTTATGTTGGTGCCGATGGAGAAAAACATCGTCCCGTTATGTTGCACCGGGTTATTGTCGGTTCAATTGAGCGTTTTATCGGGGTGTTGATTGAACATTATGCAGGAAGTTTCCCGCTCTGGCTTTCGCCGGTTCAGGCGATTGTCTTGAATGTTACTGACAATCAGGCTGCTTACGCGCAACAGGTGTTTGAGCAACTGCGCAATGCTGGTGTTCGTGTTGAACTCGATCTGCGCAATGAAAAACTGGGTTTCAAAATTCGTGAAGCGCAAATGGGTAAGATTCCCTACATGCTGGTTATTGGTGACCGGGAGATGGAGACTCAAACCGTGGCTCCACGATTCAGAGATGGTGAAAACCTGGATGTCATGGGTATTGCTGAATTTGTCAGTTTAGTGCAGACGGAATCAGTTGCTTATAAATAATAAAATTAAAACGAAGACCCGTAGTGGGTCTTTTCGTTGTCTGGTTTTATCCCTTTTTTAAACGAACAAAGGAGTGAGGTCATAGCTAAAGAAGCGAATATCAATGAGGCCATTAATTCCCGTCAAGTACGGGTTATTGATGATGAAGGCGGCCAGTTGGGGATTCTGAATACCGAGCAAGCGTTAGCTCTTGCTGACGAACAGGGTCTTGACTTGGTTGAAGTTTCACCCCAGGCTGATCCACCTGTTTGCCGGATTATGGACTATGGCAAATATAAGTACCAGCAGGCCAAGCGTGCTTCTGAAGCCAGAAAAAAGCAGGTAAAAGTTGAAATTAAGGAAGTCAAAATGCGTCCAAAGACTGACGATCATGATTTCCAGTTTAAGATTAAACATGCCCGCCGTTTTCTTGAAGAGGGGAATAAAGTTAAATTGACAATCATGTTCCGTGGTCGGGAAAATGCCCACCCTGATCAAGGAATGAAACAATTGACAAAGGCGGTAGAAGCCTTAAAAGATATTGGTCAGGTTGAATCCCATCCTAGTAAAATGGGACGTTTCATGACCATGATGGTTGGACCGCTGAAAAAATAAATCAAAGTACGAAAAACAAAATCAGTGAAAAGTAACAGGAGAGACCGATGCCTAAAATTAAAACAAATCGTGGTGCCGCTAAGCGTTTCCGTAAAACCGGCACGGGTAAGATCCGTCGGAATAAGGCTTATACCAGCCATATTTTGACCAAGAAGACTACAAAGAGAAAACGTGCTTTGCGCCAATCTATTATTGTTTCAAAAGCTGATGCGCATAATATTTCCCAGCTCGTTCCATATTTGTAGATTGATCGACTGCCCTCTGGCGGTGAGGTTGTGAACTGTGGGGATAATCTCCCCCTACAGATCCAGCCACGGCAAATGCCGAAAAAACTATTCAATGAGAAGGAGCAAGTGAGATGCCAAGAGTAAAAAGAGGCTTTAAAGCCAGACGTCGTCGTAACAAAGTTCTAAAACTTGCTAAAGGCTACCGCGGTGCCAGAAGTAAATTATTTCGTTCAGCAACAGAAGCTGTAGACCGGGCGCTTAATTACGCTTACCGTGATCGCCGCATTAAAAAACGGGATTTCCGGGCTCTCTGGATTGCCCGGATTAATGCTGCTGCCCGTGATAATGGGCTCTCCTACAGTCGTTTAATTCATGGTTTGAAGCAGGCCGATGTTGCCCTTGATCGTAAAATAATGGCAGAACTGGCTGTGAATGACCCAGCAGGTTTTACTGTTGTGGTTGAGGCAGCCAAGGCTCAATTACAGTAAACTTTTTTTGCCGTTCCAGGGAGGTGGAGTGATAGACTTCATCTCCCTTTTTTTATTTTCGGTTCTTCCTTTTAAAATAATAAATCAATATAGATTCCGTTCCTTGTGGGATCGTTTTGATTACGGATATGTCACATGCAAGAACGCTTACAACAATTACAGCAAGATACCTTGTCGTCTTTACAGCAGGCGGTTGATCTTAAATCTCTGCAAGATGTGCGCGTCCAGGTTCTGGGTAAAAAAGGATCCTTGACCGAAATCATGAAAGGGATGCGTAATCTCTCTGCAGAAGAGCGTCCTGCCATAGGTCACTTGGTTAATAACCTGAAATCAGAGTTTGAAAACTTTTTTGCAGCTCGACAGCTAGAATTGCAACAACTGGATATCGCTGCAAAACTGGCCGGTGAAAAGGTTGATGTAACCCTCCCTGGTCGAAGGACAGCGACCGGAAGTTTGCATCCGGTTACCTTGGTTACCGATCAGGTCATTGAAATTTTCTCGCGCTTGGGATTTGCTGTTGCTGAAGGACCAGAGATTGAGCAGGATTTTTATAATTTTGAAGCTCTCAATATTCCTAAAGATCATCCTGCTCGAGACATGCAAGATACTTTTTATATCAGCGATGACCGAGTATTGCGTACCCATACTTCGCCGGTACAAATTCGTACCATGTTAAAGCACCAGCCGCCAATTCGGGTTATTGCACCAGGGACGGTTTACCGGCGTGACTCCGATTTGACCCATAGTCCAATGTTTCATCAGGTCGAAGGTTTTCTTGTTGATGAACAGGTAACATTTGGTGATTTAAAAGGGGTTTTAACGCACTTTCTCAACGAATTTTTTGGTGCGGGACATCGTGTCCGCTTTCGACCTTCTTTTTTCCCTTTTACTGAGCCCAGTGCTGAGGTTGATATCGAATGTGTGATCTGTGGTGGTAAGGGGTGTCGGGTTTGTGGCAAAACCGGCTGGTTGGAAATTCTTGGTTGCGGGATGATTGATCCAGCAGTATTTGCATCGGTCAACTATGATGCAGAAAAATACAGTGGATTTGCTTTTGGCATGGGGCTGGAACGTATGGCTATGCTGAAATATGGTGTAAATGATTTACGTTTGTTCTTTGAAAATGATCTGCGTTTCTTGAAGCAGTTCTGATATTGGGTAAGGATCTCGATAGATGATAGTCACCTATAACTGGTTAAAAGAATTTGTAGACTTTCAATTCTCTCCGCAAGAACTCTGTGATCGATTAACAATGGTTGGTCTTGAAGTCGAAGCGCTTGAAGAAATCGGTGGAAACCTTGATTCGGTTATTGTTGCCAAGTTGGATTCGGTTGAACTGCATCCAGACGCTGACCGTTTAACCGTCTGTCAGGTTAACAATGGTACCGAGGTTGTGCAGGTGGTTTGTGGTGCGACCAATCATAAAACCGGCGATCTTGTTGCCTTAGCCCAGCCGGGTTCGGTTTTGCCAGGTGATTTTAAAATCAAAAAATCGAAAATACGTGGTCAGGTTTCCCAAGGAATGCTCTGTTCAGAAAAAGAACTGGCTCTCGCTGATGATTCTCCCGGGATTGTGATTCTGCCTGCTGACTTGACTTTAGGAGTACCAGTTTTTGCCGCTCTCGGATTGAAAGATTTTCAGATCGAAATTGGATTAACTCCCAATCGACCTGACTGTCTCAGTGTCGTGGGAGTCGCCCGTGAGGTTGCAGCCCTGTGTAAACAGAAATTAAAACTGCCAGAAACTGAAATTCACGCAATAGCTGAACCGATTGCAGATCGGGTATCTATCGTTATTGAAAATTCAGAGGGGTGTCCACGTTACGCAGCCCGATTGATCAAAGATATAAAAATTGGTCCTTCGCCCGACTGGATGGTGCGGCGGTTGGAAGCTGTTGGGATGCGTTCAATCAATAATGTTGTTGATGTGACCAACTATGTGATGATGGAACTTGGACATCCGTTACATGCTTTTGATTTTCGGTATTTGCAGGAGAGTAAAATCGTGGTTAAACTTGCACAGCAAGGTGAAAAGTTTACCACCCTTGATGAACAGGAACATTCACTGACCGCTGAAGACCTGATGATTTGTGATGGCCAGAAACCTGTCGCTATGGCGGGGATTATGGGCGGTCTTAATTCTGAGGTACAGGATGATACCCGTACAATTTTATTAGAAGCTGCCTATTTTAAGCCAACAATGATAAGACGTAGCAGTAAAAGACATGGGTTACACACTGAATCATCACACCGTTTTGAGCGAGGTGCTGATATTGACATGATCCCCGTTGCACTTGATCGTGCTGCCAGCTTAATTGCCGAATTAGCTGATGGCCAAGTTTCAGCTGGGATGATTGATGTTTATCCACGGAAATTGGAGCCTACGACGGTTGAGATCAATGCTCAAAAAGCAGTCAGCCTCCTTGATATCCCGATCGATTGTGATGACCTTAAAGAAATATTTGAATCCATCGGGTTACAGACTCAAACAGGGAGTTGTGTTGACAGTTTGCAAGTCAAAATTCCCAGTTTCCGTCCCGATATCGAGCGCGAAGTTGATCTGATTGAAGAAGTTGCCAGACTGTACGGATATGATCAGATTCCGGTGACAATGCCAGTTGGTACAGTTGACGCAAAATTACCGCCGTTGCGCCAATTATTGCAGAAATCACTGCGGCAAACGCTGCTTTCTGCTGGTTTTTCAGAAGCAATGAACTATTCGTTTGTTGCTGCCGACAGTTTAGAAAAGATTGGGGTTGGTGCTGATGATTTGCGTTCAGCGCAGGTCAAAATATTAAATCCTTTGTCGGAAGACCAGTCGGTTATGCGCACCAGCTTGGTTCCAAGCCTGTTGGAAACTGTTTCGCGCAATCTTAATTATCGCAGCTCTGATTTGCGCTTGTTTGAATTGCGACCCCTCTTTTTAACGCAACCAGAGAGCGGACAATGTATTGAGAAACTATCGTTGACTGCACTAATGTCTGGGCAACGTGAGCCTGAAGGTTGGTCTCAATCTTCTGCGACTGTCGATTTTTATGATATTAAAGGAGTCGTTGAAGAAATTCTGGCTAAAGTCAATATTCACAACGTTTCTTTTGATTCTAATGTTTCCCAGCCATATTTACACCCCGGTAAATCCTGCCAAGTATTTTTTAGGAAGCAATTGTTGGGTTTCCTTGGGGAAATCCACCCTGAAGTTTTGACCAGGTTTGGCATCGACCAACCGGTTTATTTGTTTGAGCTTGATATTGAAAAGATCATTGTATCTGCTGGCACGCATGCTCAATTCAAGGCTCTTTCACGCTTTCCTGATGTCACCCGTGACAGCGCTCTGCTTTTGGATGACGCAATTTCTGCCGCTCAAGTTATGGATATCATCAACCGGAGCAAAGTCAGATTTGTTGAGAGTGCGACTATTTTTGATCTGTACACTGGTAAGGGAGTTCCTGCGGGAAAGAAGAGCCTTGCTATCCGGGTTTGTTACCGTGACTTGGAAAAAACCTTAACTGAAGCCGAAGTCAGTAAGTCACATGATAAGCTGATTCGTTCACTTTGCCACCTGCTTGAAGCAGAAATTCGCTAATTGAACTTGCAGACTTAGAGTCTGTGTGGTACAAATCCATAAAAATCAGATAGATAGTAGACTCCACAAAACGCATATCAGTCTTAAGCGGGAGGGATCATGACCAAAGCAGACCTTATTGAAAGTGTTTACCTGACAACCGGATTTTCCAAAAAAGAATCAGCTGCAATCGTTGAGATGGTTTTTGACTTGATGAAGTCAACTTTGGAAACTGGTGAAAAAATCAAGATTGCCGGGTTTGGTAATTTTGTGGTTAAAGAAAAATCTTCCCGCCGTGGTAGAAATCCACAGACGGGGAGTGAAATCGAGATTTCCGCGCGAAAAATTTTAACTTTTAAGCCAAGTCAGGTGCTTAAGGTTGCGATCAACGAAACCCCTTGACATAAAGTTGAGCTGAACTGGTGCCTCAGATACCTGATAAGCTCTATTTTAAGATCGGTGAAGTTGCGGCATTGTTGCAACTGAAGACCCATGTATTACGTTATTGGGAAACGGAGTTTTCTGCTCTGAAACCGGTTAAAAGTCGTTCCAACCAGCGACTTTATAGGCGTAAGGATGTTGAAACTGCCCTGTTGATACAAGAGTTACTTTATCGTCAGGGCTTTACTATTGCTGGCGCTCGCAAGAAGTTACAGGCTGAAAAACGCCTGGGTTTGCCACTGGTTGATCAGCATTCGCCAGATAAAATTCTTGCTGAAATCAAAGCTGACCTAATCCAGCTCCGCAGTTATTTATTGCAAACTCCCCCTGAATAATGAGAAGCAGTGCTAATTTTAGTGACAAACGATGATGGTGTTCACTCCCCCGGTTTGCATTCTCTTGCAGCAACATTAAGCGAACTCGGTCAGGTTGTGGTTGTTGCCCCGGATCGTAATCGGAGTGCTATCGGTCATGCGCTGACCTTGGATCGGCCATTACGCGCTGAAGAGATTAAGCCACAAATCTTTGCTGTCGATGGAACTCCGACTGACTGTGTCAATCTAGGAATCCACGGATTACTTTCGAAGCGACCGGATTTGGTTGTCTCCGGAATTAATCGTGGCAGTAATATGGGAGATGATATCTCCTATTCTGGAACCGTTTGTGCCGCATTGGAAGCCACTTTGATGGGACTTCCAGCTTTTGCTGTTTCTCTGGATGTTGATCGTTTCAATGAGGAAGACCTCACCACGGCGACGATATTTTCGAAAAAACTTGCTACAATGATTATCGAGAATGGTTTGCCGAAAGAGACATTCCTGAATGTTAATATTCCTTCAGGTCCTTGTAACGGTGCACAATTAACCCATCAGGGTAAACGTCGGTATGGAGATTCTGTCGTCTCTAAACAGGATCCACGTGGACGACAATATTATTGGATTGGCGGTTCGGAAATTGGTTTTGACAACATCCCTGGTAGCGATTGTAATGCTTTGCAGCAGGGATTAATCTCAATTACCCCGCTGCGTACAAACATGACCAATGATAAAACCTATGCAGAAATGGAACGGTGGGCGTTTAATTCTATGATTGGTGAAACCTGATGGACTATTCAGTTGCCCGGCGGCGCATGGTAAAGCAACAGATTGCTGCGCGAGGAATTACAGATAAACGGATCCTTGATGCCATGTTGTCTATCCCTCGGCATTTGTTTGTTGAAACAGGTCTACAGAGCCATGCTTATAGTGATGGATCATTGCCTATTGGGGAAAAGCAGACCATCTCACAGCCCTATATGGTTGCAGCGATGACCGCTGCTCTTGAACTGCAGGGGGATGAACGAATTCTTGAAGTTGGCACCGGCTCGGGTTATCAAACTGCTGTGCTTTCTAAACTAGTCAAGCGGGTCTATTCTGTCGAGCGGATCGCTGTTCTTGCCGGACGTGCGCGCAAAATTCTTGATCAATTGCAACTGAGTAATATCAACATTAAAATTGGTGACGGAACCGTTGGTTGGGAAGATCAGGCTCCATTTGCAGGTATTCTGGTCGCTGCAGGATCTCCAGATGTGCCAACAAAGTACCTTGATCAACTGGCTGTCGGTGGAAAACTGGTGCTCCCGGTAGGGGATCAGGAACAGCAGATTTTGACCCGGATCACGCGTCAGGAAGATGGTCAATTTGTACGAGAGCAACTGATGGGATGTCGCTTTGTCCCCTTGATTGGTGAACAGGGGTGGCAGCTTGAGTCTGTCAGTTGACGTTGTAAAACTGGCTTAATACTATGAAAATCTTCCGTCAATTATATGATTGGGTGCTTTCCTGGGCAGCTACCCCTTACGGAGTTCCCGCACTGGGGCTCTTGGCTTTTTCTGAGGCCAGCTTTTTCCCAGTCCCTCCCGATGTTCTTCTTATGGCACTTGCGCTAGCCATGCCATTGAAATCATATCGCTTTGCTCTGATTGCTTCGATTGGTTCTGTTGCCGGTGGTGTCCTTGGCTACTTTATCGGGTGGGGTTTGTGGGATGCTGTTGGCCCCTATTTTTACCAATATATCCCCGGAGTTAGCGTTGCAGGATTTGAACAGGTTGGAGGATTATTTGAGCAGTATGACTTCTGGATCATTTTTGCTGCCGGGTTTACCCCGATTCCCTATAAAATCTTTACCATTGCTGCAGGTGTGTTTAACGTAAATTTCCCGGTTTTTATGCTGGCTTCTCTGGTTGGGCGCAGTTTACGCTTTTTTCTGGTGGCGGCGATGTTTTATTATTTTGGTAAGCCTGCACGGATATTAATCGAAAAATATTTTAATCTTTTATCTATCTTATTGCTCATTGTTCTGATTGGTGTCATTCTTCTGTTTAAATACTATTCTTAACAAAAACTCTTTTCTGGTGATTGAGGATGCATAAATTTTCTTTGACAGTCTTGCTGCAGACAGTGAATTCTGTAATGAAAATGCGTATCTCAATTTTTCTCCTGTTGATCCTCTTCAGTTTTCTTCTTAGTGCTTGTGAAGCAGGCATCTATCATACGGTAAAACCTGGTCAGACTTTGTACCGAATCAGCCGGACTTACGCGGTTAATGAAGATTACTTGGCGCGTGTTAACGGTATCTCTGATCCTTCACAGATGCCGATTGGCACACGGCTCTTTGTTCCAGGAGCAGAGCGGGTCTTATCTGTACCGGTTATTAAGCCAAAAAGCCCCACCAAGACAGTAAATATTCCCAAAAAGAAAAAAGCGACTCCTTCACCCTGGCATAAACAAAAGGTAAAAAAAACAAAATCGGCAATAACAAAACCGCAAATATTAAAAACACCAGCGACGCAGGTTAAAAAGCTGCAGTGGCCACTGCGTGGCAAGATCGTCCGATCCTTCAGTAAAACAGCAAAAGCTGGCGGCGGTAAAGGGATAGAGATAGCCGTCCGAGCCGGAAGTGATGTCCAGGCAGCCGAAGCCGGTAAGGTGATTTATAGTGGCGATGGTGTCAACGGCTATGCCTTTCTTGTCATTCTACAACACGAAAATGATCTTTTTACCGTCTATGGATTCAATCGTAAAAATTTTGTCAGACAGGGAGATTTTGTTAGCAAGGGCGAGCGTATAGCTTTATCTGGAACCCCACCAGCTGGGGGTAAACCACGGCTCCATTTTGAAGTTCGCAAAGGAAAACTTGCTGTAAATCCGATATTATACTTGCCTTGATGTTATGTTCTTGAAAATATGTATGTGGATGCTATTAGCTGATTGTGGAGGATATCATGGATGATTTCAGCTTAACGGGGGATAATTCTAAGATCAAAGATAAACTCAAGAACCACCCCAAGGTTGATCTTGAGATGGGAAAAATCAAACTACAAACCAAGGAAAAAATCTACCCGGTTGCTGATGAACAGGCAACTGCGGATGCTATCAAACTTTATCTCAAGGAAATTCAAAAAAGCCAGTTATTGACTGCTGAAGATGAGCGGTACCTTGCCGGGCTGATTGCCGCGGGTGATAATGCTGCCCGGGAACGGATGATTAAATCAAATCTGCGTTTGGTGGTTAAGATTGCCAAGCGCTATATGAATCGTGGTTTACCATTTCTTGATTTGATTGAAGAAGGGAATATTGGGCTGATCAAGGCGGTCGAAAAATTTAAAGTCAGTAAAGGATGCCGTTTTTCGACTTATGCAACCTGGTGGATACGCCAGTCGATTGAACGTTCTATTGTCAATCAAAGTCGCACCATCCGCTTGCCGGTTCATGTTGCCGATGACATCAATAAACTGCTTAAAATCAGCCGGGAATTAGTGCAACGTTTAAAGCGTGATCCGAATGTGGAAGAAATTGCAGCAGCAATGGGCACCGATGCCAATCATGTTCGTCGGATGATGACTCTGGTCAAGAAAACTTATTCCATTGAACATCCTCTGGGAGAAGGTGAAGATTACAGTTTGATCGATACCATTGAAGACACAAAACTCGTTGACCCTGAAACTAAAATAGAGGATCTGGATCGTTTCGCCCACGTTCAGGAGTGGATGGACGATTTAAATGATAATGAGCGTGAAATTCTGGCACTCCGGTTTGGTCTTGATGATAATGATCCACAGACACTTGATACTATTGGTAAAAAATTTGGGGTGACGCGCGAAAGAATTCGGCAGATCGAAGCAAAAAGTTTAGCCAAACTAAGAAAATCTATGGAAAATTGTCTCACTGATGAAGAACGCTATTAACCCTCTTTTGGAGCCTGCAAATGGATGAGTTGAAGAAGATTATCCGCGACATACCTGATTTTCCTAAAAAAGGGGTTGTGTTTAAAGATATTACGACCCTGTTGTCTGATGCAAAAAGCTTTCATCGGATGGTTGATCTTCTGGCACATCGTTATATTGGCGAAAAGATTGATCAGATAGTAGGAATAGAGGCGCGAGGTTTTATCCTGGGATCCGCTTTAGCATATAAACTGGGAACGGGCATCACTCTGGTGCGGAAACCCGGTAAGCTCCCGTATCAGACCCGTAGCATCAGTTATGAGCTGGAATATGGTAGCGACACACTAGAAATTCATGAAGATGCCTTCCAAAAGGGGGATCGAGTGATTGTTGCTGATGACCTATTGGCAACCGGTGGGACTATGGCTGCCGTTGTAGAACTGGTAGAAAAAATGGGGGCTGAAATCCATGAATGTGCATTTATGGCCGAGTTGGAATTTCTCGATGGCCGGAGCAAACTTCCTGCGGGAAAAGTGTATAGTTTGTTAAAATTTTAACTGTCATCTAATCGTCAGTCTAAGAACTTGTCAAACATGCTTCCCTTACGTTATAAGCATCTGCACGGCCCCGTAGCTCAGCTGGATAGAGCGGCACCCTCCTAAGGTGATTGTCGGAGGTTCGAATCCTCCCGGGGTCGCCAAAAAAATATCATATTGAGCTGC
>JASFYS010000019.1:0-10611 GCA_045047095.1 Desulfuromusa sp. | reverse complement strand
TTTTTGAAGGCTTTGGCTGAGGCGGTCCCAGCCTGGGATTGACTCTGGACGAGTCAAAAGATGAGAAACAACTCTATACCGTCAATGAAATCAAATTATTGATTGACGACAATGTTCTGCCCCACGCTAAAGAGAGCCAGATTGACTATATCAGCAATTCTTATGGCCAGGGCTTTTCCATTGCCCCAGCTGCTGGAAGTAGTTGCGGTAGCTGTAGCAGCTGTTAAAACAATTGAAACGACAATAAAAAGAGCCTCACTTCTGTTGAAGTGAGGCTCTTTTTTGTAGATCAAAAACGACTTAGATTATAATAAATTCCACTTACTAAGTAATTTTACAGCACCAAAGTAAGATACCACAATGAGTGCTAACCACAAAAACACCGGAATCAAAACCATAACTTCCTCCTATTAATAGCTTTTTTTATCAGCTGCCAATTCTTCCAAAGTCAACTTTTTGCTATCCATCTTTCTCCAGGAAAAGAATATATATCCAAGAACAACTGGAACCAGTAATGCAACATAGGTCATCACCGTCAAAGTATAATGACTACTTGAAGCATTATAGATGGTCAGACTGCTATTCAGATCAATTTTTGATGGATAAAATGCGGTATTGTTGTAGCCCGCCAGAAAAAACACTGCCAGACACGTCAATACTGTTCCCAAACCTGCTGGCCAGATTCCACGCACAGAGGCAGTAAAACGATTCATCACCACGCCAAGCATTACCAGGACCAGACCAACCAGAAGCAGAACCAGATTCAGTGGCATCTGCAATAAATTGTGCAGATATTTATTTGCTTCCATGACCACCGTACCATCAACTGGATTGACCGCGTAACCATCCATCATAATGAGGCGAATCAGAACAAAAAGCAGAAATGGTAAGGCACAAAGAAGATTATTGAAAGAAGAGCTCTTCAACTTTGCAACCAGGCTATCATGCTCAAGATTGTTGGCCAGATAGAGGGCACCAAGAGTTCGCGCGAGAAAAACCAGGAACAGTCCGAAACTCAAATTAAAGAAACTGAAAGCCGCCTCCAACCCACGCAGTGTATGCTTCCATTGCACCAGGTTATAATCATTAAGGACAAAGTTGGATCCGGTAAAGAAGGTTCCAACTGCTGCACCGATCAGTAGAATCCCGATTGAACCATTGATGAATAAAAAGGCGTCATAAACCCCTTTGCCAAGAAAGTTATCGGGTTTACGCCGATACTCATAACTGACCGCTTGAATGATAAAAGTGAACAGAATCAAAATCCAGACCCAATAGGCTCCGCCAAAACTGGTTGCATAAAAAAGCGGGAATGCCGCAAAGAGAGCACCGCCAAACATAACCAGAGTAGTAAATGTGAGTTCCCACTTCCGACCGAGTGAATTAGTCACCAGGATCTTTTCATCTTCAGTCAAAGAAAGGGTTGAAAGGAGGGTTTGTCCACCCTGAACAAAAGTCAGAAAAATAAATAAAGACCCGACCAGGGTCGTAATGAACCACCATAATTGCTGCAAAGTTGACCAATCTAAACTGCCAAACATAATTAATCTCCTTCCGGACCAATAGAAATTTGCTTGGTCATTATTTTAAGCTCGGCAATCAGCAAAGCAGTAAACAGAATGAGGAACATAAAGAATGTCATTTCAACTGTTCCGGCATCAAGATTAGATCGCGCAACAGTGACCGGCAGCAAATCCTGGATGGCCCAAGGCTGACGACCGACTTCAGTGACAATCCAACCTGCTTCTTGAGCTACCAGACCGAGGAAAAACGAGAAAGCACCCAATTTCAGTAGCAGCGGCTGCTCTTCAAGTTGATCCTTATACAGTAAATAGAGATAGACCATAAACAGCAGAATAAAGAATGTTCCCAGACTTACCATCGCTCTAAAAGAGTAAAAAATCAGGGGGACAGGGGGAACCGCTTGCTCAGCATAATCAAGATAACCATAACCAAGGTAATCACTATTCTTGTCAAATAGAGTCAATGCTTTACTTGCAGCAAGTTGGTCTCCGGAATTTTTAGCGGCCTTATAATCGCCCAGTCCAGCAACAGCTAATTTGCCCCGCACCATTTTTTCTTCGACCCCCATGATATTTTCAGCTTCGTTTCCAAAAACCAAATCATTGATTCCAGGAACAAAACTATTCATCTCGCGATTAGCCAGCAATGACAGTGCCATGGGAATTTTAATTTCATAAATGAATGGATCCTGGTCATCTCCTGGCTTTTTACTGAAGTTTATCAATCCTACTGCAACCAGACCAGTAGGGGCTTTCCCATCGTAAAGCCCTTCCATTGCTGCCAACTTCATCGGTTGTACAGTAGCAGCATGGTAAGCGTGTTCATCGCCAGTATAGGCAACAAAAAGGGAGCTAAGTAAGCCGAAGGTACAGGCAACTGTAAGTGAACGCTTGGCAAATTGGAGATGCCGTTTCTTCAGCAGATACCAACTGGAAACGGCAACGACGAATAGTGACGCATACAAAAAAGCCGAGCTGGTTACATGGACGAAGTGACTGATTGCAACGGGAGAGAAAACCAGCGCCCCGAAGTCAGTCATTTCAAACCGCGCCAGATCCGGATTAAATGTCATACCAACAGGATGTTGCATCCAACCGTTAGCGATTAAAATCCAGACAGCAGAAAGATTGGATCCAACCGCCACCATCCAGGTTGCAAAAAGGTGGGTTTTTTTCGATACCCGATTCCAGCCAAAAAACATAACTGCAAAAAAGGTTGCTTCAAGGAAAAATGCCGCAAGCCCTTCAATCGCCAGAGGTGCGCCAAAAATATCCCCAACCATCCAGGAATAGTTTGACCAGTTGGTGCCAAACTCAAATTCCAGAATAATTCCGGTTGCCACTCCAATAGCAAAGTTGATCCCAAACAGAGTCATCCAGAACCGGGTTAGCTTCTTCCATTGCTCATCACCTGTTTTCACATAGATCGACTCGAAAAAGGCACAGATGAAAGAGAGGCCAAGGGTCAATGGAACAAAGATCCAATGATACATGGCCGTTAGAGCAAACGTGGCTCGCGCCCAGTTCACCATGGTTAAATCAATCTGCTCAATCACGTTTTTCCTCCTATCCTTATTGTGGTTAGGGTTAATTCAATAGATATTTAATGGTTACCAGACGCAGGTTGGGTCAGATTTTTTAAAACATGGTCTGCCCTCTCAGCATCTGTATCGAAGTTTGTTGCAAGAAAATCAGGGAAAAAGAAAATTTTTAGGATTGCAAACATGATGAACAGTTTAATGATGATAATCTTCCAGAGAGTCCGCCCGACAACCATCGACCGGAAGCCATCATAGTAAAGATAAAAAGCATTTTTAAACATCATTTGCCGCCACTTGTATAGATACAAAAAAAATTAATATATGACTAACGCGGTGATATTTACACCCAATATTAAGTTAGAGTCAAGGAGAATTATAACAGAAATAATTATATGTTCAATTATCTAAACTTTCGTAATTGTTGAGTATTTATAGAGAGAGAAAAATTTTAATCTTGACCAAAACAGTCGGATTCATTGGTTTGTTGTACAAACCCGATTTTTCGTTCTGGACACCTAAATTCAGAACTGTCATGTTGCCTGATACAAAAAACTTAATGGGTAGTCGACAAAACATGAAAAAATCTCTACATCAATCCGCTTTTCTTCCAACCTGTCGAGAAGAGATGAAAGCACGTGGCTGGGAAGAGCTCGATGTTCTCTTCATTAGTGGTGATGCCTATATCGATCACCCGGCCTTCGGATCAGCTCTTTTAGCACGGTTGCTTGAAAGCCATGGGTTCCGGGTTGGAATCCTGGCACAACCCGATTGGAAAAATCCTGAAGCTTTCCTTGCTCTGGGTCGTCCGCGCTTATTCGCAGCAATTTCAGCCGGAGCCATGGATTCGATGGTGAATCACTATACGGCTGCTAAAAAAATCCGCCGCAACGATGCCTACACCCCAGGAGGAAAAGCCGGAAAACGTCCAAATCGCGCTGTCATCGCTTATACCGCCGCTATCAAAGGTGCGTTTAAGGGGTTACCAACGGTGATTGGAGGGATCGAAGCCAGTCTACGCAGATTGGCACATTATGATTACTGGGCGGATAAAGTTCGCCGCTCTATCCTGATTGACAGTAAAGCTGATCTGCTTATTTACGGCATGGCAGAATCAGCCCTCCTGGAAATAACCCGGCGCCTGAGCAATGGAGAACCGCTTGCTCGTCTCAGGGAGATAAAAGGAACCGCTTTCGTGGCTCCAACCTGTCAGAATGACGCAATCGAACTCCCCTCATTTGAACAAGTTTCTGAATCTCCTGAAGCATATAATCGCGCATTTAAACTGGCAAGTGAACAGGAGAACCCTTTTTCAGCAAAAATGTTAGTGCAACCGCATGGTTCCCGATACCTGAGCATTACCCCCCCGGCTCTGCCACTCACCGAGATCAAACTGGATCAAATTTACAATCTTCCTTTTATTCGGCAGCCACACCCAAGCTATACTGAAAAGATTCCTGCTTTTGAGCAGATTCGCTATTCAGTCACCAGCCATCGGGGCTGTTTTGGCGGCTGTGCCTTTTGTGCCATCACCCATCATCAGGGAAAAACGATTCAATCCCGCTCCGAAAAGTCAATCCTGCAGGAAATTGAAGCGATCAGTTCTCAGGATGATTTCCATGGCACCATTAGCGATGTTGGAGGTCCAACAGCAAATATGTATGGACTTGGCTGTGGCAACCCCAAGGCCGAAAAAGTTTGTCAACGTCCCAGCTGCCTGTTTCCTGATATCTGTAATAATCTAACAACTGATGACCAACCAGCCACCCGGCTCCTTGGAATGATTCGCCAAAACAAAAAAGTTAAACATACTTTTATTGCCTCTGGAATTCGTTATGATTTGCTCCCGATGCAACAACAATATTTTTCCGACTTGCAGCAACATCATGTCAGTGGTCTGTTAAAAGTGGCTCCCGAATCAACCAGTGACAGGGTAACTCGTGTGATGCGCAAACCCGGGGCAGAAATTTTCACCAGATTTCTTGAGCAGTTTCGACAGCACAGCCACAAACTTGGATTACGCCAGGCAGTTGTCCCCTATCTTATAAGTAATCATCCCGGCTGTACCTTAGAAGATATGGTTGAAGTCGCCCTTTACCTGCAACGACACCAGTTAAAAGTTGAGCAAGTTCAGGATTTCACCCCGACTCCAGGCAGCCTTTCCACTTGTATTTACCACACCGGCAGAGACCCTTTCAGCGACAAAGTCATTCATATTCCACGGGCTGCTAAGGAAAGACGGCTTCAGAAAGCACTACTGCTTTATCACCGGCCAGAATCAAAATCAGACATACTGGAAGCCCTAAAAATGACTGGGCGGGAAGATGCTGCGAAAGAACTTTTTGATATTGCACCACTTAAGAAAGCGTTCAAACAACAGAAAAACCGAAAAAAGGGCAGAAAACGCAACGAGGAGGCTTATGATAGTTCGGCAGACTGATAGAAAAACAACCATTCTCCATTTTTTAAACCTAAACTGTATTTTTTTACCCTAAATAAAATTTTTCTTGACAACTTGTCCGTTTTTTTGTTTGTTTGCGACTGTAAAAAACAGTGTTTTAATACATTTTTCAAACTGATAAAACTTTAACGCCACTTAATTTTAACAGAATGTTGATGTCGTCCGACTGACCCCCACTAACCCTTCCAAGTCGGATAAATTTATTATTTTTTTGTAAAGGGATGCCCAAGATGTCAAAAAACAAAATTAAGCCCTCATTGCAAAATCCACTCGCAACAACGGAAGAAGTTGAATTTACTATTCCGGGTGAAATTGCGAGTCAAACTGGTGCCTATGAAGAGGTCATGAAAGAAGGTTATGACCTGATGCAACGGCCAATCAAATCAGTTCCGATTGGTCAGATTGAGAAACAGCACTTTAAAAAACGGATGACGGTCTGGGAGCGAATTAAAGTTCTGACCGACAATGAACCAAACATTCTTTTCCAAAACTGGGGAAAAAATCTGGATGGTGCTTCACTAGTCACCGGCATTTTGAATATCGATGGTCGTGATGTCGCCCTTTACGGACACGATTTTACTGTCCGGGCTGGCTCCATCGATGCCACCAACGGTCAAAAGTTGGCGCGACTCATGAACATGGCTGGAGAAAAAGGTCTTCCTCTGATTGGCATGAATGACTCTGCCGGTGCTTTTGTTCCTGCCGGGGTCGGTGGCCTTGATGGCTATGCAGAAGCCTTTACTGCTCTGCGCAAGATCAGTGGTGTCGTTCCGACAGTTATGTGCATGTTCGGCTTCAACGCAGGTGGGGGCTCGTACTTGCCACGGCAGGGAAGCTTTATTATTCAGCCAGAAGATACCTTCTTCGGCTTAACCGGACCTGGTGTTGTCAAATCGGTTCTGGGTGAAGATATCACTCCCGAAGACCTGGGCGGCCCGAAAGTCCATGCCGCAACGGGAGTGACCGATCTGACTGTTGCTGACGAAACAGCAGCACTGCGCACTGCGGTTCGGTTGATCAGCTACGTTCCTGACAACAATCACTCCATGGCACCTTTCCAGGAAACCAGTGATCCGCTGGATCGAAAAACCTGGGAAATCAATACCTTATTGAAGAAAGCCTTCAACTCACCAACCGGGTTCAATACTCCGTTTGATGTATCGATCATCATCCAGCAAATCTGTGATCATGGTGATTATTTTGAGATGCAACCGACCCGTGCCCGTGAGGCTATCACCGCTTTCGGTCGCTTAGGTGGTAACGTTGTCGGCTTTGTCGCCAACAACTCGGCAGTCGCTTCGGGGCAGATCGATTGTGATTCTGCAGTCAAAATTGCCCGCTTTGTCCGCTTCTGCAACATTTATAATATTCCATTGATCTTTATGGAAGACACCACTGGATTCCTGCCGGGACGTGAGCAAGAGGCACGCGGGATCGTACAGGCTGGGCGTACCATGCTCGATTCCATTGTCGATGTCCGCACCCCGAGAATTTTGTTAATTCTGCGTAACGCCTATGGTGGTGCCTATGCGTCTTACAACAACTACCCGACCGGCGCTGATCTGGTCTTGGCGCTGCCAACAACCCGTCTGGCGGTTATGGGTCCAGCAGGAAAAGAGTTTGTCTACAAATCTGAAGTACGCAAAGTTCGTGGAGCAATCAAACAACGGGTTGCTGCAGGGGTTCTGGAACGGACTAAAGCCGGAATGGACGGTGTAGACGCCAAGAAGGATGCCGAAAAAGAAGCAGCTGAATGGCTCAAAGTAGAGGAAGCTGCCCTGAACCTGCGCTATGAAAAAGAATTAATGAATCCCAAAGAAGGTCTGGCTCTTGGCTCGATCTCCTCGCTGGTAATGCCGACTGACCTGCGTAAGGTTCTCGGTGAAAACCTCAACTTTTTCCTGCGCCACTACAAGCCATCGGCATGGCAGAGTGTCCAACGTGAATTTCATTAATTGTTGAGGTCTGAAATATATTTTATTATATTTTCAACCACATAGAAAGTGGAGATTAAAACCATGGCACAAAATACTGATTTTTACACGAACAATCCTTTGATCCACAAAGACCGTCGACTCGGTCTATCGACCTCCGAATGGGTACGCTCTTTTTCCTGTGAACACCTCTGCCCACTTATCGTCTGCCGCGGGCCGATCCGCAAAGAAGCAATGGATGTTTACACCGAGATGGGAATCAGCCATTACGGCATTCTGCTGTCAGAAAAAGATTCTATCGTCTATCCCAACGCCCTCTCTCCAGAACTGCGCCAGTTGACCGATACCCGTCGGGTTCATCGAGTTCCGGACTACAGTGGCGCCTCTAAAGAAGAGCGGGTGGAACGAATTCAACAAATTATCGATATTGCAAATGACAATGGCTACAATGCCGTTTTTTCTGGCTATGGTTTCATGGCCGAAGATGATGAGTTTGTAGCAGCTTTGGAAAATGCTGGACTTAAATTTATCGGTCCTTGCTCTGGCACCCAGCGAGCTGCTGGAAAAAAAGATGAGGCCAAACGTACCGCACTGCAGGTCGATGTCTCTGTAACGCCAGGGATAGACAATGTTACCGCTCGCACCCTGCTAAAAAAACACAAAACTTTTGATCAGCTGGTTGCGTTAGCAAAAGCTGAAGATCTAAAGACTGACAAAAAAATTCTCGATAATTCTGACATCCCACTCGAAGAGCTTGCTGATATCATTCTCTTTGCCTCTTATGACAAGGGGATTGATCTCTTTTCCATTGAGGAACTCTGCGCACAAGTTGAAATCGAATGCGCTGAAATGTTTAAAAGTTACCCCAGCGCTCGAATCCGTCTGAAGGCCATTAGCGGTGGCGGTGGTAAAGGACAACGTATCCTCGGTGCTTCGTTGCTGACATCCAAAAATCCGTCAGAAAAACAGGTCAAAGAGGCTGCTGCTGATGCTCCAGGGTTAGTGCGCGAGATTTTAAACGAAGTTAAAACCAACGGTATTGGTGATAACAAAAATATTTTAGTGGAACTGAATATTGAACAGACCCGCCATAATGAGATTCAACTCCTCGGCAATGGAAAATGGAGTATTGCTCTTGGCGGTCGCGATTGTTCTTTACAGATGCACGAACAAAAATTGCTGGAAATTTCCGTCACCCAGGAAAGTCTGGAAAGTGAAATCGAGAAAGCTAAAAAAGCAAAACTGAAAAAACAGCAACAAGCTCTTGAATCAGATCTCAAAGTCCTCAAGCGAATGGAAGCTGAATCAGAGCGTTTTGGTGAAGCCGTTGGCCTTGATTCGGCATCCACTTTTGAGTGCATCGTCGATGGCACTCGTCATTATTTTATGGAAGTTAATACTCGGATCCAGGTTGAACACCGGGTGACAGAACTCGTTTATAGTCTTAAATTCACCAACCCGAACGATAAAAACGATTTCTTCATCGTTGAGTCGTTGGTTGAGGCCATGGCTTTACTAGCACTCCATAAGGAACGCCTCCCCAGACCGGAGAGAATAGCCCGTTTTGGTGCTGCGGCAGAATCACGGCTTAATGCAACCGACTGTTCACTCTCACCGAGTGCCGGTGGATACATTCGCTACTGGTCAAAACCAATCGAAGGCGAGATCCGCGATGACCAAGGAATCTGTACCCTAAATCCCGACACCAACCTGTTCATGCGTTACCATCTGGCCGGTGCTTATGATTCCAACATCGCCCTGCTCTTGACCAAAGGTGAAGATCGGGATAGCAGCTATGAGAAACTCGCAACGGTTTTGCGCAGTACGGTTTTGCGTGGCAGCAATCTAGCAACCAACCTGGGATTCCACTACGGTTTGGTTAACTGGTTTATCGGCAACAACATCATGGCCAAACCGACCACCCGCTTTGTTGTTCCCTACCTGACCCTGGTTGGTAAACTGAAAGAAGAAGCGCAGAAACTTGATATTGTCTACGCCTTTCTCTCAATGAAAAAACATTACGCTCAGCTCTATGCAGACGACGCCGATGCAGCCAAAGCTGGCTCTGAGACCCTGGATCGCAAAGGGACATTGCTCACCCGACCGATGGAAAAACTACTGAATGATCCACATCTGTTGTCTGGCTGGTTAAGCCTCAACCGGCTGAAATTCAAAATTGAAAAGGGCAAAGTAATCTGGCTGTGCAATCCATTGATTATCCTTCAAGACACCTATGAATACTTGAATATGACTTGGCGAAAGGAGGCTCCCTCTGCTGAAGTCATTTGGACCCATGATCGTGACCTGCTGAACAATGCCCTGGCATTCTACGCAGAATTGCGCAGTAAATTTTCTATCAACAAAGAAGATTTTGTTAAATTGAATGCCATTCTCAGTCAATCTAAACCCCAGGGGGGTTATGACCCAGAAACCTGGGCTCAAATTCAGTCGGCACATGCTGGTTATGAAATTGGCAATGAACTCCTTGGGTTACTCTGCATGATTGCTGAACAGACAGACTTCTTTGATTTTAAAGTTGAGGATGACCTGGAAGTCACCATTCCTGAATACTTGCATGACCCGGAATTACAAGCCGCAATGAAAAAGATTCTAGTTCCACCACCTACAACCAAGGCAGACGAGGTTGTCACCCCGGGAGGCGGGATGTATTACGCTCAGGAAGCCCCTGGTTTGCCACCATTCATTACTGAAGGGATGCACTTTGACAAAGGCCAACCACTGTTCATTCTTGAAGTCATGAAAATGTTCAACAAGGTTCCTGCTACATTTTCTGGCACCATTGACAAAATCATTATTGAAGGTGGTGATGGGACTATCGTTCAAAAAGGACAGCCACTGTTTAAAGTGACCCCGGACGAAAAGTTTGTCGAAGTTGACCCGAAGGCGGTGGCTAAGCAGAAACAAAATGTTACCAAGGAATATTTAAAAGCGGTTTTATAAGTAAAATTTACCCTGAGCGCATTAAAAAAGGCTTCGGAAATCCGAAGCCTTTTTTAATCACTAGCAGTAGTTTAACCTAGAAGATTCCACCACCGCCACCAGGTCCATCCGACCCACCAGGTCCATCCGACCCACCAATTCCATCCGACCCACCAATTCCATCCGACCCACCAATTCCATCCGACCCACCAATT
>JASFYS010000018.1:0-17886 GCA_045047095.1 Desulfuromusa sp. | reverse complement strand
ACATTCTGTTGTTTGCGGAGGATTTTGCGAATCGGGGCAGCAATATCAGCAGGGGACAAGACTGCTGTTGCCACCTGATAAAGAAGCGGCTGAAAAAGATGATAATTATGTCGATCAAAAAGGGTAATATTGGCAGCGACAGTCGCCAGCCCTTTGGCACATTGTAACCCGGCAAAGCCACCACCAACGATCAAAATGTGTGGGCGCTCAGACGAAGTTGAAAAATCAGCAGGCATGTCAGAAAACCTTTCTAAATGGATCCGACTGGCTATGAAATATCGTCAGCATCTCAGCTGCAGTTCTTCTGCGCACAACCGTCTCAAATTGCAGCAATAACTTTTTTCAATTTTGCCTGAATCAACCCGGCAGTCTCCTGCAAAGCGGGATTGCCAACCGCCTGCATCGAATCGACTGGGTTGATTGCTGAAACTTCTACCTTGCCGTCATCCACTTCCCGAATAATAACGTTGCAGGGGAGCATGGTGCCGATATGGGGTTCTGCCTGTAGGGCTTCAAAGGCAAAACCCGGATTGCAGGCGCCAAGAATTTTATAGCGGGGAATATCTTTATTGAGTTTCTCTTTGATCTTTCCCTGTAAATCGATTTCGGAGAGGACACCAAAGCCCTCTTTCCCCAACTCAGTGGTGACCACGGTGATCGCTTCTTCAAATTCCAGGTTAGTTATTTTATTAAAGTAGTATGACATTCTAAATCTCCTGCCCCGTTTGGGGGCTAATGGGGTTTTTGTTTTGAATAACTTTTACTTTCCAACAGTTCGGTCCCTTCAAGTGCCTCAAGAATCGGACACTCATCGGCAGAGCCATCCCCATCACAACAGGCATCGAGAGTTTCAAGAGTCTTCTGGATTTTTTTTAAATCTTTGATCCGACGCTTGATATCATCGATCTTCTCTTCGATCTGTTCCTTCACATCTTCTTTGGTCGCATCAGGGTCAGTGCGCAGGAATAGTAATTCTTTAATTTCTCGCAGGCTGAACCCCAGAGCTTTGGCCCGCTTGATAAAACGGAGTCGGGTTATCCCAGCATCGGCATAAAGACGATAATTGGACTTGCTCCTAGCGAGGGGGGTTATCAACCCTTCCCGCTCATAAAAACGGACTGTTTCAATCCCCAACCCTGCACTTTTAGCCACTTTACCAATTGTCAATCCATTCATAACAACTCCTTTTTCTCTGATTTATGACCTAATCTATCCTCATTCTAAACCTTAAAGCACACTACAGAGTCAAGGGGTTAAATATTTATTTTTTTACCCCTTCCCAATGATTCAGGAAGGGGCGTTGAGTCCAGATCGACCAGCGAGTAGTTTTTGGGTTTACAACCAATGATGGAGGCACATAATAGAACCATGCAGTGTCCATTACTTACGCAGCAACCGCAGTCCGTTAAACACCACCAGCAAGCTGGTACCCATATCAGCGAAGACCGCCATCCACATCGTCACATCTCCGGTAAAGGTGAGGGCGATGAAGATTGCCTTGACGCCGAGGGCAAAAGCAATGTTCTGGATCAAAATTGCTGAAGTTGCTCGTGATAGACGGATAAAGGTCGGGAGCTTGCGCAGATCATCGTCCATCAGGGCAACATCAGCGGTTTCGATTGCGGTATCTGTTCCGGCAGCACCCATGGCAAAACCAATATCGGCACGGGCTAACGCTGGGGCATCATTGATCCCATCACCAACCATCCCGACGGTATTGTTCAGCGCGAGGAGCGATTCGATGGTTTTCAGCTTATCTTCCGGCAACTGATTGCCGTGCGCTTCATCAATCCCAACCTGTTGCGCAATGGCACTGGCTGTATGGGGATTATCACCGGTCAGGATCATGGTCCTCACTCCCAGATGGTGCAGTTCTGCAACCGCCTGATAACTGGTTTCTCTGATTGTGTCAGCGACAGCAAAAAGCCCTAGAATCTCCGTTTTCGTGGCGAGGAGAACCACCGTTTTCCCCTGTTGTTCCAATCTGTCCAGCTGTTCTTCCAGAGTAGCGGTCAGCAAACCAAGTTCATTGATCAGCCGATGGTTGCCCAGATAATACAACTGATCACCGATTTTCCCGCTCACACCACGTCCCGGGATCGCTATAAAATCGGCAATTTCCTCAATCTGCAGTTCCGCTTGCTGCTCGGCACGGGCAATTGCCTGTGAAACCGGATGATCGGAGCGGCTGGCCAAACTGACGGCGAGAGAAGGGACCAGCGATCCACCCCCGGTAAAATCGATAAAATCGGTCTGTTGCGGTTTTCCGGAAGTGAGGGTTCCGGTCTTGTCCAGAGCCAGTACCGTCAATTTACGCCCCCGCTCCAGATAGACACCCCCTTTGATTAAAATTCCCTTGCGGGCTGCTGTTGCCAAGCCACTGACAACCGTCACCGGGGTTGAAATAACCAGCGCACAGGGGCAGGCAACCACCAATAAGACCAGGGCGCGGTAGATCCACTCCAGCCAATCTGCAGCAAAAAACAGCGGTGGTATCAGTGCCATGAGGAGAGCAGTGATACAGACTGCCGGGGTATAAACCTGGGCGAACCGGTCAACAAATCGCTGTGTCGGAGCCCGGTTTCCCTGCGCAGCTTCTACGGTATGAATTATCTTCGCCAGAGTTGTATTCGCGGCGAGTCCCGTCACCCGGTATTCCAACGAACCGGATTGATTAATTGTCCCGGCAAAAACCGGATCATTTACCCCTTTTTCGACCGGTAAACTTTCACCGGTGATCGGCGCCTGATTGATGGTAGAAAAACCCGAGACGACCACCCCATCCAGGGCAATCTGCTCACCGGGTTTAACCCGCACCCGGGCATCAAGAACAACACTGGCTGCGGGAACATCGATCCACTGCCCATCGTTCTGGAGAACGGTCGCCCTCTCCGGAGTCAAATCCATCAACCCACGAATCGCATTCCGGGCCCGATCCAGTGATTTTGCTTCGATAACCTCTGCCAGAGCAAACAGAAACATCACCATCGCAGCTTCCGGCCACTGCCCGATCAGCATCGCTCCCGTGACCGCAATCGCCATCAGGGCATTCATGTTCAGATTGAAGTTGCGTAGGGCGATAAGCCCCTTTTTATAGGTGGGCAGACCACTGGTTAAAATTGCCAGAATTGCCAGAACTGCGACGCTCCAATGAAATCCGCCATTCAACCAATGGATCGCTTCGGCAGCCGTTGCCGCGATACCGGAGAAAACCATCGGCCACCAATTGGTTGGCATCTGGACAGTTCCCGAGCAACCACAACCTTGGCTTGAACATTCACTCATAGATGACTCCCTTGGGTTATTTTGCATTGCCTTATTTGACAAGGAAACACCCTGAAGCTACTATAGGGTCAAGAGGGTAATAATTTTTTCGGAAAGAAATTTAATCATGCGGGATCATATGAAAATTGGTGAACTGGCCAAACAGACCGGTTGCTCGGTAGAAACAATCCGCTTTTATGAAAAAGAGGGAATAATCCCTCTACCACTGCGCGGTGCCGAGAATAACTACCGATTTTATAATCAGAATCATGTCGAACAGCTCCTGTTTGTCCGCCGCTGCCGCTCTCTGGATATGTCGCTTACCGAAATCAAACGGCTGCTCCATCTGCGAAACACACCAGAGGAAGATTGCACCGAAGTGAGTGAACTGCTTGATACCCACATCAACCAACTCGTTGAACATATTTCTGAGCTTGAATATTTAAAGCAACAGTTAGAATCCCTCAGACAGCGCTGCAATGGTGCTAATTCAGCAGAGCAATGCGGAATCTTGCAGGAACTGAACTCAACCAAGACAACCGAGAGCTGACTCTCTCCCTTTCCCTCAGCAACCCTTGAACCATTTCCAAACTAGATCAAAAACATTTCCTCTCCCTCCGGGTGAGGGAAAACATCAGCGACAACCTCCCCTCATCCGCCCTATCGGGCACCTTCTCCCCCGGGGAGAAGGAAATAATCAACCAAACAATTAAAACATGACAAAATAAGTAAACTTTTCTCTTGACTCTATAGTTGGGTACAGAGTTTAGAGTAGAGACATCAAGGGGAAAAACTTGATATTCAAAACAAAAGTGGTTGCAGATAGCGATCACTCTTAACTGTAACCTGAATCAGTGAGTGGATAGACGAATAATAGCACCAGCCATTGAATTGCCTAAGCGCCTCAAAAATCGCCGCTGAACCTTTGGGTGCAGCTAAAATTTTTGCGACACTTATTCAATCCAAGCGCTTGCACTCTTTTTTCGCCTCCCACTCACCGATCCAGGTGTAAAGGAGTCAATCATGAACCTGACACTATCAGATATACTTTGGTACGCTTTTATCGGTGGACTGTTTTTCATGATGATGCGCCGAGGCGGCTGCTGCGGTGGACATCGCCATAAAAAAGTGGAGGTAGAAACAGAAAACAAACAACAAGAGATAACCAAACAATAAAGAAACAGGAACCCCACCGGTAAGGAGCAGGGTTATGCATCAACATACAGAAGAGTGTCACCACACAACAGACGTTAAACTCTATGTCGACCCCGTCTGCGGGATGAAAACCGAAGATGAAAGTGCCTACAAACACCACGAGCATGAAGGAGAATCGTTCTATTTTTGCAGCGATAAATGTCTGACAAAGTTCAAAAACGACCCTGATGCCTATACTGGTGAGAAAGCGGAACCGGCACCACCGACTGCGGCAGAACAGGGGGCAACCTACATCTGCCCGATGCACCTTGAGGTGGAACAGATCGGATCGGGGTCCTGCCCGAAATGTGGTATGGCTCTGGAGCCCCTTTCGCCGCTGCCGCAGACCCGAACTGAATATACTTGCCCGATGCACCCGGAAGTGGTGCTGGACACTCCCGGCAGCTGCCCCAAATGTGGCATGGCTCTCGAAAGTGTCGTTATCACTCTCGATGAGGAAGATAATTCGGAATACATCTACATGTGGAAACGCTTTGTCTTTTCAGCAATTCTTTCGATTCCGCTCGTCATTATCGCCATGCGTGGCATATTACCGGGGGGTCAGCTGATTGAAAATATCGCCTCGGCAAAGACTCTTGGCTGGACCGAGATGGCTCTGTCGACTCCGGTGATTCTCTGGGCGGGCTGGACGTTTTATGTCCGTGCCGTTCAGTCGGTCATCAATAAAAGTCTCAATATGTTTACCCTGATCGGACTTGGCGTTTCGATGGCTTACGGCTACAGTCTGATTGCGGTCCTCTTTCCCGAGATCTTTCCTGCGGCAATGCGCAGTTCAGACGGCTCTGTCGGTGTCTATTTTGAAGCAGCGGCAGTCATCGTCACCCTGATTCTCCTCGGTCAGGTGATGGAATTACGTGCCCGTAGCCAGACCGGCGCAGCAATCAAGGCGCTGTTGGGTTTAGCCCCGAAAACAGCCCGAAAAATCAATGCTGATGGGAGCGAAGAGGACATCCCCCTTGAACATGTCACGGTTGGTGATCGCTTACGGATCCGTCCTGGTGAAAAAGTCCCGGTTGACGGGATCGTGATCGAAGGGACCAGTTCGATTGATGAATCGATGATCTCCGGCGAGCCGTTGCCGGTCAGTAAACAAGCGGGGGATAAATTGATCGGTGCCACCGTCAATTCGACTGGCTCACTGATTATGAAAGCTGAAAAAGTCGGCAGTGACACTTTACTGTCACAGATTGTCCAGATGGTTGCAGATGCGCAGCGCAGCCGGGCACCGATTCAAAAACTGGCCGATCAAGTGGCCGGATACTTTGTCCCGGCAGTCATCACCATCGCCATCCTCGCATTTGTCATCTGGTTCTTCGTCGGTCCCGAACCGCAACTCGCTTATGCATTGATTGCCGCAGTTTCGGTGTTGATTATCGCCTGTCCCTGTGCTCTTGGACTGGCAACCCCGATGTCGATCATGGTCGCAACCGGTAAAGGAGCTGGTCTGGGTGTCCTGTTCAAAAACGCTGAAGCGATTGAAACGCTGCGAAAAGTGACCACCCTGGTGGTTGATAAAACCGGCACCTTAACCCTTGGCAAGCCGAAATTGACCGGGATTATTCCGGTTGAAGATAGCAGTGAAAGTCAATTACTCACATTTGCCGCCAGCCTCGAAAAAGGAAGTGAGCATCCCCTGGCAGCAGCGCTGGTTGATGAGGCGACCGAGCAAGAGCTCACCCTGACCAACGCCACAGATTTCACCTCTCATACCGGCAAAGGTGTTTCCGGGCTGGTTAACAATAAGAAAGTTGTGCTGGGAAACCGGCCACTGTTGGCAGATTTTTCCATCGATCCACAACCGTTACTCACACAAGCTAACGAACTGCAGAGCGAAGGTCAAACGGTAATGTTTGTCGCCATCGACGGACAGTTTGCCGGACTGCTGGCAGTTTCTGATCCGATCAAAGAGACCACACCACAGGCGATTAAGCAGCTTCATGCTGAAGGGATAAAAGTTGTCATGCTCACGGGGGACAATCGGGCAACCGCCGAAGCTGTTGGAAAAAAACTTGCCATCGATGAAGTGATCGCCGACGTTCTCCCCGATGGAAAAGCGGAAGCAGTGAAAAAGTTTCAGAAAGCTGGAGAGCTGGTCGCGATGGCGGGTGACGGCATCAACGATGCTCCGGCACTGGCTCAGGCTGAAGTCGGAATCGCCATGGGAACCGGCACCGATGTGGCAATGGAATCTGCGGGAGTGACACTGGTTAAAGGTGATCTGACCGGAATTATCCGGGCATTGAAATTGAGCCGCGCAACCATGGCCAACATCCGCCAGAATCTGTTCTTTGCCTTCATCTACAACTCACTTGGCGTACCACTAGCTGCCGGAGTTCTCTACCCGATGTTCGGTATCACTCTCAGCCCGATTATTGCCGCGGCAGCCATGAGTTTAAGTTCCGTCTCGGTTATCACTAATGCATTAAGATTACGCTCGGTAAAAATCAATTAACCGAGAAATATGGTAGGCTGGTAAAATAGATCTGAGAGAGGCAACTTCATGGCATACGAAGGGTTGATCCGCAGCATATTCTTTTTCACGGTACTGATTCTGGTGGGTTATGCAGAAATCAAGGTGGCACGCCGACCATTAACAGTAGCAAAAAAGGTGCGCTGGTTTAATAATCTCGGCATTATTTTCCTCAGCAGCTTGTTGCTCAAACTAACCGTGCCGGTCGCGGCAATCGGAGTTGCCGTTGCAGCAGCAGCCAAAGGTTGGGGATTATTCAATAGTTATGATCTTTCACCATGGCTGACAATTCCTCTGTCAATTTTGCTTCTGGATCTGGTGGTCTATCTGCAGCATCTGATGTTTCATGCAACTCCGGTTCTCTGGCGACTCCACATGGTTCATCATGCCGATCTGGATCTTGATGCCTCCAGCGGACTCCGTTTTCATCCGCTGGAAATCCTCATCTCGATGGGGATAAAAATGACCGTGGTTGCGGCACTTGGTATCCCGGTTATTGCTGTTTTTATTTTTGAAATCACCCTTAATGCAACGGCGATGTTCAACCATGGCAATATTTATCTGCCGGAAAAAGTTGATCGTATTTTGAGATTATTCACCGTCACTCCCGATATGCACCGGGTTCACCATTCGGTCCTGATCCGGGAGACCAACAGTAACTTTGGCTTCAATTTTCCCTGGTGGGATCGACTGTTCGGAACTTATCGGGCGCAACCGGCAGCAGGACATGAGTTGATGACAATTGGACTCTCTCAATTCCGCAAAGCAGAGCAGGTCACACTACTAAAATTGTTACTACTCCCTTTTACCGGGGATGAGGGTCGTTATTCTCTGAAATATATTGGTCAGAATCCAACTGCAAACAAGAGGAGTTCTGCTGATACCTAAATAGAAATATAGATGTGGGATCAGAAGTAACAAAAAGTAATTGAGGATCGAAATGGCCATTACGATCACGAGGTATTTACGGCTATGTCCATTTCTGTTGTTGCCCGACTTGTCCCCTTAGGGAGAATTCTTGACATATCCGAGATATTCTTCCATCTCGGAATTCAAGGTAGGGTCAACGGTCATCTTGACTAACTGGCTGGTAAAATCAGACAGATCTTTTTGAGATTTAACATTTTTGGCAAGCTCTTTGGCTTAATGCTTGCAATTGACTATCATCGGGTGTTTTGCTCTGCTCATCATCAATTCCTTTGAAACCAGGATAAATTCTGATGCGCAGTTACACCATCTTGTTTACACCTCCTAAATCTTAGCTTGGAAACTAACTGGAAAATCCAATCAGTTCCTGCAGTAAAATAATTCCCTCTTCAACATAGGGATCATCAGCAATTTTTTCATCTAAAGACTGTTCCTTCTTTTTGTCGGTCTCTACTGCCATTAATCCATGTGGAGCCATTCGTTCCCGCTCATCACGGAGTTGATCACGTTCTGCCAGCATATCCTTCAGTAATAATGATTGCTGGGTTTCTTCGCGTCTTTTTTTGGCATTATCAGCATCAGAGATAATTTCTTGAAAATCTTTGTCCTGCTTAACCCGGGTGCTACTCAGCTGTTGTAGCTCGATAATATTTTCAGGTGAGTTTTTCCAACGTTGGTAATCCACCGAGGCAATATGATCCCAGGGTAAGGCATTATCCAGATACTTTTCGCCACTCTCCAAGCCATCCAGGCGGGAGGGGAGGACAATATCAGGGCTGACCCCTTTTTCCTGGGTTGATTCGCCGCTGATTCGATAAAATTTCTGGATTGTCACTTTGACCGCACCCAGAGGCATATATTTTTCCATCCCTCGCAAGTTGACAAAACGATCCAGATCAAGCAGGGCTTGAACCGTTCCTTTGCCGTGAGTATGCTCATCACCGACGATCAAGGCGCGACCGTAGTCCTGGAGAGCACCTGCCAGAATTTCCGAAGCTGAGGCGCTGAAACGGTTCACCAGCACAATCATTGGTCCAGAGTATTCTACCGAACGATCATCATCACTCATGACCCGGATTTTTCCAGAGCCACTACGAATCTGGACGATAGGTCCAGTCTTGATAAAGAGTCCTGTTGCGCTGACAGCATCGGATAACGAGCCGCCACCGTTATTACGCAGATCAAGAATCAATCCTGAAATATTTTCTTTACCTTGTTTTTTTAGTTCGTTGCGTAAGTCATCGGTACAATTCCGGTTGGTTTTTCCACTGTAATCGCGATAAAAAGATGGGATTTTGATGTAACCAAAGGTCTGACCGCTTTTTTCATCTTTAACCGTGGTTCCCTTGACAAAAGTTTCTGCAATTTCTACCACGTCACGAATAATTGGAATAATCTGCTGCCGCCCATCGGTTTTTTTCACTGTCAGCTGAACCTCGGTTCCCTTTTTGCCCCGGATCAGCGCAACGGCATCACGAATTCGGGTATCGGTAATATCAACAGCGTCGGCTGATCCTTCCGCAACCTTAAGAATGATATCATCTGCTTCCAACTGCCCTTGGCGCGCCGCAGCACTGCCAGGGATTACCCGCACCACCTTGATATAGCCATCATCTTCGCGCAGTGTCGCCCCAATTCCTTCCAGAGATCCGCTCATCTGAATATCGAAATCTTCCTTTGTGGTCGGTGGCAAATAGCTGGTATGGGGATCAAACGCGTGGGAAATAGCATTCAGGTAACGATCATAGTGATCCTGGGGGGTTTCTTCGCGCATCCGTTTGAGCCGGTTATGGGTTGTTTTACCAACTTTCTCTTTGGCTTGCAGTAACAGCTCTGCTTCCATCTCTGGATCAACAGGTAACAATGAGCCATCATCATCGACACCAATATCATCCTCACGCAGGTTGATATAACCACCCAGAGTTTGTGCTTTGATGATTTTCCGCCAACGTTCATGAAATTCTGCTAGGTTGGTTACATAGTCCAATTTTTCTGGATCAGTTTCCACACTTTCACTCACCGTTGGATTGATTTTCGCTTGTAAAAGCTCTGTAACAATACTTTGCACCTGAGAGATTCGCTGGTTAAGAAGATCCCTCCCGAGAAGTGGTAATTCTAAGCGTCCCCGGCGGATAGCGTCATCAATCTGGTTTTTGAATTGATTCAGTTTGGAAACATCTTCCTGCCAGAGGAAACGTTTCTGAAAATCAAGTTGTTTCAGGTAGAGATCAAAGGCTGCACGCGACAAAGCGTCATCGGTAGGCTTCCGACTGTAATGTTTACCACTGAGCTGTTGTTGCAGCATATGTCCAAGCAACCGGGCTCGGTTGGTATCAAAGGAATCAACCTCTTTGCTCCAGGCACTGGCGGACAATAATGTGAGTAGCAGGACTAAAACAATTCGATTGATATATTTTGCAGGTTGAAACATAAAAATAACCCCATATATATTTGCTGATGGTTCAGATTTAAAATTCTTAAGACAATGTAACCCTGACAGCCGACCAACCGCAAGAGACAATCCTAAAATAAACTCTTGCTAACATCAAAGAGTTTGCAAAAAACAGCAAAGGCTCAATTTCCTGTTACAATGGTAGCCACAGGATGGGCGGGCAGTTTGGTCGGCGGGGGACAAAAGGAGCTGTGTGATGACAGAACAACGCAACTACCGGCGGATTAATTTTCGTACCGAAGCAGATATCACTATTGAAAACAACGCTTATCGCTGTGACTTGGTTGATCTGGCTCTTCAGGGGGCATTGTTCAAATCTGAACGTAATCTTTCACTCACCCTTGGGAGTCAGACTCCTTTGCATATTTATCTTCCAGAATCTTCGACGCGGATGGATTTTATCGGCGAGTTGATTCATCAACGCGGAAAATTTTACGGTTTTATTTTTACCTCGGAAAATGCTGAAAGCATGGGGCATTTACGCCGTTTACTTGAATTAAACTTTGGTGATGCAGACCAGGCAGAGACAGAATTCAGTCATTGGTTGAAGCGTGATTCTGTGGATTAGAAGCCTTTCCCTTGGCAATCCTGAGTTTGTCGACTATGATATAAACCTTCTATAAAGACTATAATTTCAAGTTAATAGTTACTGGAGCGAGTGATGGCTATTAAACGATGTCAAAAGTGTGAGGAGCCCCTTAAGGGCGAATACTGGTGCAGCCACTGTAAAACGGTCTTTAAATGCCCAATACCTGGTTGCGGGGCGACTATCAAACCAGGGGCGACAGAATGTCCCCGGTGTGGTTTGTTTTTTGAGGATTACTTAAACGGTCGAAAAATGTATCGCCGCTGTCCAAAATGTAAAAAAAAACAGGGGCTCTCCGAACAACAATGTCGTTTTTGCCACCATTGGTTCAACTGTCCAACCTGCGGGGAGAAAATTTCGACCAATACGGTTTTGACCTGTCCTCGTTGTGGGACGTCACTACGCTAAGAATTCAGGCTTAAACCATACTCATCCTCCGGGAGATATCGTGCTGACTCTGTTGCTGTCCACCCTCTGGATATTTTCATTTCTGACCGCCGGACATGCACTGCTCACCAAACGTGATCCTCGAGCCGCCGTTGGCTGGATTATTACCTGTCTGGCTATTCCTGGCATTGGTGCTCTCCTTTACTGGTTGTTGGGTGTCAATCGAATCCGAACCCGATCCCGAGAGCTTCAGGAACGTGGTCGGGGGATGCACTGGCTCCATGTCGACCAACCCCCTCGCTCAAAAGATATTGACCACTTTCCAAGCAGTAGTACCAGTCAAACCCTGATTAAACTTTCTGATGCTGTGACTCGTCGTCCCCTGACTTTTGGCAATAAAATTACGGTTCTCTACAATGGTGAACAAGCCTACCCGGCCATGTTGGAAGCTATAAAAGCGGCGCAGGAATCAGTTTTTTTATCCAGCTACATATTAAAATCAGACCAGATTGGGCAGCAGTTTGCTCAGGAGTTGATTGCTGCGGCAGAAAGGGGTGCCGACGTCAGGGTTTTGGTAGACGCTTTCGGCGAACTCTATTCATTCAGAAAAATTCGCTATAAATTTCGTGGAACCAAAGTCAAATCAAGCACTTTTTTGCCACTGACCTTGCTGGGAAGTTTTTACTTTAATTTACGGAACCATCGTAAGCTATTAATTGTTGATAACCAATCTAGTTTTACTGGAGGAATGAATATCCGTGATCGCCATATGGCACTGGATAAAAGGAATCCACGTCGGGTGGTTGATATTCATTTTCGCCTGGAGGGTCCAATTTGCGAGCAGTTACGCGATGCCTTTATGGAAGACTGGCACTTTGCTACCAAAGAAACCCGGGAGCCACGCGACTGGCCAACTCCGCCGATCGCAGGAAAAGCCTGTTGCCGTGGGATCAGTGCTGGCCCCAATGAACTCCATGAAACCCTCAACTGGATTCTGCTCGGGGCTCTAGCTTGTGCAAAGTCTCATATCAGGATCATGACCCCCTATTTTATTCCTAATCGCGCACAACTAGCCGCTATCAATACCGCTGCGCTACGTGGTGTACGGGTTGACATTCTTATCCCGGGGAAAAACAATCTTCCTTATGTTGCCTGGGCTTCGAATGCATTGCTGTTTGAGTTACTTGAACATAATACCCATATTTACTTTCAACCGCCTCCGTTTATCCATAGTAAACTCCTGTTGGTTGATGACAAATATGCTCTAATCGGGTCTGCTAATATGGATCCGCGTAGTTTACGTTTGAATTTTGAATTTAATGTGGAGGTTTTTGATCCTGAAACAGTCACAGAGTTGACGCACCATTTCGATCACTCTCGCGAACAGGCGCGTGAGATTTCTCTTGAAGAAATGGATAAACGTTCATTACCACTACGGTTGCGAGATTCTTTTTGCCGGTTATTCTCACCCTATTTATAGCTTGCCCTCTCAAATGCAGAACTCGATTCAATACCCCATGCTTCATCTTATTATCGCTTTTAGTCCAGCCCGAAAATAGAACCATCTTCCCGTAACTGCCAACGTTCAGCACTCGGTTGTTTCGGCAATCCCGGCATCCGCAATATATCCCCGGTGAGAACCACGAGGAAACCAGCCCCAGAATTGATCTGGATGCCACGCACGGTAATATCAAAATGGCGTGGTCGACCGATTAAGTTGGGATCGTCTGATAGTGAGCCGGGAGCTTTGGCAATACAGACTGGCAGCTGGTCGAACCCGAGTTGTTGCACCTGCCGCAAATCTTTGGCGGCTTGTTTGGTAAAAGCGACATCGTCAGCGCCGTACATCTCCCGACAAATGATTCTCACCTTCTCTTCAATCGGCAGATCGAGAGGGTACAGCGGCTGATAGGGTTGACTCTGGCTGGCGACTTGCATCACCTGCTCAGCGAGTTCAGTCGCTCCTTCACCCCCGGTAGCGTAATGATCACAAACAGCAAAGGGGGTGTTCAGTTTCTGACAGTGGGCTTTGACCCCCTCTAACTCCGCCGTATTATCGCCAGAAAAACGGTTAAGGGCAACAACCGGCTGTTTGTTGAACTTACGTACGTTCTCAATATGTTTGTCGAGATTGGCTAATCCTTTGCGTAAAGCCACTAGATCCTTGTGACCAAGCTGGTCTTTCATTTTTCCACCATGCAATTTCAACGCTCTGGTAGTGGTGACCAACACGACCGCCTGCGGGTCAAGGCCACCTGATCGGCACTTAATATCAAAAAACTTTTCCGCTCCCAGGTCAAAGCCGAAACCCGCCTCGGTGATGGTCCAGTCGGCATAGTGCTGAGCCATTCGGGTCGCCAGCAGGCTGTTACAGCCGTGAGCGATATTGGCAAAGGGGCCACCATGAACAAATGTCGGGACTCCTTCCAGACTCTGTACCAGATTGGGATGAATAGCATCACGTAGCAGGGCAAGCATGGCGCCGGTCACCTGCAGTTGTCTTGCAAAAACCGGCTCACCACTATAAGTGAAGGCGACCAGGGTGTTTTCGAGACGTTGGTAAAAATCATCCAAGTTGGACGCCAGACAGAGTATCGCCATCACTTCGGACGCGGCAGTAATGTCGAATCCACCTTCCCGTGGAATACCTTGCAGTTTTCCACCCAAACCCAGAATGATGTGCCGTAGACTGCGGTCGTTCATATCGATCACCCGGCGCCAGAGCACCCGGCGGGGATCGATGTTCAATGTGTTGCCATGATAGATATGGTTGTCGATGACCGCTGAAAGCAGGTTATTGGCACTGGTGATGGCGTGAAAATCGCCGGTAAAGTGCAGGTTGATTCGATCTGCTGGAAGAATTTGGCTGTAGCCTCCACCCGTTGCACCACCTTTCATTCCCAGACAGGGGCCGAGGGACGGTTCGCGCAATGCCAGGCAGACTGATTTCCCCAGTTTGGCCAAGGCTTGTCCCAGGCCAATTGTGGTCGTAGTTTTGCCTTCGCCGGAAGCAGTTGGGGTGGTTGCTGAGATGAGAACCAAGTGCCCCTTTTTACTGCTTGGCCGCTGTAAGGCATTGATGTGAACCTTGGCCATCTCCCGACCGTAAGGAAGAAGGTCAGATTTATCAATGCCAAGTTGATCGGCAATCTGACCGATCGGTTTGGGCTGAACGTGTTGGGCTATTTCAGTGTCGCTAAGCATGGCGAAATCCTTCCCAATGAGATCAAATGATGCAGTTGCGTGGTGTCGATGATTAGTGTCTCTGTTGATTATATCAAATTATCCACTTAAATCAGATTGGAACGTGTTCAATGTCATTGGGTGCTCTATGGTTGTTAATTTGAAAGAGCTTGGAACAGCGATGGTGACGAGTTTTCTTAGTTAACTATTTGTCCTTTTTTCAAGAAAAACAGAGCGTCTTTTTTTATCCCAAGAGGCGCCACAGAGCGGCTTCGGCGTTAGCCATTCGCTGCTGACCACTGCCCTCGATCTCTTCATAGGGGCGATTAAGCCGGATAATTTCGTTGCGATGGCGCTGGTAAAGTCGCTGATAGTCGGATGGGTTTTCCCGTAGTGAATCAGCTTTCCAGGGGAGGTCTGGTTTACAAAGCAGATAGACGTGGGAGGATTCTTGTTCGATCCCGGTCTTGATTTCTGCAGGACAGCACCCGAAGACCTCTTCTGCCCAGATTTTGTAATTGATCAGATCGGTATCAAAAATCCCACATGGTGCAGAGATGGGGACTTTTTCCTGTTGGTAGCTCAGATGCAAGCGACTGATTTTCTTCAATCGTTCAAGATCGTATTCCGAGCTATTTTTTTCAAGATAGTAGCGGGCATATTCCAGCGCATAGGGCAGACCAAAAACTTCCCCCAGATGTTGAGTGAGGCTACTTTTTCCTGCTGATTCTGCACCAGTGATGACAATTCGTAGCATGTTTCTCCGTTAGTTTTGCGGCTGGTTTTCGGAGCAGGGTAGATCTATGTCATTGACTCCTGCCAGTGCTGGTAATGTCTCACGATGGTCGACAATGGCAGACAACCTCTCAGGAGTGACAGGGCGTCTACCGACAAAAAAAGGCCGCTTCTTCAAGCGACCTCTTTTAACCCTTATTTTTCTTCACTCACGCCAGAATTACCTGAGTCAGTATTTTGCTTGCCGTCACGCGGAAGCTCACAGCTACCGGACATTCATGTCTGAATTCCCATCCGTGGCAAAATCCAGCGGTTCAATGCGTACCAGACAACAACAATTCCCAGCAAATAAAACACATCCATGTGATCTCTCCTTCTTGATTGACCCGACCATCATAACCTGAAAGAAGAAAATCGGGCAACCTCTTAAAGTACCGCTTGAAATACTCCTAATTTTTTATTGGCAGGGTGATTTCTATCAGCAATCCGCCTCTAGAAAGATTGCTTGCTGAGATGGTTCCAGAGTGTAACTTAACTGCCCGCTCGGCAATTGCCAAACCAATCCCGGTGCCACCACTTTGGCGATCCCGTGCAGCGGCGACGCGATAAAAAGGTTCAAATAATTTCACTAATGCTTCATCGGGGACTCCTGATCCTTGATCAGCAACTTGAATCGTCAATTGTTCTACTGTTCTTATTAATTCAACCGATATGATGCTGTTATCCCCGGTATATTTTACAGCATTGCGGATTACGTTTTCTAATGCTTGATCCAGCAAGGTGCGTGAGCCAAAATACATACCGTTATCAGGAGCTTTATAAACAACTGTGCATTGGCGTGTTTCCGCTTCGTAGTTGGCATCCGCAACCAAATTTTCAAGCAACTCTCGCAGATCGAATTCTTGAAAGGGCTCATCACTGACACCGCTTTCCAGTCGAGTCAGGTTGAGAAGTTGCCCAATCATCGTATTCATCCGCTCCGCTTCCAGCTCAATCCGATTAAGTGATTTATTCTGTGCCGTAGAACTTTCCTGCTGCCGTGCCAATTCTAAAGCAATGCCCAGCCGCGCCAGGGGAGAGCGTAATTCGTGAGATATATCCCGCAATAAATTTTTCTGTACTTCGACTAAAGCTTCAATTTTTCCAGCCATATCATCAAAATCACGAGCCAGTTCAGAAAGTTCATTTTTCCCCTTAACCTGATCTCCAATCCGAACTGACAGGTCTCCAGCTGCAAATTTGCGGGTCGCCCGACGCAAACGACCAATCGGTGAAGTCAAAGAGCGTGCCAGGAGAAAACAGACGACAGCTGTTATTGCCAATAAGATCAGCAGTCTCCAGCCGAGGAACCCGTGGGTCACCGCCTTCACCAAATTTCTGGATGGTGGTTGGCCAGGAAGACTGATAGCGACAAAATAAGTTTTTCCCGAAGGGCTTTGAACTGCGCTGGCCAGACCATTACGAGGTCCCATCATTGGGAACACAACTTCACCGGTCTGCAGCGCGAGTTGGGTCATATGTTGTATCCGTCTTGGCACTCTCCGGGTTGTCAATGGATGACCACGATTGTCAAATAAGAAGAGATGAACCCCTGATTTAACTAACAATCTATCGGCAAGTTCGTCGACCTTTTCAACCCCATCATCTTCAAAGGCTCTGCTTGCTTTTCGCCCATACTCTGCAACAGCCTGACGAGCAAAATTCTGTTGAGCCAATGGTGGAAATTCCTGGTCGCGAAAATAAGTCAGGACTATGACCGCTGATGAAACCAGCAGAATTATCAGCAGAAAATAAAGAAAAATTTTCAAAAATAGACTTCGCATCAAGCTTAACTTTCCAGCAGGGAATAGAGGTAGCCGACGCCACGAATCGTTCTGATCCGCTCCATGTTGCCATCAAAATGGCCAAGTTTTTTCCGTAGAGCACTGACATGAACATCGATACTGCGATCGTAGGCCGATAACCGTCGCCCGAGAACTTTTTCCACCAAGTCATCCCGGCTGATGACTTCTCCAGCCTGAGACAACAATACTTCCAGAAGATTGAACTCAACCGAGGTCAATTCAATATTCTCACCACTGCGTTTGACCGTACGGTTACTGGTAAACAGAACCAAATCACCAACCTTGAGTTCTGCCACTTTCTGGCTGGATGATGATGTGGACTCAATCGCTTCAACACGACGTTGAATCGCCCGGATCCGTGCAACCAACTCGCGCGGATTAAACGGTTTTGGCAGATAATCATCGGCTCCCAGTTCCAGCCCGACAATCCGATCAATATCATCCCCTCGGGCGGTGAGCATAATCACCGGAACCTTGCTGCGTTCACGGATTTTTCGGAGGACATCAAAACCGTTCATTTCCGGTAACATCACATCCAGAACGACCAGTATATATTCTGTAGAAAGTGCCTGTTCTACCCCCTGCTTACCATCATTAACCATTTCAACGGAAAAACCCTCACCAGTGAGATAGTCACTTAATAATTCACAGAGTTCAATATCATCATCTATGACCAGAATTCGATTCATTGCCTCTCCTTCCCTGCTTTCAGTGCTAATCATAACTGATGGCGTCGCAAAAAGTCCGACCTCCGGTGTTGCAGCGGTTTTTCAGGACCTCGACCTACTATATGTAGGCCTTCGCCCCTGAAAAACCACTACGC
>JASFYS010000017.1:0-12325 GCA_045047095.1 Desulfuromusa sp. | reverse complement strand
GTTGGTATTCTCCTTCTCTTGTATGCTGCCAGTCGCAAAGGTTTCAAAATTTTGCCACAGAAAAAAAATGGGTTGATCCAAGTTGTGGAAACCCGACCCTTGGGGGGACGAAAATTTCTTTGTGTGGTCAAAGTTCGAGATGAAGAGATGCTGCTTGGTATGAGTAACGATCGAATTGAATACCTGAGCAAAATACCTTCAGCGGATAAATTTTCTGCAACATTACAGCAGTTTGAAGAGGAACAATCATGAAGCTGAAGTTGGCATTTTTGGTGCTGTTTTTGCTGCTTCCATTGAGTACCTATGCCGCCGGGTTGCCAACCATTACTCTTGGCATCGGAGAGGCAACTGATCCGGGTGAGGTTTCTACGGCGCTGCAGATTCTGATTGTTCTGACCATTCTTTCTGTTGCTCCGGCGATCTTGTTAATGACCACCGGTTTTACCCGGATTGTCATTGTTCTGTCGTTCATGCGACAGGCAATGGGAACCCAGTCTGCACCCTCCAATCAGATCGTCATTGGGCTTTCATTGTTTTTAACTTTTTTTGTCATGGCTCCAGTTTTTAATCAGATTAATGAGCAGGCACTGCAGCCTTATATGAATCAACAAATCGGTCAGAAAGAAGCCTTGGACAAGGCCCTGCAACCGATGCGTAAATTTATGTTTTCGCAGGTTGGGGAGAGAGATTTGCAGTTGCTGGTCGATATCTCGAAGTCTCCACAACCGGAAAACCAGGCGGATATTTCAATGATGACCCTGATCCCGGCATTTATGCTTTCCGAATTAAAACGGGCATTTCAGATGGGCTTTCTTTTGTTTGTCCCCTTTTTGATGGTTGATATGATTGTTGCTTCAATTTTGATGTCAATGGGGATGATGATGTTGCCACCGATTATTGTTTCTTTGCCCTTTAAGATCCTGCTGTTTGTTTTGGTGGATGGCTGGTCCTTGGTGATCGGATCTTTAGTCAGAAGCTTTGGATAGGATAAGTAACAAGGGCAGACTGGAGGCTATTAGGCTGAAGGTCTTTAGACAAAAGAATAATACTTCAACCTTCAGCCTATCAACCTAAAGGACTTTTTATGACCCCTGAATATGTTGTCAGTATCGGTCGGCAGGCGATTGAAACAACTTTAATGTGTGCTGCACCGATGTTGCTGGCAGCGTTAGGGATTGGTCTAGTCATCAGTATTTTTCAAGCAGCGACCCAGATTAACGAGCAAACCATGACCTTTATTCCAAAAATTGTCGGAGTTTTTGTCACGTTACTGATTTTTGCTCCGTGGATTCTACAAAAGGCAACTGCATTTTTGATTTCGATTTTTAACCAACTCCCAACGATTACCCCGTAACTGGGACGATAACGATGGACTTGCCTAATTTTTCATTGCCGCTGATTCAGGGCTTTCTGATCTGTCTGGCACGGATTGCAGCAATGTTTGCAGCTATACCAGTTTTTAGTGGCAGCCAGATTCCCCACCAGATGCGCCTCGGTGTTGCAGTATTGTTTGCGATGCTCACCTACCCAGTAGTGAAAGATTATCTCCCCCACGAAAGCTTTACCATCCTTGGTTTTGGTCTGGTTGTGTCAGGTGAAGTTATTCTTGGGCTTCTCGTTGGTTTCCTGGCGCAATTAGTCTTCATGGCCGCGGAATTTGCCGGGTCACTTATTGGTTATCAGATGGGGTTTGCCGCTGCCAATATATTTGATCCTTCAACTCAATCACAGGTTGCTCTGATTTCCCGATTTCAGGGGATATTTGCTATTCTGTTGTTCCTCTCTCTCAATATCCATCACCTCTTTCTTCGGGCGATCGTTTCCTCTTTTGAGATGTTGCCACCGGGAAAATTAAATCTGTCAGGTGGTGCTATTCCTATGATTATTGAGGTTGCAAACCACTCCCTTATCCTGAGTGTCCGGCTGGTTGCCCCAATCCTTGCCCTTTTGATTCTCTCTACCTTGACTCTTGGTATTATGTCACGGGTCTTCCCCCAACTGAATGTCTTCATGATCTCCTTTCCGGTTAATATCGGCATCTCCTTTATCGTCCTGGGGTTGACCTTCGGGGTGGTGACAAGTCTCCTTCGTGAAGAATTTTTTTCCCTTCCGGAACGGTTCTTGCGTCTCTTTAGTTTGATGTAATTTTCTTCACCTGAAATTGCCAAAATTCTGGCACATACTTTTGTTTGATTGAAGAAAGTATTCCGGGGATATGTACTTCGTTACGTGTCCTGAATGGCGCTAGTTTAAACAATATTGTAGTAAACTCGGGACTGTACCCAGGTTCATCGGGGGCTGTCCCAGATGTTTACGGGTTAAACATCTCTGCTGGTTCGCGCTGCAAAACAGGGACAGCTTTTTGTTTAGAGACTCTGCTGATCCGCACCGCAAAATCCTTGGGACAGCCCCGGTGTTGCAGGGGATTTCCTTAAACTTAGTGCCATTTGGGCCACGTGACAAGTGCATGTCTCTCGAAAAAATTACTAAGATTGTTGAACTCCGGAGGATACTGTGGCTGAAGAATCAGGCCAGGAACGTACAGAAGAAGCGACCGCGAAACGGCGTCAGGATTTCCGTGAAAAAGGTCAGGTTGCACAGAGCAAAGAGGTGGCAACCGCAGCCTTGTTGACGATGTCGCTGTTTCTCTGGGTTTTCTATGCTCGCTATTTCTGGGCAGATCTGGAAAATATTTACACCAGTTTACTGCAGATGATGGCCAATTTCCAGGTCACTCCAGTTACAGTTGTCAACCTGGCCTGGGAGATGGGTGTGGTGATGGCAAAGATGCTCTGGCCGATTTTTCTCCTCACCATGGTTGTCGGTTTTTTCTCCTCCTTTCTTCAGGTTGGTCCACTCTTCTCTACCAAGGTTTTTCAACCGGAACTCAGCAAGTTTGATCCGATCAAGGGGATGGCTAAATTTGTCTCGAAACGTTCAGCGGTTGAATTGATCAAATCGCTGTCAAAAATAGTTTTAATCGCTTTTGTTGCTTATAGAACAGTTGCCAATGAATTTGATACCGCCCTGACTCTGTCATTTCTCGATCTGAATCAGACGCTGATCTTTCTGGGGAATGTAACCTTTCTGGTGATGGCAAAAACCTGTGGAATTATGATTGCTTTAGCGGCCATTGATTTCATGTTTAGCCGTTTTGAGATGGAGCAGAAAATGCGCATGACAAAACAGGAGATCAAGGAAGAATTTAAAGAAACAGAGGGAGATCCACAACTTAAGGCGAGAGTCCGATCAGTTCAACAGGCAATGGCACGGAAGCGGATGATGGCAGAGGTTCCCACCGCAGACGTTATAGTCACCAACCCGACCCATTTATCGGTGGCAATTTCCTATCAACGCAGCAATATGGACGCGCCAAAGATTGTTGCCAAAGGGGCGGACCATCTGGCTTTTCGGATTCGCGAGATTGCCCGTGAACATCAGGTTCCGATTATTGAAAATAAACCGGTGGCACGAGCCTTGTATAAGCAAGAGGTGGGGGAAGAAATTCCTGAAGAAATGTTTACCGCTGTGGCCGAACTTTTGGCCTATGTCTATGGTTTAAAGAAGATCTAACCCACTGGAAATTAAAGTTTTAAATGGTTTTACTTCACCCGAATTAGATCGGCTGATAAGAGCCAAAAGGTTGACAGTAACTGTCAGAGTTCAGTCTTGATGGAGAGAATATGACTGCAATAGCTGGAATTATGAATAATCGCTGGCGGGAATCAATATTTCGGAGCGATGTCCTGGTCGCTTTTGGTCTGGTCATGATTTTGATGTTGATGATCTTGCCGGTACCACCGATACTACTCGATATTTTTCTGTCTTTGAATATCACTATCGCACTCCTGATTCTGATCATTACTCTCTACACTCAACAGGCGCTCGATTTTGCACTTTTCCCCAGTATTTTACTGATCACAACCCTCTTTCGTCTCTCCCTTAATGTTGCTTCAACCCGCCTGATTCTTTTGCATGGAGACGAAGGACCGTCGGCTGCCGGGAGCGTGATCCAATCATTCGGTCAGTTTGTGGTGGGGGGGAACTATGTCGTCGGGGTGGTTATTTTTATTATTCTGGTATTGATCAACTTTATGGTTATTACCAAGGGTGCAGGTCGGGTTGCAGAAGTTGCCGCCCGTTTTACTCTGGACGCAATGCCGGGTAAACAGATGGCCATTGATGCTGATTTGAATGCCGGATTGCTCAGTGATGATGAAGCTCGCTCCCGACGCAAGGAAATTTCTGCTGAAGCAGATTTTTATGGGGCGATGGATGGTGCCAGTAAGTTTGTTAAGGGCGATGCCATTGCCGGTATCATCATTACTCTGATCAATATCGGTGCCGGTTTTGTTATCGGGGTCATGCAAAAAGGGATGCCGATGGCCGATGCTGCTGCCAACTACACTATTTTGACCGTTGGCGATGGATTGGTCGGGCAGATCCCGGCACTGATTATTTCAACCGGCGCTGGTATTATGGTGACCCGAACCGCTGGGGGCGGTGATTTCGGGACCGAGATAAAACGGCAGTTCACCCTCCACCCTCGTGCTCTCTGGGTCGTTTCGGGAATCCTCCTCGGCTTTGCTCTGATTCCCGGGTTGCCGCAACTGCCATTCTTTCTGCTCTCAATAATTGTTGCCGGGGTTGCCTGGCGGGTACAAAAAACCCATGCTCAAATAGAGGCCGGGGAAAATCTTGAGGAAGCTCCTGCTCCAAAACTGCTGGAAGAAGAAAATTATGAGCAAATGCTCGCCGTTGATCTTCTGGAGATGGAGGTTGGTTACGGTTTAATTCCGTTGGTTGATACCGCTCAAAATGGGGAATTATTGCCACGGATCAAGTCAATCCGGCGGCAGTTTACCCTCGATATGGGCTTTATTGTCCCACCGGTGCATATCAAAGATAATTTACAGTTGAAACCAAACGAATATGCCATTGTCCTCAAAGGGGTAAAAATTGGTGGTGGAGAGCTTCTCCCGGGCCATTTTCTGGCGATGAACCCCGGTACTGCGACCGAGGTTATCAAGGGTGTTGAAACCGTCGAGCCAGCTTTTAATCTTCCCGCTGTCTGGATCTCTGAAGATAAGAAGGAACGTGCCCAGATCTCCGGTTATACCGTGGTTGATAACACCACGGTGGTCGCAACCCACTTGAGCGAATTGATTAAAACTCATGGGCATGAACTGCTTGGCCGTCAGGAAACACAGAATTTGCTGGATAACCTGAGTAAGGAATATCCAAAGTTGGTGGAAGAACTGGTTCCGGCACTTCTCAATCTTGGAGTGGTGATGAGGGTTCTGCAGAATCTGCTTCGGGAAGGGGTTTCAATCCGTGATCTTAGAACTATTTTAGAAACTTTGGCAGATTGGGCACCAGTTGTGCAAGACCCTGATCAACTGACAGAACATGTGCGTGCCATATTGGCGCGTTCAATCAGTAATAGTTATAGCGAAGATGGACAGGTATTGGAAGTGATGACTTTTGATCGAAATGTTGAAACCCAGATTCAGGAAGCGTTGCACAGCACAGAACAAGGGTCTTATCTGGCTCTGGAGCCTGGCTTTGCGCAGGCGCTAATCAACAGTTTGACCAAGATGCTACAGAATGCTGCAGGATCAACACCGGTGCTTCTCTGTACGCCAACAATCCGACTCCATGTCAAAAGGTTGACCGAACGCTACCTGCCAAGTCTGGCAATTATTTCTCACAACGAGATCGCACCCCATTTGAAAGTGCGGTCGATAGGAACGGTGACTGTCGATGTTGGTTAGAAAATTTGAAGCGGAAAATATGGCGACTGCACTCCAGCAGGTGAAACAAACCCTTGGTTCTGAGGCGCTGATTCTATCGACCAGAACGCTTGGTAAAAAAGGGCTGGGAGTGCTTGGAAGGCAAATTATTGAGGTGACAGCCGCAATAGAATCTCCAGCGATGAAGAATGGTTTTCGTAAAGCGGTGCCGAATGCAGAACCGAAACCGGCAACTCTGGGGAAGATTCCTGCAGCTTATAGTCGCCGCGTAGAAACGCTGGAAGATGAGCAGGTTTCTTTATCCGAGGGTGCGGAAGCTCGAAAAAATGAAGTTAGAAATAACCCGCTTGAAGACGAAGTCCGTCAACTCCGGTCACTATTGGAAGCACAAAATGTTCATCAGTTACAGGCTGAGATCAATCAGTTGAAGGAGCTGATGCAGCAATTAGCTCAGGCACAACGGGAGAGCCGAGTTGAAAAAACTACAAATTCTGTTTCCCAACAGGATCAATTACCTCGACCAGTGAAGTCACAACTAACTGTCTCACCAGCTCCGTTGCAATCATCCCCTCGACAATCCCTTGAAGACCTCCTTGATCTTATGGTGGAGCGCGGGATTGACCGTGAAGCTGCAGCAACGATTGCCCGTTTTGCTGCGCCGCAGATGAATGAACGGCAACGTCAGGAGCCGGATCAATGCCGAAGCTTTCTGACCACCACAATTACCAGTCTGGTGCAGACAACGGGTCCTCTCTGGTCACCGGGAGAACCACAGAAGCGTATTTCTCTGATTGGTGCGACAGGGGTAGGAAAAACCACAACCATCGCCAAGCTGGCAGCAGAGGCAATCACTCAAAGCGGAGCCCGAGTGGCTTTAGTGACAATTGATACCTACCGGATTGCAGCGGTCGAGCAATTAAAGGTTTACGGTGAAATTATGGGGTTGCCGGTTGAGGTGGTGCTTTCACCAGAGCAGTTACAGGAGGCGCTTCGCCGGCATCGTGATAAAGATCTTATTTTGATCGATACTGCCGGGCGCAGCCCCCGTGATCAGGTGCGGATTGATGAATTGAATCAATTTCTTGGCACCGGTTCAAAGATTGAAAATTGTCTGGTTCTGGCCGCTCCAACTGAGGAACGCTTGCAGCAGAAAACCCTGGAAGCTTTCAGCCCGATTCCCCTCTCCCGGTTAATTTTCACCAAACTGGATGAGGCAGATCGTTGTGGTTCTCTGATTAATATCCCCGTTCGCAGCAATCTGCCATTGGCTTATCTGACCAACGGGCAACAAGTTCCCGAAGATCTGTTGCGGGCAGAACCGAAAACGGTTGCTGAACTGGTTATGGGGACAGCAGAAGAACTGCGGAGGATGGCAGTATGATGAATGTTGCTACGGATCAAGCTGGAACCCTGAGAAATATGCAGACGCAGTTGGATGAGCCTGCTGCAGAGTTACGGATGTCGGCAACGCGAGTGTTGTCAATTACTAGTGGCAAAGGTGGCGTTGGCAAAACCGCCGTGGTTTCAAATGTTGCCGTTGCTTTGGCCAAGCAAGGAAAAAAGGTTCTGATCATTGATGCCGATCTTGGATTGGCAAATATTGACGTCATTCTCGGCATTTCTCCGGAATATAACCTCAACCATTTTTTCAACGGTGAGCGGACTCTGGAAGAGGTGATGGTTGAAGGTCCGCACGGCTTAAAAATTCTTCCGGCCGGCTCAGGAGTCCAACAGTACACTCGCCTTGATGGTCAACTGAAAATGCGTCTGATTGACTCACTGGATGCTCTTGAAGAGCATTTTGATGTGGTATTGATCGATACCGAAGCAGGTATTTCCGATAACGTGACCTATTTCAACGTTGCTGCACAGGATATTCTGGTGGTGACGACCCCCGAACCAACTGCGATTACCGATGCCTACGCTCTGATGAAATTACTGTCGACCCAATATCATCAAAAACGCTTTTTATTGGCGGTTAATTCAGTGCGCGGTACGGATGAGGGGTTGGATGTTTTTGAAAAGTTGACGATGGTTTCGGGACGTTACCTTGATATCTTTCTCGATTATCTCGGTTGTATCCCCTTTGATAAAAAAATGCATGAATCGGTTCGCCAACAGCAGGTCATAGTGGATCTTTATCCTGATAACAAGGTAGCAAAGTCTTTTAATAAGCTGGCGGAAAACCTAGTTAATGCACCAGTTGACAATCAGGCGCAGGGAACCCTGCAGTTTTTCTGGAAGCAATTTCTCGGAGTTAATGCGGAGGCGAGTTGATGACTTTCAGTAACGGCTACGGTCCGCCGGGGGCGGCGGAGCGGGAAAAGATGATTGAATCGCACCTGTCGCTGGTCGACTTTCTGGTTGATCGGATGATGACCCAGGTGCCGGCGTTTGTCAGTCGTGACGATATCCGCAGTGCTGCCCTGATGGGTTTAATGGATGCGTCTAATCGTTTTGATCCACGTCGTGGGGTATTGTTTAAAACTTTTGCCGAGCGGAGAATTCGTGGCGCTGTATTTGATGAAGTGCGCCGGATGGATTGGTTCTCCAGAACCTTACGAGAAAAACAATCGCGCTTGGCTAAAGTCACCGATTCTTTAGGGAAGCGGCTTGGTCGCGCGCCCGAAGATCCCGAGCTGGCAGAAGATCTGGATATGAGTCTGGATGACTTTCGCGAATTGCAACTTCAGGTCAGCCAACTTGGTACTATCAGTCTGAATGAAAGCCTTGATAATGATTCGGGGAAAACATTCATCGACAATCTTGAAGATACCAAGCAAGCCAGTGTTCAGGAGCGGATGGAGGCAAATGAGCTGACTGGCGAATTAGCTGGATATCTGGAACAGCTCTCCGAGAAGGAGCGCCTGGTTATCGCTCTCCTCTATTATGAAGAGTTGTCTCAAAAAGAAATTTCCGAGGTTCTGGAACTATCGGAAGGTCGGATTTCCCAGCTGCACAGCCAGGCTTTGGGAAAATTGAAGACCAAGATGAAGCGCAGTCTCAATGCTCTGCGACCGGAGTCCTAGAGATGGTAGCCGGACAACTTGCTTTGTTGCTTATCGGTTCTACTGCTCTTCTGGCTTTACTCCTTGGACTCTGGCAAACACGGCTCTTAAGAAAACAAGGATCTGAGCTCCGTGAACTGCAGAAAAGGGTTTCAGAATCAGAGATGAAGCCGGAACAGAAGCCAAGCTTTTCAAAAAGTCTTGATCAGGTTGAGCGGGAACAAAAAGTCGTTGCGATTCCCCGCAGTAGTTCTGAAAAATATCGGTATGTTGCTTCTTTGTCTGAACAAGGTCTCGACGCACAGGGAATTGCTGCTGCGCTGCAGATGGCACCAGTAGAAGTCGAGCAACTGCTCCAGTTGGCACGGTTAAAGCGGCAAGTTCCGAGTTAAAGATTTACACTCAGCAGGTCGACAAGTAGACATCGTTAAAAAGAGGAGAAACAAGATGTCCAGCGGTAAATATAGCGCAATTTCAGGAGCAGTCGCACGGATGCAGATGTTAGAGAACATCAGTGAGCATCTTGCTGCGGCTAAAACCCCCGGCTATAAAAAGGGGATGGTGACCTTTGAAGCGAAACTTGGGGAAGCGGCTTCTGGTATGGCAACCAAAGGAACTAATTATAGTCGTTTGACTGAGCCGCAAATTGATTTTACTCCCGGACATATTGAATTCAGTGGTGATCCGTTAGATTTGGCGATTAACGGGGACGGGTTTTTCCAGATTCAGCGTCCAGATGGCAGTTTTGGCTATGCTCGTAAGGGGAATTTTCAACTCAACGGTGAAGGACAGCTGGTCGATACTAATGGCTTGCCAGTGATGGGGGCTGGTGGGGGGGAGATTGTCCTGCCACACTCTGATGTCGATATCAGCCCGGATGGTTCGATCTGGGCGGAACAAGAAAAGGTTGGTCAAGTGGGGCTGTTTCAGTTTGCTGATACCTCCATTTTACGGCGAGTCGGCGGTGAAATGTTTCAGGCAGTCGATGGGACACAACCAGAGCCACATCCTGATCCGCAGATGGTGCAGAAAAACCTTGAGGGCTCCAATATTGACATGATGAAAACTATGGTGCGAATGACCTCAAATTTACGGGCGTTTGAAGCCACTGAGAAAGCATTGAAGATTTATAGCGATATGGGAGCCAAGGCTGCAGAAATTGGCCTGGTTCAATAAATGAGTTTAAGGCGTAAGAAACGCCAGGGGAAAGGGAGCTAGATATGATCAGAGCACTTTGGACAGCAGCAACCGGAATGCAGTCACAACAGGTGAATATGGATGTTATTGCAAATAACCTGGCCAACGTGAACAGCTCCGGCTTTAAGAAGAGCCGAGCTGATTTTCAGGATATTCTTTATCAGACCACCCGTGCAGCTGGCACTGGTGTCGATGGTGGAGAGGTTCCAACCGGGGTTCAAATTGGGCTTGGTTCCCGGGTGGCAGCGGTGCAGAAAGTATTTACCACGGGCGATTTTCAGCAGACAGAAAACGAGCTGGATATGGCTATTGAGGGTCCGGGGTTTTTCCAGATTACCCTTCCGGACGGAAGTGAAGCCTATACCCGCTCCGGTGCAATGAAGAAAGATAGTACCGGGCGTCTGGTGACCTCTGATGGTTATGTAATCGTCCCTGAAATTGTGATTCCAGAAGGTTCAACGTCGATTTCCATCGGCAGTGGCGGTACCGTTGATGTCATCTTGGATGGTGAAAACACCTCGACTCAGGTCGGAAATATCGAACTGGTTCGTTTTGGAAACCCTTCCGGGTTAAGCAGTTTAGGACGTAATCTTTACGCTGAAACCCCAACAACTGGCGCCCCCCTTTCAGGAACTCCCGGGGAAGAAGGTTTCGGAACTTTATCGCAGGGATTTCTGGAAGGCTCCAACGTCAATATTATGGAAGAGATGGTCAATATGATTGCTGGACAACGCGCCTATGAAGTCAATTCCAAGGCGATTAAAACCGCAGATGAAATGCTGCAGATGACCACTCAACTGGTTCGCTAAGAGGTAAATAAATGAAATATCTGTTATCCCTTTTTCTGATCTTATTTACCCCATTGATAGTATACGGAGCGCCAAACCAATCGGCGGCCAATACCAGCCAATTGATCAATCAGCAGGAGATGGAGCAGATTTTTGACGATTATTTGGCTGAACAATCCACGTTACTGCCTCATGTGGATCTCCGTTTTAAGTCAATAAGCTTACCTGAACCCTACCAGGTTCCGGAGGGACGGATTACCCATCAAGTGATTCCTGCTAAACCAGGTACTATCGGCAGCCGGCGAATGACTCTTTTGACTCGGGTTGATGGCCGGATTATCAGTAATAAATCCATACGGGTTGAATTGGAAGCTCTTGCTGAGGTTGCAATTTCTTCAATAGCGTTACGACGGGGTGAAATTCTTGATCCAGAAAAAGTTGAACTGCGCACCCAGGATATTTCTCGATTGAAGGATCCAATTTTTTCTATCGAAGATATTGTTGGCAAGCGGTTGAAGCGATCAGTCCGACTGGGTGAAGTTTTGCAGAGAAGGCAGGTTGAGTTCCCTCCGGTGATAAAACGGGGTGAGCGGGTGGTTATCCAGATTCAGAGCACAGGACTGATGTTGTCTGCTGCGGGTGAGGCAAAACAGGATGGACGTGCGGGTGAGGCAATTCGGGTGATGAACAGTAACTCTCATAAAGAGGTTCTGTGTCAGGTTGTTGCTCCTGGGTTGGTAAAGGTGGAGTTTTAAGATGTTAAAAAACTGTTTTTTGTTAATTCTGACCCTTATGTTTCTGGGCGCTTGTGCTGGACCAGCTTCAAGAGTTGATTTGAAGGATGTGGAACCGGTTGCTCCAGTGGTGACAGAGCCGGCGCCACCGCAGACAGCTGGGTCGCTCTGGACTGAGAGTCGCGGCGGAATGTTTGTAGATATAAAAGGTCAAACTGTTGGCGATATTATCACTGTCGTTATTATCGAAAATGCAAGTGCCAGCAAAGAGGCAACGACAAAAACAGATCGAACCAGTTCCATGTCAGCTGGAATTACCAACGTATTTGGATTGGAAAAATACATCAGCCAGCTGGGGAATAGTGCCATCAATCCCGCAACTCTGATCGATGCGACAACAACCAACGGTTTCTCCGGTGGCGGGAAAACTGCGCGTAAGGAAAATTTGGTTGCAACTTTAACGACTCAAGTTATTGAAGTATTAGCCAATGGAAATTTAAAAATTGAAGGAAACAAGACAGTTACCGTCAATAACGAAATGCAGATTGTTAAGTTGACCGGAATTGTCCGTTCAGCAGATGTTTCACCACGTAATATTGTCGATTCAAAAAATATCCTTAACGCCCGAATTGCCTATATTGGCGAGGGTGTCATTAGCGATAAACAGCAACAGGGCTGGTTAGTCAGGGCTCTCGACCAGGTCTGGCCATTCTAGGGTGGCAGGAGTTCATTATGAAAATAAGTATTAACAAAGTTATTATTGCCCTGTTGATTCTCTGGGGAGTTATTCTCCTTTCAACGGCTGAAGCCTCCCGAATTAAAGAGTTGGCACAGATAGAGGGAGT
>JASFYS010000016.1:0-9136 GCA_045047095.1 Desulfuromusa sp. | reverse complement strand
ACTAATAACTCTTTGAAGCCATACTCCCGTACGGCTGTGTCAAACTATGTCACATGCACTTTCTATTAGTAAATAGCGATGAGAAGTTACTTGGGTCGCTGCCGCAGATATACCCCAATCCGTTCCAATGCCGTCACAATTTCGGCAAAGGGTCGGGTGTAGGAAAAACGCAAAAAACCCTCAGCTCCTTGCCCAAAATCAACTCCAGGAGTCACTGCGACTCCTGTTTTTTCTAATATGTCAAGAGCCAGTCGTTGTGAATTGGTATCAATATGGCGTGCATCGGCGAGGACATAAAATGCCCCCTTGGGTTCAAAATGGACTCCAAACCCAAGATCACGTAAACGTGACATCATTTCTTTGCGGCGTTTATTGTAAATATCACGCATATCAGCAACATCATCCTGGCATTGTTGCAATGCGGCAATACCTCCACGCTGGACAAAATGGTTGGCACAAATCAAAAAATTCTGGTGCAGGGTTTGCAGGGTGCGCATACAGGGCAATGGTGAAATCAAATACCCTAACCGCCAACCGGTCATCGCGTACGCCTTGGAAAATCCGCCCAGGACGAAAGCATCTTGAGTGAATTCCAGAATGCAGCGTTCATCACCCTCGTAGGTTAATCCGTGGTAAATTTCGTCAGAGATAATCGGGATAGGTAAGCCAGCCAATGCTTCCATCTCCCCGCCAGAGAGAATCGATCCAGCAGGATTAGAAGGAGAATTAATCAACAAACCCCGTGTCTTTGAAGTTATCAGCTTCTGCACCTGCTCAGCTCGGGGTTGGAAACCGTCCTCTGCAGCGGCCTGTAGCAGCACTGGCTCCCCTCCGGCAAATTTAACAAACCCGGGGTAGCAAGCATAGCCAGGATCGGTCAGGATCAGCTCATCACCGTCATCCAGAATTGTAGAAAAAAGGAGCAGCATTAAAGGACTGGTTCCCGAAGAGACAATCACCTGCTCTGGAACAATCTGGACGCCGTAATAATTCAGGTAATGACGACAGATTTCCTGACGTAACTCCAACAAGCCGAGGGAATGTGTATAAGAAGTCGCCCCCTCTGCCAGAGCCTGGCCTGTCGCTGCCAGAATAGCCGGAGGAGTTTTAAAATCAGGTTCTCCCAGGCAGAGATAGATAATATCCTGCCCTTCAGCCTCTAGCTCTTTGGCACGTTCCATAAGTTCCATCGCCAGAAAAGGCTCCACCTTCCCGGCGCGGTTTGAAATTGGTATCTGCATATTGATATCCCCAATCATTCTATAACGTCCAAGACTAATCCTCGTTTTAATCGATTGCAACCATTTTGCCTGAGATTACAGGAGACTGTCGGGTTTTGCGAATTGTAGCGAGAGAAAGAACGGTTTGGAGGCATTTTTTTGATCGTTTGAGAGCAAATGGCTAAGGCTATTTGTCGAAAAGGATCGGAAATATGGATCAAACAGAATTTTTTCGCAGCCAATTCATGGAAAGACCGACACCCTCCTAAGCAGAATCGATTGCAATCAACCGTAACTGCAGGTATAAATTGCGACAAGAAAAAAATATTAATGGAGATATCTAAATCCAGATGAAACGACTCTTGACGCTTGTCCTGATTTTATTCCTTTGTGGAATTTTTCCCATAGTGGCGGTTGCTGCAGAGAACACGCCCCCCCAGCTTGATCCAGCGCTGGAGCTGATCCATGCTCTTGGTTGTAAAGGCTGCCATATGATCAGTGGGGACGGTGGATCCCTGGCTCAAGATCTCACCCAGATAGGCAGCCGCTTGACAGCAAACCAGATTGAGGCACATTTAACTGCTGATCCAGCTACACGGACAAAAGGGTTCATGCCAAGCTACCATTCACTGCCCGCAACTGACTTACAACGTATCGGTGAATATCTTTACAACCTCCGTTAAAACTAAAAAAGAAGATATCATGCCCCAACGAATGAGCTTGATAACATCTCCGGTATTTGTTCCCGAAGCACGTTTAAAAACTGCCGGGAGTTTCGCTGCACTGTTCGGCAATAACAATCCCCAGGCACTTGAAATTGGTTGTGGAATTGGCGATTTTGTGGTGCAGATCGCCGCTCGGCATCCAGAGCGTAACTTTATTGCGATCGACATCTTCAACCAGGGTTGCCGCCAGACCTGCAGCCGGATTGAACATTCTGGTCTGACCAATATTTTGATGATGCGGATCGAGGCACGCTACCTGATGTATCACTATCTGGGGAAAGACAGCCTCCAGGCAATCTATGTCAACTGTCCGGATCCCTGGCCGAAAAAACGGCATCGCAAGCGCAGATTGCTGAATGCAGATTTCCTCAATCTGATCCTCTATTGTCTGCAGGATAATGGTGAGCTGAACTTCTGCACTGACTTTACCGATTACGGTGAATCAGCTGCGGAGCTGCTGAGTCAGGATGAGCGGCTTAAAAACCTGGCACCGACTCCCTATACCCATGATCTTGAAAACTATCCCATCTCAAAATACATGCAGCGCTTCCTTGACCTGGGTCAGCCAATCTTCCTGTGCCGTTATTATAAAAAGCCCGGGCTTCAGATTGAAGCGCCAAACTTAAATAAGGGTTTCAGACTCCGCTGGGCAAAGGAAAAACATTGAGCTGGTTAACTGCAAACCTCCCCGGTATTGGTGGAATCTATAAACAAACCCCGGAAGATTTTCAGGTCGAAGAAATCCCCCTCTATCCTTGCTCTGGGAAAGGTGAACACCTCTATCTGTGGATAGAGAAATCTGGAATTACCACCCGCGACCTATTAACTCAACTGGCGCGCGGATTAAATCTAAAAGAGCGTGATCTTGGTTATGCCGGGCTAAAAGATGCTCGTGCGTTAACCCGACAGATGGTATCCATACCGTTTAGTAAGTTTGAACAGATAGAAAGACTGAACCTCAATAAAGCAAGAATATTGAGTATAAATCGGCATAGCAATAAATTACGCCTCGGGCACCTCGCTGGTAATCGTTTTACCATCACCCTGCGTGAAAGCCATGTAGAGGCTGAATCGCGCGCTGAAGTAATTTTGAAACAACTACAACAACGTGGTGTTCCAAATTTTTTTGGTGAACAACGCTATGGAATTTTGGGAAACTCGGCACAACTGGGACTGCTTCTGATACAAAAAGAATTTACCAAATTTTGCCAGATATTTATTGGTGACCCACAGTTAATTCGCAATCTGGATTGGAAAAAAGCGGCAGAACACTATCGACAGGGTGAGATAAAACCTGCCTTCGACAGCTTACCCAAAAAAATGCGTGATGAGCGCCTACTGCTCCAGATGCTACTTGATGGAAAATCTCACCAGACTGCTGTATCGGCATTACCACGCAATCTGTTGCGATTATTTCTCTCTGCGGCACAATCACATTTTTTTGATCAACTGCTCAAGCAGCGACTCACCAGCTGTTATCAGCTCATCGATGGTGACATTGCCGTCAAGCACACCAATGGAGCTTGCTTTAGAGTTGAACATGCTGAAACAGAGCAACTTCGTGCTGACAGTTTCGAAATCAGCCCCTCTGCCCCTCTGTTTGGAAGTAAAGTCATGCTCGCTACGGGTGAAACCGGAAAAATAGAATTGGAACTGTTGGAAAAATCTGGGTTAACTCTTGATAGCTGGAAGCTTGCTCAGGGGTTAACAATGCCCGGAGAACGCCGCCCTTTAAGGGTTCCCCTCAGCGAACCCAGTATCATAGTTCACGGAGACAGTTATTTAACCCTGGGCTTTACCTTACCCAAAGGAAGTTATGCAACCAGCGTCTTGCGAGAATTGATAAAAGACCCTCAGCTCCAGCAGCCGATGTAAAAAAACAATCTGAAATGTATTTTTTAACCCGGTTCTATTTGACAATAATAGAACGGCATTCTATAATTAAGATCATAGGAGGGCAACTCAATGAAAGCATATCTATACTGCTTGACAGTGGCTCCCTCTGAAGTTAGAATCGCCGGCATTATATATAAAAAAAACACAAGAAGGGTATAAGAGCTATGGTCAAGAAAGACAAATCAGAATATATCATTCAGGCAGTTTCCCACGCCCTCGACCTGCTCGAGCAATTTCACGATGATGTTGATGAGCTTGGCGTTACCGAGTTAAGCAAGCGGCTGAAGTTGCATAAAAACAATGTTTTCCGGCTGCTCGCAACCCTTGAATCTCGAGGTTATATAGAGCAGAATAAGGCGACAGAGAATTATCGTCTTGGGCTTAAAGCTTTGGAATTAGGGCAAACATTTATCAAACAAATGGGGCTATTACGTCAGGCCAAACCAATCCTTGAGCAAATTGTAGATGAGAGTAACGAGACAGCATACGTTGCTATCTACAAGGAAAATCATATTGTCTATCTGGATGTTGTTGAAACGAACCTCACCGTCCGGGTTGTTTCTCGAGTCGGTTCACGGCTCCCTGCATATTGTACTGCCTCCGGCAAAGTCCATATGGCATATATGACAGAAGAGGAATTGGAAGCGTTACTCAATAATGTGAAACTTGTCGAGCATACCCCGACAACCATTACGACCCTTGACGGTATAAATGCTGAGTTAGCCAGGGTTCGTGATCAGGGTTATGCCTTTGATGATGAAGAGCTTGACTTAGGGGTTCGCTGTATTGCCGCACCAATTCGTGATTACACCCGTCGCATTGTCGGTGCCATCAGCATTTCCGGACCAACCATGCGGGTCAGTAATGCACGGACAGAAAGCGAGTTGATCCCCTTGGTTCTAAAAGCATCTGCAGAACTTTCAACCCGCCTGGGTTATCCAAAATAGTGACGATTGTTTCGAATTTAGAAAAGGCTCCTCAATGAGGAGCCTTTTCTGTTTAAACGGAGACACATAAATATTGGAATGGTTTGAACAAGAAATAAAACGAGCTTGCAGTGAAGGGGTTTCCAATCCCGAGAACCTCCCCTTCTTTTTATCCCCAGAAAAACCAAATGGGCATGCTGTTCTGCTAATTCACGGTTTCAGCGCCAGTCCTCGAGAAATGCTGCCATTGGGGGAAATTCTTCAACAACACAACTTTACCGTTTACGGAGTCCGTCTTCCCGGTCATGGAACCAGCCCCGAAGATCTGGCAACTCGCAGTGCTGAAGAATGGCTGACAACGGTTGAACATGGCTATCAATCCCTTTTCAAAATGGGATTTAGAGTGAGTGTTGCCGGATTAAGTACTGGAGCATTATTAGCTTTAAAACTGGCACTGCAACATCCTCTAGAAAAACTGGTGCTGCTCTCTCCTTTTTTACAACTACAGCATTTTCTCGCTCCGTTTACCGGATTTCTGAGCTACCTGATGCCCTATCAGAAAAAGGAGATTTCTGTAGCAGAACGCCCATTTTATTATCAGCAACGCCCTCTCAAAGGGATTGCTCAAATTAATAAGTTGTGTCGGCAACTCCGCAGCAGGCTGGATTTAATATTGGCTCCAAGCCTGGTTCTCACCTCAACTGGTGATGCGACAATAGCTAAAGGGAGCGCAGCAAAAATCTACCAGAAACTTGGCAGCAGTAAAAAGCAATTTCACTGTTATGGTGATGAAGTCCCTCACGTCTTGACGACAGCTGAAAATCCGCGACAGCAGGATGTCCTCGAACGCTGCATCAATTTTCTTAGTTCTCATCCTTAATAACGGACAAAAGACACAACAAATCAGTTGAACCCTTTACTTTTCAGCACAATAAGGTTAGAGTTTACTGACACACCACAAATGAGAGGGGGAACTCATGAAAAAGCTATCTCTAGCAATCCTGATTACACTTCTTCTGTTGTCGATCATTCCCACCTGTTGCTTTGCCGAACAACAAACAGATCTTGCCGCAATTGTTGCTGCAGAAAAATTTGTGGAGACTCTCGATAAATCAGAATTTCTTGTCGCGTGGAACCAGACAGGCACCGTGAACCAAAGCTTTACCGAACGTCCGGACTGGTATAACAAAATAGTTGCCGTGCGCCCACATCTTGGACAGGTCGTTGAACGTTCGCTTGAGAAGCTAAGTCGACATGCAAGCTGGGTCGGATTGCCAGATGGGGACTATCTTCGAATCAGCTTTACGACGGTATTCCAGCACAAGAAAGATAGCCTGGAAACAGTTGTATTAGTCAAAGAACAGGGGAAGTGGATCGTTAGTTCCTACCATTTGCGCTAATTGGATCAAGCACTATCGGTAGGCACCAACTGCGGCCACAGAAGATCAACCTGCTTGAGAGTTTCTGCAACCGAGCCGGAATTATCAATCACGAAATCAGCGCGCGCTAGTTTGTTCTGTTGTGGCATCTGCGCATCCATTCGTTGTCGTGCCGCTGCTGCACTCAACCGATCACGAGTTTGCAGGCGCTTAAGCTGTTCTTCCGGATCAATTTTGACCACCAGAACCTTATCCACACGACTTTCCGCCCCAACTTCAAATAATAATGGTGCTTCATAAACAATCAGAGGGACATCGGTTCGCTGCTTTAATTCCTGAAATCGTTCAATCGATCTTTTGGCTATTCCCGGATGGACAATCCGGTTCAACATCGCCCGGACTTTCACGTCAGCAAAAACCATCTGTCCCAGTCTGTCCCGATCCAGATGACCGTCACTTTTGAGGATTTCCGCTCCAAAAACCTTAACCATTTTTTTTAACGCAGAAGATCCCGATTCTACTACCTCGCGTGCCAGTTGGTCTGCATCCACAACCACAGCACCACGACGAGCCAGTTCTTTTGAAACGGTACTTTTCCCTGAGGCAATATTCCCGGTAATTCCAAGGATCAAAACATTCTCCCCCATACTCAATACTCCGACTTGACTTTATTGATTAATTGTTGATGATCGTAACATCTATGGATACATCTGAATACAATTTCAAACGCTGCAAACTCTGTGGAGAGATGACAGCAGAACCAACCTACAATCTGACAGGCAGCACTATTTATGTCTGCCAGAATTGCAATTTTCACTTTCTTAACCGACTTGATTGTAACTCCAAAGATTTCGACAATACAATTCAACTGAATAACAAACACCGCAATTATATAGAATCACGGATTGAAGAAAATTCCACTCCCCACCTGAAACGGCTGAAATTTGTTCAGCAGCATACCGATCTCTCCAACTGCAAAGCACTCGATATTGGAGCAGGCCTGGGCCAATTTCAACTATTATTACAAACTCATGGAGCTGAAGCCCGGGGGATTGAACCAAGCGCCATCCGCAGAGAATATGCACAGGAAAAGTTTGGTATCAACTTACACAGTGAGCTGGTCGATAACGATTATTGGCAAAGGGAATACTCTCGACGTTTTGATCTGATCACCCTGTGGGATGTGATTGAGCATGTCAATTTTCCGCGTGAAACCCTGCAGTCGGCAATCAAACTATTAAAACCGGAGGGAGTCCTGTTTCTCGATACCCCTTCACGCGACGTTTTGTCCTATAAATTAAGTCAGCAGCTTTACCGCCTCAGCTCAGGCAAAACGAGTCTGTTCCTACCCAGCTTCTATTCATCTGCTCCCTTCGGTCATAAACAGATTTTTACATTAACGCAGTTAAGCAGATTATTTCAGGATCTAGGATTGGAAATTATCTATAACGCAAAATCCTACCGCAACAATCCAGAGCGGGGAAACAAAATTATTTTGGCTGGAAAAAAATAACCGGAAATCAGGTTGCGTATTCCGGTGAAAGTTGAACACCCCCGTTCCCGAGCAAACTGAGCCACTTGTTGGAATGAAGCGACGCTGGAATTTTTTGTAAAAATGTTGTCAAGTCAAAGTTGTATTACTCATAATTTTGTTTCGGCAACTGGAACATAACTACCGGTCTTTGGTGCTCCCACAAAGGTAATACGGTTATCCTGTTTTAATCGTTGCAGTGCCCCTTCAACACTGCGTTTTGGCACATCAATTTCTTCTGCGGTATACTTTGCCCTGAAGGATTTTTCTGATGTATTCAGCGCTGCCAGTATTTGTTCTTCGAGTGATTTTACACCGCTATTTACACCGCCATTTACACCGCCATTCTTTTCTGGTCTACAAAATAGATCAACCCGTTTTGCCTGTCTCCGCTGTTTGCACCGTTATATTCTGAGGTCGGTCTGCAGATCCAGCCACTGCTTTACTGGCAATATCCTGTACCTGCGTGTAGGCTTTTTCCTGCTGGATATTTAGCTTATCAATCTGTTTAACCTGATCTTTAACAAGAGATTCAAGGGAAATAATTTTAGTTTCTAAAACATTTCTTTCTCCTTCAAAACCTTTTAACAAAAGCGCTTCGTTCTGACTAAAGCTCTCAGATAACATTTTATCCGTCTGCTTTTCTGCTGAATACACGGCCTTATCAAGTTGTGCAGGGAAGGTATCAACTTTCTCCCGGAGCTCATTCATTACCAGTTCACGCTCGGCAATGTGCTTTTCCCTCTCATCAAGCTCCATGCTTTTGGTTTGTTCGAATTGCTCAAATTCATCTTTTTTCTGTTTTATTTCTCTTTTTATTTGTTCCTTTTCGTCCGCAAATTTATTTTGTTCGAGTTCTCGGGTTCTTTTTAATTGATATTCATATTCCTCGCGTTCACGAATCTGTTCTTTTTCATTTTTACTCTTTTCTTCCACAAATGTTTCAAAATATTCGGATTTTTCTTTTTCCCAGGAAGTTTTTGTTTCGGCAATCTGCACTTCAAGTTGATTACGTTTTGTGGTCAATTCATGTTCTTGTCTCTCCCGCTTTTCTCTCATTTCTTTTTCAAAATCTTCTTTTGTTTGATTTTGTGCTTCTAAGATCGCCGCTAGTTTTGCGGCTTCTTTTTCAATACCGTATATTTCCTCAAGCTCTATTTGCTTCAGGTTAATGGCCTGATTAAGGTTTTTATATTTCTCTGCTTCGGCTTCAATTTTATCTGAGAGGGATGTTAATTCTTTGTTTATAGAAATTTTAAGAGAATGTAACTCAGTACTGAGATTAGAGGAGACAGTTCTATCCGCTTTTTCTACTGTCTTAATCTTTTTCGTTTCTTCTCGGGTCTGTTCTGCGTTGAGTTTTGTTTTTTCCCTTTCCACAATTCCCTCTTGCAGGCTTTTGATCATATCCAGCATTTCCTTTTTAGTATTCTTCATGGACGCCTCTTGTTCAGTCATT
>JASFYS010000015.1:0-3600 GCA_045047095.1 Desulfuromusa sp. | reverse complement strand
CATCCTGATTCATCACTTGAAAGAGAACCATGAAGGTAAAGGGCTGCTGGGAAAATCCTGATCGGCTGATCTAAATAGAGAGAATTAAGGGTCTGTTGCTAACATTGCAGCAGGCTTTTTTACGAAGTGATTCCCCGATCCTTGCCCGGGTAAAGAATCTTGATAAATGATTTATCTTTGCCACTGGAGTAGCTTTCCATCTTCATGGTTCGCTCTGACCGTTTATTCTTCACCACCATGGTCAGCGCCAGTATCGCTGCCTTACCATTCAGGTTCTGTTCGACTTTTTGGATAATTTCAGTGGCCTCAGCAGTAAAAACCGAAACTTGAAAAACAAGATCAAGCGGGCTCGATAGACCAGATAGAACCATGAGTATCAGCCATTTATTGCAGCGCAACAACAGCTACTAATCCTTCGAAGTCAAGCCTGGACAAATCACAATTCAGTGCATTTAACAACCCGATTTCGGCCATTCTGTTTGGCCTGGTAAAGAGCGTTGTCGACCCGCTTCAGAAGAGCATCAATACTATCCCCTTTTTGAAATTGAGCGACTCCCAAACTGATGGTTATCTGGCCAACCATTGGGAAAGCTTCCTGTTCAACTTCCAGACGGACACGTTCTGCAAACGGTACCGCCTCTTCAAGCGCCGTTGCTGGCAAAAGAAGGATAAATTCTTCTCCACCCCAACGAATCAGCAAATCTCCTTGCCTTATCAGTCCACGGATTAAACGGCAAAGCCGTTTCAGAACCTGATCTCCTGCGCTATGTCCAAACTTATCATTGACCCTCTTGAAGTGGTCGAGATCTAACATAATTAAGGAGAATGGCGATTTTTCATGTTCAGCGTGCTGATGTTCATCAGCAAAAACTTCATCAAATTTGCGGCGGTTATAAGTTTCTGTCAGGGTATCGGTTACAGCCAGTTGTTCAACTTGCTGCAGACTGGTATTTAATTGCGCGGCAAGATCTCCAACATCAAGCAGAGCCTGATTAAGCTCACGGGTTCGCTCCTCTACTCGAACTTCCAGTTCTTCCTTGGCCTTTTGAATTTCAGCCTCAGCATGAAGGCGTTTTTGGTTCTCAGCTCCTATCCGAGCCAACAGGTTAAAAAACCGAGCAAAGAAGCGCATCAAATAATCTATTCTCTGTCTTGAGACAACTGGAACTTTCTCTAACGCTTGCAGGTAAGCATCAATATCAAAACCATAGGCAATCGCTTGACGTCGGAAATAATCGCGGTCGGGAGGGTGGTGTAGAAATTGTCCCAGGAAAAAGAACCCGAGAGGAACATCATCTAGCAGAATCGGGATGGCGACCTCAATGAGACCATTGGGACACGGATAAGTGAGATATTCCTGCGAGTCCAAATAGTCCTTAATCCGATCTTCACTTAACAAACAGTTTTTACGACTCTCTGGGTTCACCCGGTGAAAGTCGGTACAGATATGCTGCCAGCCGATGGTGACCAGCCAGTTCTGATCGCCATCCATCACCCCAACCGAGATCCCCGCTGCTTCATAGAAAAAGCGCATTAACTCTCGCAGTTCATCCAGATCGATTATTTCTTGTAGCCAGAGACTCATATTACCCACCTTAAAGAATACAATAATTAAGAGTCCCCCGGCAGAGTCAGGGGATTACTCATTACATTTAAAATATCTTTAATGTTTTGGTCATGAAATCAAAATACCACTAGTATTCTAACAGACTTCCCCCTTTATTCAACACCACGACCTTAGTGATTATCGAAATCGAAGAGTAAATTTAGAGGTAAGAACTCAACAACACAACACTCAAATTACCCAATCAGAATTAGGGCAACAGCTTGAAGCATCCAAATATGACAGCTCCGTATTTGATACGACCGAACCGGATGTGATACAACTCAGTGTAGAAATGACCCGTTCAGGACACGTCAGTGATTCAACCATGCGCCTCACCCAAGCGGTGCTGCAGAATGATCAGCATTTAGTCGAATAGGTTGGGGGGATTGCCACTTACAATATGGATTTGCGTTACTTGGTGGTCTTAGGGAGCGAACCTGAATAACTCATAAAGCAGGAGGAACAAGATGTATAACGAAAACGAGACTCACCAAAAAGTCATTGGCTATATTCTCTGGATTTTTGGATTTACCGGATCACACCGTTTTTACTATGGGAAACCTCTCACAGGAACAATCTATTTCCTGACTCTGGGATTGCTTGGTATCGGCTGGGTTATCGATCTTTTTCTGATTCCCGCTATGGATCGAAACGCCAATATGCGCTTTACCAGTGGCCCTTATGACTACACAGTGGCCTGGATCCTTTTGACTTTTCTCGGTTTTTTTGGATTTCACCGGATGTATCTGGGAAAATGGGTCACCGGAATCATTTATCTGCTGACTGGCGGAATTTTTGGTCTGGGATATCTGTATGACTTCTGGACCATGAATGAGCAAGTGTCAGAGCTTAACAACCACTAATTTTGTAGGGAGCGGAATTATGTTTCGCTCCCTACCCGTTACCAACGCAAATATCCCAGCTTTAACTCTTCCAGAACCAAATAAAATACGCAGCTTATTCATAATTTTCTTGACCGGATTATTCTTATTCTTTACGTTAACGTAATCCCAATACAAAACATTGTTTCTTTTCGTCTGGAGCAGACTCATGTCTTACAAAAACCTGCTGGTTGAAATTGAAAATAGGGTTGCTGTTGTCACCCTAAATCGTCCAAAAGCCATGAACGCACTCAATGAACAGACTCTGCTAGAGTTACAAGATGTTTTTATCGGCTTTGCCGAAAATCCTGCAGTTCAGGTCATTATTGTTACTGGTAGTGGAGAAAAGGCCTTTGTCGCCGGAGCAGATATTGCTGCGATGCAATCTCTGACAGCACCAGAAGCCCGAAAGTTTGCCAAACTAGGCCACCAGGTGATGCGTTACATTGAAGCCTGTCCAAAACCGGTTATTGCTGCCGTTAATGGTTTTGCATTAGGCGGCGGGTGCGAACTAGCTCTCGGATGCGATATCCGCATTGCTTCGGAAAATGCACTTTTTGGGCAGCCGGAAGTTAATCTCGGGGTCATCCCTGGATTCGGTGGAACGCAACGGTTAGCAAGGTTAATCGGCAAAGGTCGCGCGCTGGAACTGATTTTCACCGGAGCGATGATTGATGCCAACGAGGCGTACCGAATTGGTTTGGCTAACAAGGTTGTTCCCCTTGATCAACTTCTTGATATCGCAAAAAAAATGGCAGCTACCATTATCAGTAAAGGCTCTTACGCTGTACAGCTGGCAAAAGAAGCTGTCCGCAACGGTCTGGAGCTTGATCTTGACCGTGCCAATCAATATGAATCGGAACTGTTTGGGCTCTGTTTTGCGACTGTAGACCAAAAAGAAGGGATGCAAGCATTCCTGGAAAAACGCCCAGCAGAGTTCACTGGAAAATAATTTACTAACTAAGTAACTGTAAATTAATAAACCTTATATCAAGCGTAACTTGTATTTTTTTTAATTAATTTTGCCTGTGGTAGGAGTCGGCTTTCTAGCCGCGAAGATTTCCCCACAACCCATTCGCAGCCAGGAGGCAGCTCCTACAAAAACCAACCTCC
>JASFYS010000014.1:0-15266 GCA_045047095.1 Desulfuromusa sp. | reverse complement strand
GGGGGGGGGCATGAGAGCCAACCGTTTGGAATCAGGTTGAGCCGCTTTTATTTTATGGATAGTCGCGGACAGGAGTTAAGGTGTTTTTCTAAAACTTAAGCTGATGGCATCTCCACAGAACTCGACTCCAATGTATCAGTGCGATATTTAAGTTGTACACCTTTGAGGAAATTACGAAAGATTTGATCATTGCAATCACGGTAGTGTTTATGGTCTGGTCGACGGAAAAACGCGCTGAGTTCGTGCTTGCTTATGTGCACTTCAGCGAGAGCCATAATCTCCAAAATGTCTTCGGCTTGCAGGTTTAATGCAATTTTCAATTTTCTGAAGATGATATTATTATTCAACCGCTGCTCTGGTTCGGGTTGTGGTCCCTTGTTTTTGCCACGCTTATCAATAATTAACCCATTCAGAAAAATCGCCAGTTGCTTATCGTTACAGTCCTGATATGCAGGATCATCATCTTTTTTTAGCCAGTCACTGATCTGCTCCCGCGTTACCTGATGTCCTGTCAGGCCAAACAGAGTCATCATTTTTGAATCGTTAAAATCGAAAATAAAGCGGATGCGGCGTAAGACATCATTATTGGTCACTGCTATGCTCCAATCAAAACTGCAATTTTAAAATAATCTGGACTTAAACCCTGTGGCAGACGGTCTTTTGTCTTCTACTCTTCTTGCTCTTTGTTCTCAGTTACTGAATCTTCCACCTCTATTTGCCGCTCTTCCTTGGGTTTTTTACTTCGATACCCGGGCTTGGCCAGAATTTCTAAATAAAAGGATTCAAGCTGTTCTGATTCGGCCTGAGAAATGGACTTATTAATGGCAGACAGGTGAATGATTTCACTCCTTGTTTCATCAACACCATAGCGACAGTCAAAATCCCAAAAATCTGCGTCAGAGGGGAGAGTCTTTCCCCGTTCTCTTTTTATATATTTTTTAACCTCATATTTGATGGCCTCAACCAGCCTCGGACCTTTGATCTTTGGATGGGACATTTTAAACGTTTTTTTCATAGTGATTCCAAAAGGGATGAGAAAAATTTAAAAAAACACCTTCAATGTGCAGGTGAAACTATGCCAGTTGATATTTTGATAATTGGCATCAAAGACGGAAGAAGCGTTGTCGAGGTATTTGCGGCAGTCTTTGCTCAAATAACGAAGTCACACTGGCTTTCCTACTCTAGCATAACTTTAGAACCGCGCCATAACTGTGTTCATAAAAAAGTGTGAAACCTATCAAGGATGCACTCAAAGAGAGGATAAGGTGGCGTCAAATTATTCCTGGCAACCCTATTACCCCATGCTGGGCATGAATGATATAATTACCGCTCAGATACAAATTCATCAATCGGAGGTTATATGTCAGAAGCTACGAAAACCGACTGTAAAGATCCGTCAGGTCACTGGAAGCATCTGTGTGAACTGAGAAAGCAGGGTAAAGATCAGGAAGTAAAAGACCTGATGGCGGATCCTGGGCATAGATGTTTGAATTGTAATGCCGTTGCCAAACATGTGCAGAATCTTTGTAATCCGAGTTCGTTTATTAAGGTTTAAAGGGCTCCTGCTTCTAAAAACTTAGACAGTTCCAAGAAAGATCAACGGAAGCCCTCTTTGGCAGAGTGGTAAGTTTTTTTCACAGTCTCCTACTATCTGCTCCTTCGCCGGCCAGTTTTTGGCGCGGGCTGTGCTGGAGCTGCTTTTTTCCGACCGACGGTTCTGGTTTTGGTCGATTTTTGCACCTTTTTCGGTTTTGCAGTGGGTTTTCCTGATCGGGCGGTGGCCTTTGCTTTAGCAGCAACTTTTTTTGGGTTGGGCTTGCTGATAGTTGCCTTACGTGGCTTCATCAACGAACCTCGCTTGATGGGAATCGGCGGGAATTCTGCAATGCTCTCCTTTGGGATGGCACTCTTGAGTAGTTTTTCAATCGCTTGCAGTTTCGGCTGCTCGGCAGGACAAACCAACGAAAGAGCCTTACCAGCTTCTCCTGCCCGACCGGTGCGGCCGATTCGATGAACATAATCTTCAGGAACGTCTGGTAGCTCGTAGTTTACAACATGTGGCAGGTGTGCGATGTCAAGCCCACGCGCTGCAACATCGGTTGCGACTAGCACCCGTAACTCTCCTTGTTTAAATTGTTTCAGGGTTCGGGTTCGCAGTGACTGGCTTTTATTGCTGTGGATGGCGGCAGTATTGATTCCGTCGAAGAGCAGTTCAGCCGTCAGTTTGTCGGCGCTGTAGCGGGTTCGAGCGAAAATCAAAACTTGTTGCCATTCCCCTTTGCGGATCAGATGCGAGATCATTTCCCGTTTGCGGCTGCGTTCTACCGGGTAGATCCTCTGGCTCACATCATCCGCGGCAATATTGCGCCGTGCCACTTCGATCCGCCGGGGCTGGTTGAGTAATTCGTCGGCCAGCTGCTTGATACTTTGTGAGTAGGTTGCTGAAAAGAGCAGGGTCTGGCGCTGTGCCGGAAGAAACTCAGCGACCTTAAGAATGTCGTCGATAAATCCCAGGTCGAGCATCCGGTCGGCTTCGTCGAGTACCAGGAACTGAATTTCGGAAAGTTTAATGGTGCCGCGCGCGGCATGATCAAGCAGCCGCCCTGGTGTTGCTACGACAATATCGATGCCACGATGCAGTCGTTCGATCTGTGCCTGGATGTTCACCCCACCATAGATCATGGTTGAGCGCAACGAAAGGCGACGACCATAGATCTGCATCTGTTCGCTAACCTGAGCCGCCAGTTCACGAGTCGGCACCAGAACCAGCGCACGCGGGCGGCGGCGTTTTTTCTGCGGAGTTGTTGTACTCAGCATCTGCACGATTGGCAGGGCAAAGGCTGCGGTCTTCCCCGTACCGGTTTGAGCGCCAGCCAGAAGGTCAACCCCTTCGAAAATAACTGGGATCGCTTCGGTCTGAATCGGGGTCGGAGTGTTATATCCCTGAGAGGCAATCGCACTCAGCAACTCGTCACACAGACCAAGAGAGTCAAAAGACATGGGTAGAAATCCTTATGTAAAGCAATTCGGTGGTGCCAAATCGGTCTGGATGGAGAAGCATAATTCCGCTAAAAATGACTCTCCAGTAGGGACTTATTTGGCGGGACAGTAGCTGATTGCACCATGACTGTCAATTGTGCGGATTGTTGGAGTATGAGAGCGATGTCGGGTGATCTAGTGCAATTTAGCCGCAATGAAAGCCGTTGTCCATGCGGCTTGAAAATTATAGCCACCGGTAATGCCATCGATATCCATGACTTCGCCGGCAAAATAGAGGTTTTTACATGCTTTGCTTTGCATGGTATTAAAGTCGATGCTTTCCAGACTGACCCCACCACAGGTGACAAATTCGTCGCGGAATTGGGTTTGTCCCTGGACGGCATAAACATCATTGGTCAGCACATTGACCAATTTGTTGAATCCAGCGTTGCCAATCTCTCCCCACTTTTTGCTGGCTGATAAATTACATTTGCCCAGCAGGTGATTCCACAATCGTTCCGGTAAAGAATAGGGTCTGACGTTTGCTAAAATCTTTTTGGAATGTTCAGCTGCAATGCTTTTCAACTGAGCAAGGACATCCTCCTGATTCCGCAGATTTGTCCAGTTAATCTGAATGTTGAACTGATAATTCTTTTCACTTAACCACCGTGCTCCAAAAGCTGATAGCTTTAAGATTGCCGGGCCACTCATGCCCCAATGGGTGATCAGCAAGGATCCCTCGGATTTAAACTTGGTTCCCTGGATGTTCACCAGGGCGTTTTCTACGACAATCCCCATAAGTTCGGTGATCTGTTCGTCAGGCATTTTGAAGGTGAATAAGGAAGGAACCGGCTCTTCAATTTTGTGACCTAATTTTTCCAACCAGACAAAACCTTCTTTTTTAGGTGATCCGCCAGTTGCAACAATCACCTTGTCAAAGGTTCTTGCTTGAGAATTTTTCCCAAAAAACTCCAGTTGCAGGATGCCATCAAGTTGTCTGAGGGTTTTAATTCCGCTTTCTAACTCAACTTGAATGTTTAACTTGTGAACCTGCTCCAGAAAGCAATCAATAATACTTTGTGAATCTTGTGAGCGGGGGAAAACACAATTATCATCCTGAATCACCAAAGGAACGCCTCGAGATTCAAACCACCGCAGGGTCTGTTTGTTATCAAAGCTGCGAAAAGCTTTTTTTAAAGCATTTCCACCGCGGGGATAAGCGGCAGATAATTCTTTTATATTTGCGCAGTTATTGGTGAGATTGCACCGGCCGCCACCGGAAATTTTCATCTTAGCCAAAATACTTTTTGATTTTTCAAAAATGATAACCTTGGCTTCTGGGTGATTTTCTTTAACTGTAATTGCTGCAAAGAAACCCGCTGCTCCACCCCCGACGATCGCTACTTCCATTGACATGACCTGCTTAAGTGATTGATAGAAATTTTGAATGTTTGTAAGGGACTATATCACCTTTCTGTAGATCCGGTTTTTTGAACTGTTCCAAGTTTACTTTTTAAGACCATCTTGACACTCTGCTCATGGGTGAATAAACTCCGGAAGGCTTTTAATCTTGATTCATGAAGGAGATTTTCTATGAACAGCTGCCCTTGTGGTAGCGGCACCGACTACGCCGCTTGTTGCGAACCAATTATTACCGGGAAGAAATTAGCCGAAACGGCTGAACAACTGATGCGGGCACGTTATTCGGCTCACGTAACTGCTGATGTTGATTTTATTTACGCGAGCACCCATCCCGACTTTCGTGAGGGGTACGACCATAAAGGAACCAAGGTTTGGGCAGAAAATTCTGAATGGCAAGGGCTTGAAATCCTCGGAGCGGTTGCAGGCGGTGCGGATGATAAGAAGGGTGAAGTTGAGTTTATCGCTCGCTTTCGTAACAAAGAAGGGACTCGCAAACACCATGAACGTGGCCACTTCTTGCGTAAAGGGAAGAAATGGCTATTTACCGAGGGAAAGATGGTCAAGTCGCAACCAATCAGCGTGACTAAAATAGGTCGGAACGATCCTTGTTCTTGTGGCAGTGGGAAGAAGTTCAAGAAGTGCTGCGGGAAGTAATTTTGCTTTTTAAAACAATGGAATCTTTCTGATGCTGATTCAAATGTAGCAAGGAGCTATTTAAGAGAATATGGAGATTCATCTTTTCTGCTCTCAATATTTCTCTCAGCTCATCGTCTGATCTGTATTCTGGAACAAATAGCTCCATTATTGTAATTCAAAGATTTTTTGCTAAGATAAATCTGTATCTTGTTTGGCTCTTTTCCCATCAGGTGAGACCCTCTGTTTCTAGCTTCCGTCGGGATATTTGGGTTGCCCACAAATGGTCCTTGTGGCATATTCTTTTGCGTTTGTAACTATTGTTTTTTGAGGAGTTTTTATGTTTCTGCGTGTTCTTTTAACTACGTTTTTTTGCCTGACGGCGACAGTCGCGACTGCTGATTCTATTGATATAGGCTTTAACGATGAAAGTTTTCAGCTTGTCTACGAGCATCCACTGAACGATGATGCTTATGGCACGGCAATAGCCAATGGCCGTTTCCTCTATAATGGTGACAAGGAAACCAGCCTTGGCAGTTTTGGAGTTGATTTCGTCGGCAAGCCTGGCAATATCCCCGGCCTTGATCTGGGTGTCGGACCCAAATTTTATGTTGGTAGCACTAATCCCGATACCGACTTTATTAATCTCGCTATTGGCTTGCGTGGCAGCTATATTTTGCCCCAACTTCAGGGACTAGGGATTGCTGCGCATCTCTATTATGCGCCGAAGGTTTTTTCGTTCCGGGATTCAGAGCGTCTGCTGGAAAGCGAAGTGCGTCTGACCTATGCGGTGTTACCCAAGGTTAGGCTTTATGTTAGTTATCAGAATATTAACCTCGATATAGATCATTGGGACAACAGTCGTCGCATTGATGATTCCATCCGTATTGGCTTTGTTGGTTCTTTTTGAGGTTGTCATTGAGGTTGTAATGATCACTGTTGACCGAGATTGCTGGCGATATTTTTCATGACAACGCAACTGATTTTGCAGCCGTCCACTTGTTTAAAAGCAAGTGGACGGCTTTTTTGTCGAACCTTTTTTCTTAAGGAGAGTCGATGTTATTTCGTTTCTGGGTTCCGATCTGGCTGATAGCTGGACTGCTGTTCAGCAGCCCAACCCTTGCTGCAAATAGTGAAACGTCTCTTCCGCCATTGGTCGAAAGTCTTCGTCTGGAACAGACCCTGACTTTTTGTGGTGAGGCGGTTCCATTGGCAGACCCCGATGTGCGGGAGCGGATGGAAAAAGAACTGCTGCTGTCGCTCTGGGATCGGGATCAGGCGGTGCTGTGGCTGAAGCGGTCGACCCGCTATTTACCAGTTATTGAAGCCATGCTTTCCCAAGCTGGGTTGCCAGATGATCTGAAGTATATTGCTCTGGCTGAGAGTGCTTTGCGACCGCATGTTGGCTCCCCCAAGGGTGCTATCGGTTTCTGGCAATTTTTGCCGGCAACCGGTCGTCGTTACGGCTTGACCGTCAACACGTCCATTGATCAACGTCGAAATCTCGTCGCCTCGACCAAGGCTGCGGCGGCTTATTTCTCCGAACTTTATGAAAAATTTGGTTCCTGGAGTCTGGCGGCAGCGGCATTCAACATGGGAGAAGAGGGTCTACAGGCAGAGATCCTGGCTCAGGGTGTCAGCAACTTCTACCGCCTCTACCTGCCGTTGGAAACCCAACGGTACCTGTTCCGGATTCTTTCAGCCAAACTGATCCTGATCCAGCCGGAGCGTTATGGTTTTCACTTGCAGGAGAAGGATTTTTATTCTCCCGTCAGATTTATCAACATCGAATTGACTTGCTATGAAGAGACCAGTCTGACGGTGGTGGCGCAGGCAGCACAGACTGACTTCAAGCGAATTAAGGATTTGAACCCGGAGTTGCGCGGTCATTATCTGGCGGCGGGGACTTACACCTTGGCCCTCCCCGAATCCACTCCTTCCGGGTTTCAGGAGCGTTTCCTTCAAGCTCACAAGGACTGGAGTCAGCAGCGGCAGGAGCGGATCTACATTGTCCAATCTGGTGATAACCTCTCAACCATTGCTGCACAATTTCGCGTCCCTCTGGCCGCAATCTTGATATGGAATCGCATCGATCTTAACAATCCGCTGCATCCTGGTGATCGTCTGATTATTTACCCGGCTAATGATCGCGCTGAAAGCCTCTGAGACCGAACCTTTTCTTTTTTCTGATATAATCAGCTAAAATTAGCCGGTCATCTTGCGTAGAAATGCCCGTCCGACAAAGCGTACCTTATCGCCAAGGGGAAATCGATTAAGAACCGTTTTAACTATCCCCTTGGTAAAACGGGTGCGTTTTGAGTAGTCAATGCGCACGTCCACAATCACCGGTTGATTTTCGACGGTGATCACAAGCGCTTTAGCCATAACTGCAGCGATCTGTTCATTGTTGTCGATCTTCAGGTAGGCTGCCCCTGTCGCCTGTGCTACCCCTTCCAGATCCATCTTGCCAAGCACCGTGCAAGTTTTGCGATTGTAGGGGATCTCCTGTCCTTGGGCGATCTGCGAGAGCTCGCCGTCGTAGAAAACAAAATAGACGATGCCGAGATTGCAGGTAGTCGCAGTGATAATTTCCATGCAGGTCATCAGGAATCCGCCATCGCCAACAATGCCGACCACCTGCTTTTTAGGGTTGGCAAACTTGGCGCCGATAGCCGCTGGAACTGCATATCCCATACAGTTGAAGTCGGTCGGGCAGATCAGGTTCCGGGATCTGAGTATTGGGAACAGCTCTGCCGTCAGGTAGGTATGATTTCCATCGTCAACGACGGTAATAGCGTCATCATCAAGTTGGCTACGCAATGCTTCGAAGAATAGTGCCGGGTTGACGCGTTCGTTCAGGTGCTCTCGCCACCCCTGAAGGTAATTCTCCTTGTCCTCGGAAATGCTCCTGCGCAGCGCGCCGATTTCTCTCTCAGGGGTGTGTCCGCTCTGCTCAAGAGCCTCGACCAGAGCCTGCAAAGCGTTGCTTGCATCCGCTTTGATGGAAACTGCGGTTGGATAATTCTGGTCGAAAACCTCTGGATTAATATCAATGTGAATCAAGTTGGCTGGAACTTTAACGCCGTAGCTGCCGGTCGGAATTTCACTGAAGCGAGTGCCGATTGCGAGCAGACAATCACACTCTGCAAAGGCATTTTCTGCTGCTGGCACCGAGTGGCGACCAAACCCCATCCCCGTATGCAGTGGATGGTTGGCGGGAAAAACACTCAGCCCCTGTAAGGTCGTTGAAACTGGAGCTTCGAGCAATTCGGCCAGGCGTATGCTGAGAGGGGTACAGTCTTTGGCCCCCCAGCCGAGAAACAGGCCAGGCTGCTTCGCCTGAAGCAGCAGGCTCAAAGCCTGTTGAATCCGGTCGCCATCAGCTTGAGGCTGTTGCAGGTTGTCAGTGAAGCTCAGAAGTTTGTCGATTTCCCCCTTAAAGAGCTGAATTTCGTAGGGAATCTCAATAAAAACCGGACCTGGCTCGCCGGAAACAGCAATGCGGTAAGCTTCATAAACCGTTGAAATAATACTATTGTGGCTCTCGACCAAAAAAGACCGCTTGGTCACGCTCTCCATCAGGCGCTGCTGATCCCATTGGTGCAGCTGGTAGGCGTTGCCGCTGCTGCGGTTCACTCCCCCTGAAATAATCAGCATCGGAATACCGTCAAGAAATGCCTCGCCAATGCCGCTTAAGGCATGGGTGACACCGGCAGCCGGAACGATAACCAGGGTGCCTATCGATGCGGAGGTTCGACTCACCGCATCAGCCATAAAAGCCGCTCCGCACTCGTGGGTAACCAGGGTCGGGCAGATTTTTTCCGACTTATTCAATTCATCATAGATTTCGGTGACATGTACTCCAGGAATGCCGAAAGTATGAGTAACTGGGAGTTGTTCCAGAGCATAGACAACCAGTTGAGCACCGGTTTTTTTCATAATGTTTCTCCATTGATGGCTTGACCGGCCATACGTCCAGTGAGGATACAGCCGCCGAGAAATGTCCCTTCCAGGGCGCCGCTGCCGTGAAAACCGCCACCGAATCCGGCCGTCTCTCCCGCCGCGTACAAACCAGAAATTGGGTTACCGGATTGGTCCAGTACTCGACAGGCAAGATCGGTCTGCAGGCCGCCGAGGCTTTTGCGGCTGAGGATATGTTCGCGGATGGCAATCAACGGTCGCGCCTTGGGATCGTTGATTTTTTGGAATTTACAGGTGCGGAGGCGATCGCCACGATAGGTGCGGAAGTTGGCAATGCGCCGGAGTTGATCATCGGTGAAAAAACGCTCGCCGCGATCGATCTGTGCGTCGTAGGCACTGACCTCGGCCTGTAGCAGTTCGGCATTGACCTGAAACTTGCTGTCGAGACCGTTCATGGCCTCAACCAGTTCACCAAGAGATGGGGCGACCACAACATCATGAGCATCACGGATCAGGGTACGAACCAGCTCGCGGTTACCGAACAACAAATCAAGAACAAGACGCAATTTATTGCTGTCACGAAAGGCGGTCATGTAGTCGCATCCAGAAACCGCCAACTCCTTGATTGCAATCTTCCAGTTCATAAGCTGCCAGGAATATTGACCAGGCTCTTTGCAGATCTGTTCAACCAGGTAACGGGTATCGGTATAGCCAACCAGCGGTGGTGGACCGATTCTTTTGCCATGCGCGTTGACCCACAGAGCTGAACGGGGCGGCACCAGACTCAGCCCTTTGGCCGGATCTTGCGGATGATGGATACCGGCGGCATAGTGCCATTGTTTGTCGAGATGGGTGGCCTGGCCACCGAGTTTCGCTGCAGCCGCATGCAACATACCATCGGCAAAGCGGTGAGAACCATTCAGCAATGTTTTTGGCGGTTTTCCCCAGGGTTTGTACCAATGCTTGCGCACCAGACTCAGATCACCACCACAAATGCCCCCGGATGTGAGCAGCACCACATCGGCTTTGGCAGTGAAATCAGCGCCGCCATCTTCAAGCTGTCCGGTGCAGCCACATAGGGTTCCACCACTCTGCAACAGGCGTTCAACGCGGTGACCGAAACAGATCTGCAGGTTGGCTCGATGCGGATGCGCTTCCAGATGCTGCAACAGCGTTTCAACCAGCCCTTTGCCGGTACCCCAGGCGATGTGCCAGCGCGGAACCGAGTTCCCCGGTTCGAACATGCCACGTTCCGGCCAGTTTACGACCGGCAGGAACTTGACGGAGCGTTCTGTCAGCCATTCATAAATCATTTTGATGGAGGACCCGGCATAGGTTTCGGCCCAACGCTGTGGCCAAACATCTTGAGAGCTGAAATGAGCGACACGCAGCCAGTCGGCAAGAGCTAGCTCTGGACTATCGGCAATTTTAGAGCGGCGCTGCAGAGGGGTGTCGATCATCATCACCCCACCGAAGGATTCGCGCGCCAGGCCGCCAAATCTTTGTGGCTCATCACGTTCAAGCAATAGCACTTTGAGATTTTGATCAAGCAGTTCGAAGGCGGCGGCAATTCCAGCTAGCCCTCCACCGACAATCACCACGTCACTTTGATACGTATGGTCTGGCATACCAGCCCCCCTGAACATCAAGGAACATAAGGATTTTATTTGGAAAAATCGAAAAAAAGTCTATCATAGACTGGTCTGAGAGCAAAACCCAATCGTTCTGATCGGCAATCGTTTGCTGACTGCACCAGAAAAGAGATGACTGATGGTTGAAATTTCACCACTGTTGAAACGGCAGCGAGCATATTTTAAATCGGGTCAAACCCGGGACATCTCATCCAGAATCAATAGTCTGCAGAAACTGAAACAGGCTATCGTGAAAAATGAGCAGCTACTTTGCACCGCCCTGAACAAAGATCTCGGTAAGCCGGAGCTTGAAGCAGTTATTTCCGAAACTGCCATCGTCATCAGGGAAATAGAGTTTACCTGCCGCCAGCTGCGGAAATGGGCTGCCCCACAGCGAATCAAAACATCTCTGCTCAATTATCCCTCAAAAGGCACTGTCAATTGCGAGCCCCTTGGAGTCGCCCTGATCATCAGTCCTTGGAATTATCCAGTTCAGCTGGTATTCAGCCCCTTGGTCGGAGCCCTGGCAGCTGGTAATTGTGCTGTGCTTAAACCATCCGAACTGGCTGTTCACACTTCCGCAATTGTCAGCCGGATCATTGCTGAGATATTTGTTCCGGATCATGTCTGTGTCGTGGAAGGTGGTGCGGAGATATCACAGGAGCTTCTGAAACAGCGCTTCGACATTGTTTTTTTCACCGGTAGTACCCGGGTTGGTAGGCTGGTCGCACAGGCAGCGGCTCGGCATCTGACCCCAGTCATTCTGGAACTGGGAGGAAAGAGCCCGGCAATTGTTGATGTCGATGCCGACCTGACAATTGCCGCCAAAAGGATCGTCTGGGGGAAATTTTTCAATGCTGGTCAAACCTGTGTCGCTCCCGACTACCTGTTGGTACACGACAATGTCAAGCAAGGGCTGCTTGGAAAGATGGTTGACCAGATCCGTCAATTCTACGGGCCCGACCCGAAACAATCTCCCGACTTCGCCCGTATTATCAATGAGACTCACTTTGAACGTTTGACGGCCTACTTGGCCGATGGCGAAATTATCACCGGAGGAGAAAACGACCGCTCCGAACGTTACCTGGCACCAACCATTCTCGATGAGGTTTCGTGGCAGGCTCCTGTCATGCAGGAGGAAATCTTCGGCCCGATCCTGCCGGTTATGAGCTTCACTGATCAGGATGATGTTGGCGAACTGGTCGGACGCCATCCGACCCCTCTGGCGCTCTACTATTTTTCTAAAAACCATGCCAAGCAGCGTCGAATGCTGGCGGAGACTGCTTTCGGTGGCGGGTGTGTCAACGATACCATTGTCCATCTGACCGAGCATCACCTTCCTTTCGGAGGTGTTGGCAGTAGCGGTCAGGGGAGCTATCATGGCAAAGCGGGCTACGAGACCTTTTCCCACTGCAAGAGTGTGCTCCAACGGGGAACATGGCTCGATCTCCCTCTGCGTTATCCCCCTTATGATGGTAAAATGAAATGGCTTAGAAATCTCTTTAATTGGTTCTAACGCCCTGGAACTTTTAAAATGTAGAAAATTCATGCTTGAGATTTGGTTGTCAACAAAGCGTGATAAGCGAGTTTCAAGTATTTATTTCAGGAGGACAACATGTATATTTCAGAGCAATCTCTGCATACGGTCGTTTCGGCAATCCTCATCGCTGCAGGCAGCTCCACCGAAGAAACCCGCATCACCGCTGATCACCTTATCCGTGCCAACCTCACCGGTCATGACAGCCATGGAGCCGGTATGGTGCCGACCTACATCAGGTCAATTCAGGCAGGACTACTCAAGCCAAATACGCCGGCCAATCTGGTCAGCGATTCCGGTTCGATCCTGGTTTTCGATGGTCAGCGTGGTTTCGGCCAGAGGGTTGCACGCGAAGCGATGGAGCAGTCAATTGAGCGCTGCCGTGAGACCGGTCTGGTGCTGATGGCTCTACGCAATGCTCATCATATAGGCCGGGTCGGCAGCTATGGTGAACAAGCTATCGCCGCTGGCATGATTTCGCTGCACTTTGTCAACGTCACCGACCACCCCCCTTTGGTAACGGCTTACAACGGTGCTCAGGCTCGTCTTTTGACCAATCCGATCTGCTTCGCTATGCCAGCAACCGAACACCATCCCGCTGCCCTGCTCGATATGGCAACCAGTAAAATAGCTCTGGGAAAGGCTCGCGTCGCTCTCAATGAAGGCAACCCGGTTGGTGAAGGCTGCCTGCTCACTGCAGAGGGTGAGCCGACGACCGATCCGCGTGTGCTACTCAATGAACCACGCGGGGCGCTTACCCCCTTTGGGGATTATAAAGGCTTCGGCATTGCCTTCTTCTGCGAAATGCTGGCTGGAGGCCTGACTGGAGGTGGCACCATCCAGCCAGGCAACAAGGCGAATGGCAGCATTACCAACAACATGATCACCTTTATTGTTGATCCAGCCAAACTGGTCGATGTCGATTGGATGAAACAGGAGATAGATGCCCTGACCGATTATGTCCTTTCTTCACCAACGGTTACAGGTGCTGAAGATCCCGTGATGATAGCCGGCACTCCGGAGCGACTGGCCATGGAGCAACGTCAACAAACCGGCATTCCGATTGATGCCAACACTTGGAAAGAGCTACAGGAGGCTGCCAGAGCCGTTGGCCTTAACCCAGAAGCCCTCCCGAAACCATCATCTTGACCAGCTTACAGCAAAAGGATCGATCATGAATAACTTCACCGGCAAGACTGTCTGGATCACCGGTGCTTCATCGGGCATTGGTGCTGCTTTGGCACGCGCACTGGCTGTTCGAGGTGCAAGGTTGATCCTCTCAGCGCGCTCCGTTGATAAGTTGGAAACCGTACGCCAGAGCTGTAGTATGCCTGATGAACATCTCTGTCTGGTCATGGATCTTGCCGATAGAGCTTCAATCGAAACTGCCTGGCACCGTTTACAGGAACTGCCGCGCAAAGTGGAAATCCTGATTAATAACGCTGGAATGACCCAACGTGCCCGAGTGAAAGAGACCCAGATGGAGGTCTACCGGTTGCTGCTGGAGGTTAATTTTCTGGCGGTGGTCGACCTGACCAAGAAGGTTTTACCTGATATGCTCGAACGGGGTGCGGGGCAGATCGTCGCGGTCAGCAGTGTCATGGGTAAGTTTGCTTCGCCACAACGCTCTGGTTACGCCGCAGCCAAGCACGCTTTGCAGGGGTTCATGGATTCCCTGCGTGCCGAGGTCTATGACGCTGGTATCCGGGTACTGGTGGTCTCGCCCGGTTTCGTCAACACTGATGTCTCGCGCAACGCTCTGCGGGGCGATGGCACCCTTCACAATAAAATGGACTCGGGTCAAGCAACGGCAATCTCTGCTGAAAGCTGTGCCGAGCAGATCATCGCCGCAATGGCTAAAGGGCGTGACGAGGTCTTCCCTGGCGGCAAAGAACGTATCGGTCTGCTGCTGAATCGGCTTTCGCCCGCCTTGCTACGGCGGGTGATGCGTAAGGTGCGGGTTGACTAAAGCAGCAAGACGTCCCAAAAAGATAGGACGTCTTGTTTTTTCAAACAAAGGGAGGAATTTCCCTCCCTTTGTTGTTTTTTCTGCTTAACTGGAACAGCGATTATTTACTGGCATTTATCCTTAACTGTTTATCAATATCCTTCATTTCAACAAGTGTTTCTTTAAGTTTGGCATAGCCGTACCAGGTGGTGTAGTCCGGCATTAAGTGAAACGATGCCTGGAATGTTTTCATTCTGTAATCCATGAACATTTCATAGAGGAGTTCTTCTACGTGGCTGTCCACTTCGTAGAAAGTCAATAAGTCAGGATATGGGAAGGTTGCTTGATTGGTTGTGGGTTCCAGGATTTTGTCCTGATAAAGTTTGGCCACCAGTTCAATCGCTTCGGCGAAGATCTCGTCGGCAGCTTTGATCATCTGGTCTGAATTTTCCATACTCTTCTCAACATAGTTGGCGCTATGACATTTTTTACATGTTGCGAGCATTGCGTCTCGTTCGGCATTGAATGATTCTTCGGTTAAACGCGCCATATCTGCAGCTTTAACCACATCTAATCGAGCGGTCGGGGTTCCTTTAGGGTCGAGGACACCAAGAGCTTTTAGAATGCTGACACGATAGCCCATCCATTCAGCATCTTTTTCAGGCAGTCTGACAGCTAAGAAACCCCATGCTGTCTTGACTTTGTGGTTACCACCAGCCATATGACAATCTTGACATGTCGGCCCTCTATGAGCTTCTCTATCGGTCATGTAAGCTGCGCCGTGCTTTGAGCGGGTCCACATCTCCCATTGAGCATGATCAAATCCGGTATGACATTGCATACATGCTTCTGGCTGTTGTGCTTCGGCTTTGGAAAAAGCATGGCGGGTGTGACAGTTTTGGCAATCCATCCCATATTTAAAATGAGCTCTAAACTCGCCAGCTAGCCCTTGGTTTTTGGTTTCGTCATTGGCGATACCTAAATTGTGACAGCCGTTGCACCCTTTTTGTCCAGCAATATAGGCTGTTGGTTGTTGATGGGCAAAACCAGGGAATGCCGTAATTGGCAACAGACCTTTGGCATGTTTTCCGTCTAAATATTGCTCTGCTTGATCCGGGTGACATTCTTGACAGGTGGCAATGGTGGGGAGTTTTGCTTTGTCTACATCGGTGGCACTCATGTGACCTGTTCCGTG
>JASFYS010000013.1:0-4320 GCA_045047095.1 Desulfuromusa sp. | reverse complement strand
TGGATGATGAATTATTTGCTGCCGCCTTGAAGTGGGCGCATGATAAAAGTAAGCGTTGTGGGAGAACTGCACTGCAATTTTCCCGTTACTGGGTTGGCCAACAACTATTAAAACGGAGTCAATAACATGGGGCGAGCAACCTTTGCCGGAGGATGTTTCTGGGGAACAGAAGAAGCATTTAGAACTCTGGATGGAGTGATTGAAACGGCGGTTGGCTATATGGGCGGAACAACGGAAAATCCAACCTATGAAATGGTTTGTACTGGAGCAACTGGTCATGCCGAGGTGGTTGATATCAATTTTGATCCAGAAGTTATCAGCTATCAACAATTAATCAAGCATTTCTGGACGATACACAATCCAACCAGTTTGAATTTTCAGGGGGTGGATACTGGAACTCAATATCGAACCGAAATTTTTTATCATGGTGATGAGCAACGACAACAAGCTTTAGAATCAAAAAAAGCTCTTGCTGCTTCAGGAGTTTACGATGCTCTAATTGTGACTGAAATCACCCCGGCTGGGTCATTCTGGCGAGCAGAAGAGTATCATCAGAAATATTTTATGAAACAAAAACCTGATTTTATGCTGTAAATAGTCTGGAGACAAACAGATTTTCCCCCGAGTATTAATACCAATACGTCTTTCTCAATTCCTCCAAACAGGTGCTTTTTTATTGCTTCTGATTGGATGCTATCTCGGTTGGATGCAAGGAGCAGAGAACCTGGGTTATAACTGGCAGTGGAGTCGGGTCTCCCGTTATCTGATCAGCAGTTCAGCCGCGGGTTGGCAGTTTGGTCCACTGCTGCAAGGCTTGTGGTTGACGCTGACGATAACTTTTATCAGTCTCTGTTTGTCCATGACAATCGGGCTGGTTTCGGCATTGATGCGCTTATCAAATGGCCCAATGTCTCGGGGAATTGCCTGGGTCTACCTTGAACTTATCCGTAACACCCCATTGCTTATACAAATTTTTATTATCTATTTTGTTTTTGCTCCGATTCTCGACCTTGGCCGCTTCACATCAGCAATATTAGCGCTCAGTTTGTTTGAGGGAGCCTACGCTTCTGAAATTATTCGGGCAGGGATTCTTGCTATCCCTACGGGGCAATGGGAAGCCTCAGCTTCCTTGGGAATGAGCAGTGGCCAGAGTTACCGCTACATTATTCTCCCCCAAGCCTTACGGCAGATGATTCCGCCGCTGACCAGCCAGGGAATTTCACTGGTTAAGGATTCTGCCCTGGTTTCAACAATTGCTATCTACGATTTAACCATGCAAGGGCAACAAATTATTGCTGAAACTTTTTTGACCTTTGAAATCTGGTTTGTGGTTGCAGCAATTTACCTGGTGGTCACCATGATCCTCTCAATTCTGGTAAGATACTTAGAACATCAACTTTCTGGACAGATGAATTAACCAGCTTAAACAGGAGAAAAACATGAAACTGCGGAGATCTTTGGCCTTATTACTGCTATTGATGATTTTAGCGACTCCCCTTTGGGCGGGAAATATCCGTCAAGAGCTGGTGAAAGTCGGAACTATTGAGCAGGTGATAGCTAAGAATAAACTGCGGATAGGCTTTTCAACTTTTGTTCCCTGGGCAATGAAAAACAAAAAAGGGGGTTACACCGGATACGAAATCGAAGTCGCTAAGCAGTTGGCAGCGGATATGGGGGTCGAGGCGGTCTTTATCCCGACCAAATGGTCGGGTATCATTCCCGCGCTTTTGACCGGCAAGTTCGATATTATTATTGGTGGAATGGGAATCACCCCGGGACGGAATCTTAAAGTCAATTTCAGTGACCCGTATGAATTCTCCGGCATGTCAATTGTCGCAAACAGCAAGCTTGCTGCTGAAAGTACCGGTCTTGATGCTTTCAACAATCCAAATATCACAATCGTTGCACGAATTGGTACCACGGCGGCAACCGCAGCAAAAAAGTATTTGCCAAAAGCTAAAATTCGGCTATTTGATGATGAAGGACAAGCACTGCAAGAGGTTCTGAATCAACGTGCCGCAGCGATGATTTCATCCCAACCTTTTCCCGAATTCCAGACGTTGAAATACTCGGGGAAACTGTTTCTACCGTTAGCGGGAAAAACATTTACAAAGGAACCTATAGGATTTGCCATTCATAAGGGTGATATTGATTTTCTAAACTTTTTGAATAACTGGATTCGAGTGAAGAATGCTGATGGCTGGCTGCAAGCTCGTTACGATTATTGGTTTACGACTCAGGAATGGAAAAGTCAGATTGAATAAATTTTGTTTCGCCTACAATTAAAAAACCAGTTTTTAGGAGTTTAACTCTTGTTACCACGCCATCGATCCCGCTGGGGCCAATCTGATACGATTCTATTGCTGTTAGTATGCTGTGCGGTGGCTTATCTCGGGTACCGAATTCATTCCGGGCTGGAATATCGATGGAACTGGCAGGTCATTCCTCAGTATCTGTTACGCCATGACCCGATTGACGGTTGGGTGCCTAATCTGTTGCTTCTTGGCTTACTGACAACGATTCGCTTAAGCTTCTGGAGTCTGTTGCTGGCATTACCCATAGGCCTGATTGCTGGTCTGATGCGAACCAGTCTGCATCTGTTTAATCGATTGGTCGGAAGTACTTATGTTACTTTGCTACGTAATTTACCGCCGTTGGTCTTGGTATTCATCTTTTATTATTTTATCAGTGACCAAATCCTCCCCTTTTTGAATATCGGGGAGAGAATTACAACTGCGCCAGAATGGATACAACGGCTGTCACAGTTTTTAATAGCGCCGCCGGATCAATTGGAAGCATTCATTGCTGCAGTGATAACCTTAGCTCTGTTTGAAGGGGCTTATATTGGTGAAATCGTCAGGGCAGGGATCAACAATATTGAACCCGGGCAATGGGAAGCGGCCCGAGCCTTAGGGATGCGGCGTTGGCAATTACTCCAAGAGGTTGTTTTACCACAGGCTTTTCAACGGATGATTCCACCACTGGCGGGACAGGCTATTTCAACAATTAAAGACTCGGCAATCGTCTCAGTCATCTCTATCCAGGAATTGACTTTCCAGGGAATGGAATTGATGGCGGCCACCTATTTGACATTTGAAGTCTGGATCAGTATCACCCTGCTCTACTTTTGCTTAACTTATAGCTTTTCCTGGCTGGCAGGACGTCTGGAATTAAGATTACGCAAGGCATATCTTTACTGAATCTATTTGGAGGGTTAACGATGGTTAAATTCAAACAAATTGTTTTTCTGCTGGCTATTATTCGTTATGGTTGGTTGCGCTCCGCTGCTTCCCAATTTTGAGACCCCCACCGTAACCGTTTCCAGCTTCAGGATCTTGCCCGGAAACAGTATTGTCCCCACCTTTGAAATTGGCTTGCACGTCATTAACCCTAATCGAATCGCTCTCAAACTGCAGGGACTCTCTTACAATGTAGAGCTTGAGGGATACCGGGTTCTCAGCGGTGTTTCCAATCAACTTCCAGTCATTGAAGCTTATGGCGAAGGGGATGTTCTGTTGCAGGCCAAACCCGATTTATTCAGTACGATCAGCTTATTCACCGACTTGATGCAGCAACCGCGTGAACAATTCAAATTTAACCTCGAGGCTCTTCTTGATGTTGGTGGGTTGCTACCAAAAATTCGGGTTAATAAAGAGGGAGAGATCTCACTGACGGCAAGAAAAAACTAGGAAAAGTCACCGCTGATATTTTTTATAATCAGACATCAAGAAAACTCAGATGAAGATCACTGAGTCCCACAATCAGGAAGCGGTTAAGCAGTTGTGGTTGCGCAAAAATTATATTGAAGAGTTCATTCACCATAAATCCTGCAATAATTGTTGCCCCGGCTCCGGTGACGGGAATCTCTCCTTGTGGTTGCCGGGTGCCAGTAAAAATATCACTTAATGACTGCGACTTCCCTTTCTGTAAAGTCAGAACCTGTCCCTGATCCCCTTCAATTCCACCATGAACAAGAAGCATTCCAGCTGCCAGGCCAGCTTCAAGCTGGAAGCGGCTGGGATAATTATCGAGACAATCAGCAATAATTGATACGTCCGCTGGAAGTTGGAAGGAGTGATCGATGCGTGTTTGCAATAGCTCAATTTTGACGTTGCTATTGATCTGTTGCAGTCTTTGCTTAGCAATAGTCAGTTTGGGCTGACCAATATCGGTTTCATTATAGAGGAGTTGACGATTGAGGTCGGGCCAGTTAACCAAACCATCATCGACCAGATAGAGCTTGCCAATTCCGGCACGGGCGAGTAATTGACTAACTGCTGCTCCTAAACCACCAACCCCGGCAATGAGGACAGTTGCGGT
>JASFYS010000012.1:0-34227 GCA_045047095.1 Desulfuromusa sp. | reverse complement strand
AAAAAAGCATAGCGCTCCCGGTTACGATCCATCTCTTTTTCGACATTTGCAGCCAAGGCCTCCGAACTTCCAAATCGATCCACCATCACGGAATGGTCAATCACCAGATCAACAGGAATTTGTGGATTTATTTTTGCCGGGTCGCCACCGTTTTTGGCAACGGCGTCGCGCATTGCCGCAAGGTCAACAATGGCCGGAACCCCGGTAAAGTCCTGCATTAAAATCCGAGCCGGGCTATAGGAAATCTCTCCCGCCTGATCCTGTTCTGGCTGCCACGCAGCAACGGCTTCAACATCTCTGCGTTTAACAGCATGACCATCTTCCTTCCGGAGTAAGTTTTCCAAAAGCACTTTGATGGTGAAAGGGAGCTGTTCCAATGCAGCCAAGTCAGTTCCGGCGACAGATTTGAGGCTATAATATTGATATTGACGCCCTGCAACATTCAGGGTTTTTATGCTGTTAAATGAGTTGCTTGCCATGGGTGTCCTCCTTTGAGTTAAATTCTATTGTAAGTTTACACAGAAATGAATTCAATTTTCTAGTGCTGTGAATAATGTTTGCGTAGATTCACCTTGAACTCTTCACATACATGGATAAAAGTTACTGTTCAAAATTACCATTTAGAACAAAAATTTTAAAATTTCTGTTGCGATATCAGAAGAGTACGACAATAAAAGATATCTATCATTAAAAGAATAACGTTGTTTTTAAAAGTTGTCTGTGCTAGAAGCGATTTATCGTGTCACGGTTGCCCTCGTAAAAAACGTATAAGGAGTCAAAGCATGGCAGAAGGTACAGTAAAGTGGTTTAATGATTCGAAAGGTTTTGGTTTTATTGAGCAAGACGATGGTCCAGATGTCTTTGTTCATTTTTCAGCGATCCAATCAGAGGGATTCAAGTCCTTAGCTGAGGGAGATCGGGTTACTTTTGATGTAATTCAGGGAGATAAAGGTCCACAATCCGCGAACGTAATGAAAGCTTAAATTCGACCGTTGCCGACAATTATAACTGTCGGTCATAAGTCTTTGAGGGTAAACCAAAAAAGCTTCGCAACAAATCTGTTGCGAAGCTTTTTATTTATCGACTGGCGACAAGATCGACTTTTCCTAGAGATCGTTCTGTTATAATCTGCCATGTCCCATTTTCGTTAACCAGATTGAGTGATTTCCAGATCTGGTCCTGATAAAAGTTTGAATGGTAATTCTGTCGAAATTTTACCTGAACCCGGTTCTCTGCCAACCGGCGCATCTTGATCTCCTGAATATTAACCTTGATCCAATCCGGACGCTGCAAGCGCGCTTTCCTGGTTTCCAACCAGCTTTTTCGACTCTTCCCAAGTTCAGGACGATAGTGGTGACTATAATGGGAAAAATAGGCGGCTGAATCCTGAGTCATCCAGGAATTGATCCAATGTGACAAATTCTGGGACAGGTCTTCGCTTTCGTCCCGGGATATTCCCCTGGGCACAAAATCTTCGCCAGCTGTTATTTCCTTCCGCGTCTTCTCAACAGTAATCGCCGCCGAAAACTCTTGCCCTGCAGGCCACCACTGTTGTGATTCCTCTACTATCACTGGGGTCTGTTGAGATCCCTTCTTTAGCGGCTCAGGGGGGATCTCTTTTTCTGGATTGGGAGCAATGTTAAGATTCGATACCTCATCAACAACCAAGGAAGCTTTTGTCAACACCGGTTGTTCAACAATGAGTGGTAAACTTCTCAATTCAGATAGCTGCGGTTGCACTTTGACACTCTGGGTTTCAACGCCATTGTCCGGAGTTTTGGGGATAAAGTTTTTCTGTTGCAATGAATAGCTATAACTGCCAGACAAAATAGCACCGATAGCAAATCCAGCCAAAGCCCATCCGACTATTTTCTTTCGATTGCCTGAAATAGGGACATCAGGAGCCATAAGCTGAAGTTGAGTAGACTGCTCTAATTCTAACAAGGTCTGTTTTAACTGGTCTGCTATTTTGTTCTGCTTTAAAAGAGCCTCATCAAGAAGGCTTTTATAGTGATTTTTCTCCGAAATCAATTGCCTGACGTGCGGCAATACTTGTTCGCGTTGCTGATCGGTTATCCCTGTCTCGCTACGAACTGCCAGCGATTTACGCTGAACCATCGGGCGTGTTTCTACTGGTGGTTTTTCTATCAGGGGATCAAGAGCATCAATCAGTTCTGAAAAAGATTGGTAACGGTCTGATTTCTCGGTAAAAAAACGCTCGGTTACTTTTCGCAGTTGTTCATTCTCAATTCCAGATAAGATCTCGAGTTCGCGACCGGAATTATCCGTACTTGAGGGTCGCAACAATTGCAAGTGAAAGCGCCCCAAGTCCTGCAAGGCTTGATCTTCCGACCATTTTAGTTCTTGATCTTCCAGAAAACACTTGAAGCAGTATTCAATCCCAAAGTCTGCAATAACCGCCCGACCATCATCACCAAGGTACAGGTCATGAATCCCCAGCGTGCCATGCCCCAAACCCTGCTCAATAGCATGTTCTATAGCACACCCCAGATCATGTACAATTTTCAGTATCTTCTCACTTGATAATCCTGTAGCGACATGCTCCAGCAGGGGAGCTTGATAATTGTAGTTTGTCGTATAGTAGAAATACCGCCCTTCATATCCAGAATCAAACACCGGTGCTATGGATGGATTCTCAAGCTGCGTGACTAATTTTTCAAGCTCCATGACCATTTTTTTCTGCAGCTGTTCATCCTGCAAAAAGTCGATCGGATAAACTTTCAACAAAACGACACTATGAAAAAAGGGATCTTCGGTTAAACAACATACATGTGTTGCGGTCTCACCTATGATTTCTTTTACCTTATAAACACTGACCTGTTGACCCTCTTTCAACATGAGGACTCCTGAATAAAGCACCCTGCTACAAGCGGTGGCTACTAACTATGATGCACTCGCAAAAACGAATTAGATGGCTAAGCAAAAATTTCGTCCCACAAGCCGTAGTGGTTTTTCAAGGACGAAGGCATACATAGGGTATGTCAAGGTCTTGAAAAGCCGCTGCAACGCCGTGGGGCGGACTTTTTGCGACGCCATCAACTATATGCAGACTTTTAGCCTGTTTACACGCTCACGAAACAGTGGATAAAAACGACAGTGGTTCGTGACCTGTGCTGGTCAACGATCTCCACTACTTAAAAAAATTTCCATGCACGACACAAACATTACAATAAAACAATAAGAAAAGTCAAATATGATTACCGAGACCTGTCCACTCCCTTACGTGGACAAAGTTCAATGATGGGACAGGAACTACAAATTGGGGTGGGAGCTTTACAGCAAGCACGACCGTGAGCTATCAAAGTGTGACTAGATTGTGTCCAATCGCTCTCTGGAAGCAATCGACTTAATTCTGACTCTATCTGTTCCGGATTATCTGATTGGGTCCAACCGAACCGCCGTGCTAAGCGTTTGACATGGGTATCAACAACCATTCCCGGAATCTGATAGGCATTGCCAAGAACCACATTGGCCGTTTTGCGACCGACTCCGTTCAATGCAACCAGGGCATCAAGATTTGCTGGAACCTTGCCCTGATGCCGGGTCAATAGCTGCTCCGCACAACGAATCAGATTTTTGGCCTTATTCCGAAAAAAACCGGTTGATCGGATCAAATCTTCAACCTGTTCTTGGCTGGCAGCTGCCATCTGTTCCGGTCCGGGAAAAACCTTGAACAGTGTTGCCGTAACAATATTAACCCGTTTGTCGGTACATTGAGCCGAAAGAATCGTTGCAACCAACAACTGCCATGGATTTCGATAGATTAAAGCACAGTGGGCGGTGGGATATACTTTTCCCAGGGCACGCAATAACTGTAACGCCGTTTCAGATTTTTTCATATTCCAATCGTTCTTTTAGTCGTAATGAAATTTATCCACAGACGGGATTGGGCTGTTTGGAAGCCGCCAGAGCGGCTTTTTTGACCTTTAAAACTTCGCGTGTTTCACTGGTTTCAACCGTCAAAACCAGAGGGAGATGCGTTGACGCATGACGCGCAGCAGCGTTCATAACAATATGACCGGACAGCGCCTTGATCGGGCCACGAAAATAGATCCGGTCACGCCCCCACAAGGGCACCTTCCCAGGGAAATTGGCTCTCCACGCTGGAAAATTGGCACGCTTAAGGTGTTCATTCAGAGGAATTTGGCCGCTCCCCCACAAAGGGAGACCAAAATCACCGCAGACAATTGTTGCACTTGGGAGAGAGGGATTATTCAGCAGCTGTGAACCCATAAGTAGTTTGACCTGCTCTCGGCGCTGCCGAAAATCCCAGGAAAGAGCCAAGTTAAACAAATGAACCCTTTCACCTTCATACTCAAGGTCAGCCTGAACACATTGGTCACCAAACCCCAACTGAACTTCTTGAATATGGTGCAGGGGGTAACGAGATAAAAAAGCACAATCGCCCTCTGAATCTGATCCATAGAGTGACAAACCAACTCTATCGGCCAAGCGCTCAACCGAACTGATCCCAATCGGAGATCCAATCCGTTGTAACATAACCAGTTCTGGTTCTTGCTCTCGAATGACCGCAGCGCAAAGCTCGGGTGCAAGCTCCCCGGCTGCGCTCCGGGCACCGTTGATATTATAACTCATCATTCGGAACGTTGCCATCACTCGCTCCTGTGGTGAATCCCCTAGAAGGTTGTCGGGCTTTGCGGATCGTAACGAGAAATTGACTGTTCGAGGGCAGATTTTCGTAGATTTGAGCGCGAATAGCACCGCTATTTGTCGAAAATATACGGAAATATGTACCGATCAGGCGATTTCGCAATAGATTCTGGTAAAGCCCGACAGCCTCCTAGTTCATCACTTTACGACCCTACGAACAGACTCGATCACTATTTGTGGTTCAGGATAATTTCTAAAAAGGGAACTTTTAGCCATTGTTTTCACTTTGCCAATTTTTTCAACCACATCCATCCCCGCGACAACCTGCCCAAAAACTGCATAACCAAAGGTTCTTTGGGTTGTCCCACGGTGGTTTAGAGAATCATTATCAACCAGGTTAATAAAAAACTGACTGGTTGCGCTATCAATGATATTAGTTCGTGCCATAGCGATACTTCCTTTTTGATTCTTTAAACCATTTCCCGCTTCATTCTTGATAGGATCAAGGGGAGTTTTTCGCTTTTCATGTTTATCAAATCCGCCCCCCTGAATCATAAAATTTCCAATGACACGGTGGTAAATTGTTCCATCATAAAATTTCTGATCAACATACTCAAGAAAGTTTTTCACTGTTTCCGGCGCTTTGGAGCTATTCAATTCAATCTGAATCGTTCCCAGGCTGGTTTTCATTTCCACCACAGGTTCAGCATAAGCCAATGCCGCCAACAGGAAAAAACTAACGCCTAACAATAATAAATGTTTCATGGTTTACCCCTATATCCCTTCTGACTTTAAATCACGCAACATCAAATCGGTAACTGCCTGACGTGGATCCTTGTCCTGATAAAGAATAAGATACATCTGTTCAGTAATAGGCACATCAACTCCCAATTTTTTGGCCAGCTGGTATGCTGAAAGCGTGGTTTTAACCCCCTCAGCTATCATTTGCATGCCGCCAAGAATTTCATCTATTTTTCGCCCTTTACCCAGTTCAATACCTACACTCCGATTTCGTGACAGGTCACCAGTACAAGTCAGCACTAAGTCACCCATGCCCGCCAACCCGGCAAAGGTTTCCGCCGCTCCGCCAAGTTTCATCCCCAAGCGGGTCATTTCTGCCAAGCCGCGGGTGATCAGCGCCGCTCTGGTATTGTGCCCAAAACCGAGGCCATCGGCAACCCCGGCAGCCAGAGCGATAACATTCTTCATCGCCCCACCCAGCTCAACACCGATAATATCAGCATGGGTATAAACCCGAAAAGCCTCAGTGCTGAATATTTTTTGAATCTCCTTTGCCACGACCGCATCCTGCGCAGCCACCACAACCGCTGTTGGCATTCCCGAGCTCACCTCTTTTGCAAATGAAGGCCCAGAAAGAAATCCAAGTTGCGAGTGCATTTGCTCTGGAAGGAGCTCTTCAAAGACCTGGGATAACAACATCAGGCTGTCATTTTCAATCCCTTTAGATGCAGAAACAATCAGGGTTTGGGGAGATAGATCAGGGAGAGCTTGATGGAGGACGTGGCGGGTTGCCTGGGAAGGGGTCACAAATAATAGCAACTGCTTACCTGAGACCGCGGCTTTCAGAGAATTGGTGACCTGTAACCGTTCAGAAAGAGGCACATCCGGTAAATAAAGGTCATTGATTTTCGACGTCTGGATTCGTTCAGCCAGATCCTCTTCATAACACCAGAGAGTGACCGGGTAACCCTTTTGAGCTAAGAGGTTGGCTAATGTTGTTCCCCAACTTCCGGCACCAATGACAGCAATCCTTATCTCCATTTAACCAGCCCCTTCCTTATCTGTAATCCGCTGCTCCAGATGTTTAATTTTTTCATCTAATAGCGCAGGATCTACCTCTCCCTCCAGTTGACGGTAATGCTGCAAGGCTTCAGTTAAGTGTCCTTCTTCTTCCAAAACCTTGGCCAGGTCAAATTCTGCCTGAATACGATACTTACTGTCCGGGTAGAGTTCAATCACCCGATGCCAGTCCTGCCGTGCACCTTCAATCCTACCTTCAAGTAGCAAAATTCCGGCTTTGCGATATAAAGCATCTGGAACAAGAACACTCTGTGGGTATTTTTCCAATAGGGTTTCTAGTTCTATACGTGCTTGAGGATAGTTTTTGAGACGAAAATAGCAATCGGCTAGTTCATAATAGTATTGATCCGGGGTTCCTGTGTTTAAGTCCAGTAAGCGTTGGTAAAACTCAATCGCCCGGGAATAATCACGCAGGCTATGTTTAACGATCCGGGCAGCTTCTTCACGGGCAGGTAATACCAGCGAGCTCTTGGGGTAATCGTGCTCTAGTTTCAGGTAATTGAGCAGTGCCCGTTGCACCTCTTGATGATCGTACTGCCAAAGGCTTCCTATTCTCAATAAAGACTCGGCAGCTTCTTGAGCTTGAGGATAAAGTTGATAAAGTTCCTGATATTTTTTTTCAGCAGCGGATATCTGCCCCGAACTCTCCAGCTTAATCCCGTCAGCAAATAGTCGCTGTGAAGCCGTTAACTGGCGTTGGCGATAAAGAGGTAAAAGACTGGCCGCCAGCGCGACAATAACCAGAACAAGTAAAAGCCAGCGGTTGCGGCTAGATTTCTTCCTCTGGATATCCTGTTGTTTCAATTCCCGCTTCAATTGCTTCTTCAGACGCTGCAACCCCATCCGCGGTATCCTTCTCTGCCAGCTTCGCAACCGAAACAATTAACTCATCATCCTCAAGAACCATCATTCTGACACCTTGAGTGTTCCGGCCAATGGCACGAATATTTTTTACTTTGGTGCGCAAAAGCTTACCACGATTCGTAATAAACATAAGATCTGATTCGTCTTCCACCATCCGAATAGCAACAACACCGCCATTACGCGCACTGGTTTTGATGGTGATAACGCCCTTACCTCCCCGGCTTTGAACCCGATACTCGCCAATATCAGTTCGCTTACCATAGCCATTTTCGGTAACCGTTACCAGCGCCAGAGCAGTATTTGCTGCCACCGATTGGAGCCCGATCACTTCATCACCAGCATCCAAAGATATCCCCCGCACTCCGCGAGCCGGACGACCCACAGCGCGAACATCGGTTTCTGGAAAACGGATCGATTTACCATGACGGCTTGCCAGCAGCAAGTCGCGCTCTCCGTTAGTCAGACGCGCCTCAATGAGTCGATCTCCCGCATCAATGGTCAAGGCAATAATACCACCGGTACGCGGATGTGAATAAGCCATCAGTTCAGTTTTTTTGATGATCCCTCGTGCCGTCGCAGTAACAATATATTGACCTTTTTCAAAACTTGTCACCGGAAGGATTGTCATAACCTTCTCCTCTGGCGCCAGCTGTAACAGATTGACAATCGCTTTTCCCCGCGATGCCCGACCGCCCTGTGGGATCTCATGAACCTTAAGCCAATACACCTTTCCCAGGTCGGTGAAAATAAGAACATAGGCATGGGTGGAGGCAATAAACAGGTTTTCAACGAAATCTTCTTCCTTCGGTTTGATTCCGGTCTTCCCTTTTCCACCTCGCCGCTGGGCTCGATAAAGCGACACCGCATTCCGTTTGATATAGCCCCCGTGGGTCACGGTTACAACCATATCTTCTTCAACAATCATATCTTCCAAAGTCAAATCAGCACTTCTATCAAGGATTTCCGTGCGTCTGGGATTGGCAAACTTTTCCCTTAATTCAATAAGTTCTGTTTTAATAATGTTGAGAATTTCTACTTCGCTGGCAAGAATCTCCTTCAAGCGGCTGATCTGTGCCAGAAGCTGAGTTAACTCCTCAAGAATTTTCCCCTGCTCAAGCCCGGTCAAACGATGCAAACGCATATCCAGAATGGCTTGCGCCTGAATTTCTGAAAAAGAAAAACGGGTCATCAAACCCTGTTTAGCCTCAGCGGGAGTCGCGCTCCCTTTGATAATCTTGATAACCTCATCCAGATTTTCCAACGCCAGTTTTAACCCGTAAAGGATATGAGCCCGGGCTTCAGCTTTTTTCAGCTCAAACACACAGCGGCGGGTGACTATTTCACGGCGATGATCAATAAAGCAGTCAAGGACTTCCCGTAAATTAAGCACCTTCGGTTGACCAGAAACAATCGCCAACATGATGATACCAAAAGAGCTCTGCATAACGGTCATTTTGTAGAGTTGATTCAGAACCACCCCGGGGATCATATCCCGCTTCAACTCAATAACAACCCGCATTCCTTCACGATCTGATTCATCACGGAGATCGGAGATTCCTTCGATTTTCTTGTTTTTTACCAGTTCGGCAATCTTTTCAATCAGTCGGGCCTTATTGACCTGATAGGGGAGCTCGGTAAGAATAATTGCTTCCCGACCGCTACGCCGATCAATTTCTACCAGGGCTCTGGCACGCATCTGGATAATTCCACGGCCTTTTTTATAGGCCTCCGTAATCCCCTCTTTACCATTAATAAATCCGGCTGTTGGAAAATCAGGTCCAGGTATTTTTTTAATCAGGTCGTCCATATCAATGTTTGGCTCTTCAATCAGCGCAACCAGACCGTCGATCACCTCTCCCAGGTTGTGGGGGGGGATTTTGGTAGCCATACCAACAGCGATTCCTTCAGAACCATTCACCAGAAGGTTGGGATATTTGCAGGGAAGAACCAGGGGCTCTTCTAGAGAATCATCATAGTTGGGACCGAAATCAACCGTTTCCTTGTCGATATCGTTCAATAGCTCATGAGCGAGCCGAGCCATCCTGATTTCGGTATAACGCATGGCCGCTGCAGAATCACCATCGACAGAACCAAAATTACCCTGACCATCGACCAGGGGATGGCGCATGGAAAAACTCTGTGCCATGCGGACGATTGAATCATACACAGCGGTATCACCATGCGGATGATATTTACCAATGACATCACCGACGACACGAGCCGACTTTTTATAGGGCTTATTGAAATCATTATTGAGGTCATGCATGGCAAACAATATACGCCGGTGAACCGGTTTGAGCCCATCGCGGACATCGGGCAACGCCCGACCAACGATAACGCTCATGGCGTAGTCCATATAGGATTTACGCATTTCATCAACAATATTAACCGTAACTTTATTCTGCTCTGACAGCATCTAATTCCTCCAAACTTCCAAGCGGAAGTCTCTTTTTTTATTAATCAAACATCAAGATTGGCAACGTTTAAAGCATTCTGCTCAATAAATTCACGTCGTGGCTCGACCTGATCACCCATCAAGACCGTAAATATTTCGTCAGCCCGAATCGCGTCCTCAATCGTGACCTGCAACAGAACGCGTTTGTCCGGATCCATGGTCGTCTCCCACAATTGGTCAGGGTTCATCTCTCCAAGACCTTTATAACGCTGGATATATTGCCCTTTTTTTGCTCGCGCCAGAAAAGCCTCTAGCAACTCCTGACGATCTGAAATTTCAACATTTTCTTTTCCTTCAACAACCAGAAATGCAGGATCTTGCAGGCAAATATCTTCTATCTGTTTATAGGACTGTAACAACAGCTTATATTCGTGAGAGGAAAGAATTTCGACAATATGACGGTCTATCCGGGTATGTAAATTTCCCAAGGTCACCAGGATACGATCTGGATTTTCAAAGACCTCAAACTTGGCTTTTGGCTCCTGTTGTCGGAGTTGCTCAGCAAGGGGTTCAAGGTTGGCTTTATCGGCAAAACCATTGCGAATTTTACCTTTTAGAAAAATTTTAAGTATTTCCCCGGCAACACCTCGGTTAACTATTTTATCAAAATGTTTATTGTAATTGATAATATTACGGAGTGTCGGGATAATTTGCTTGCCACGCAGAACCTTTTGCCCTTTTTCCATCTCCAAAGTTGTTCCCTCAGTGCCGGTATCCAAGAGGTAATCCAGCAATGCATCGTCATCCTTAAGATAGAGTTCCCGCTTACCCCGCTTTGCTTTATACAGAGGAGGCTGAGCAATATACAGGTGACCGCGCTCAAGAATTTCCGGCATTTGTCTGAAAAAGAAAGTCAGCAGCAGGGTTCGAATATGCGAACCATCAACGTCAGCATCCGTCATTATAATCACACGGTGATAGCGTAATTTGGCAATATCGAAATCATCCTTACCAATTCCGGTTCCCATAGCAGTTATCAAAGTGCGGATTTCATTCGAGGTTAACATTTTATCAAAACGAGCTTTTTCAACATTTAGAATTTTACCTTTAAGGGGCAAAATGGCCTGATAGCGTCGTTCTCGTCCCTGTTTTGCACTGCCGCCAGCGGAATCGCCCTCGACCAGATAAATTTCACAAAGTGCCGGATCCTTTTCTTGGCAATCTGCCAATTTTCCCGGGAGGGAAAGACCTTCCAGGGCGCCTTTTCTGCGGGTCAGGTCCCGAGCCTTACGAGCCGCTTCCCGAGCGCGAGCCGCCTCAATGCCTTTTTCCAAAATTTTCTTTGCAACCTGGGGATTTTCCTCCAGAAAGGTGGCCAACTGATCATTCATCAAAGTTTCTACATAGCCTTTAACTTCAGAATTTCCCAGTTTAGTTTTTGTTTGTCCTTCAAACTGTGGATCTGACAGCTTGACCGATATAACCGCTGCGATTCCTTCACGCATATCATCGCCAGAAATTGCAACTTTTACATTTTTTAACAAGTTATTGGCGGCAGCATAGGCGTTCATGGTTCGGGTCAGTGCCCCTCGAAAACCACTCAGATGGGTACCCCCTTCGTGCGTATTAATATTATTAGCAAAACAAAATATTTTTTCGTCATAACTATCATTATATTGTATTGCTATTTCTATTTCGGTTCCCCCTTTTTCACCATGAAAATAAATAGGTTCGGGATGAAGCGGGCTTTTGGCACGATTGAGATATTCGACAAAAGAACGAATTCCGCCTTCATAAAGAAATTCATGGTTCTTTTCTGTTCTCTCATCAGTAATGGTTATTTTTACTCCCGCATTTAAAAAAGCAAGCTCTCGCAATCGTTGCGAAAGAGTTGCAAAAGAAAAATCAGACGAGTCGAAGACTTCATCATCAGGCCAAAAAGTAATTTTAGTTCCACGTTTGATGGTTTCTCCATCACTTTTTAATGGTGCAACTGGAACACCTCTTTTGTAACTTTGTCTATGAATTTTGCCGTCTCTTCTAATCTCCAAATCCAATTGGCTTGATAGCGCATTTACGACTGAAACACCAACACCATGAAGACCCCCTGAAACCTTATAAGCACCCCCACCATCATCTTCAAATTTACCACCTGCATGCAAAACAGTCATAACAACTTCGGCGGCTGATTTATGTTGTTTTTCATGCATTCCTACAGGAATACCACGTCCATTGTCTTCTACGGTGACGGAATTATCTTCATGAATAATAACAATTATTTGATCACAATAACCCGCTAAAGCTTCATCAATTGCATTATCAACAACCTCATAGACAAGATGATGAAGACCATTAACAGATGTTGAACCAATATACATAGCAGGTCTTTTTCTAACCGCCTCCAAACCTTCTAAAACCTGTATGCTTTCAGCTCCGTAATTTTTTTCTTCTGACATAATTAAACCTTAATTCAATATAAATTCGTTAAATTCACCATTATTAACTTCAAATGTTTTAGTGTTTTTTTTATCAATCTCAGGAATATTCATTGTTGTAATGAATACTTGCCCAGAATTATCTAATATTTTATTAAAAATATTGGTTTTTCTAGATAAATCAAGTTCACTCCCCATATCATCAAATAAAAGAATAGGATAATAACCATAAATATCTTTGTAATTTTGTAATTGAGCTTGTTTATAACTAAGAAGAAAAGACCTTTTTTGTCCTTCTGAAGAATATTTATTTATATTATTATTATTTATTGAAAAAATAAAATCATCAATATGGGGTCCAACGAGTGTATAACCATATTTTTTTTTCTTTTATTTCATTTTTTATAAACATTTTAAAGAGTGAATCTTTTATTTTTTCTTTTTTATACTTATTATAATAAATTTTATATTTTTCTTTTATTTTACTTGTTTCATATAATGTTTCAAAATAAATATTTATATTTTCAATATAAGATATTCTTTCACATATTATTAGATAAGCATATTCAATAAGCTGGTCTTTCCATACATCATTTCTATGATCTTCAATTTTTAAAAATATATTTCTTTGTTTTAAACACTTTAAATATTTTTTGAAAATATTAATATATTCTTTATTTATATAAAATATAGATCTATCTATTAAATTTCTTCTATATTCTGGATAAATTTTTAAATAACTTATCTCATCAGGATAATAAATTATTGAATTTAAAACTCTATAAAATAGATGATTGGTTGGTTTTTTATTATCTATAAAAATTTTTAAATTATTATCAACTTTATTATTACTAATATCCATATCAATAGTAAAATATTCTTTTTTACTATTGATCAAATTTATATTTTTATTTGTTCTAAAACTTTTATAAAGTGAAGAATAATATATAATTTCTATTAAATTTGTTTTTCCTTGAGCATTTTTTCCATAAATAAAATTTATTTTTTTTCCTGGATTAATTGTACAATTTTCAATATTTCTAAAATTTTTGATTTTAATTTTTTTTATATACATTTAATTATAATATTATAAACGCATAGGCATAATAACTGAAAGATGATCTTCATCATTTTCAGGATTAATTCTTCCTGGAGAAATATTATCTTTTAAATTAAATATTATATTATCATTTTTTATAACTTGTAATATTTCAATTATATATTTTGCGTTAAAACCTATAAAAATATCATCACCATTATATATAATATCAATTTCTTCTTTTGCATCACCCAAATCAGGATTTGAAGATGTAAGAATTAAGGAATCTTTTTTTAAATTTATTTTAACTCCTTTTGATTTTTCACTTGATAGAATAGATATTCTTTTAAGGGCATGTAAAAATAAATTTTTATTTATTATTGCTGCATTATTTCCTTTTTCAGGAATAACCCTTTTATAATCAGGAAAATCTCCATCAACCATTCTCATTATTAATGTTGTTTTTTTATTGCTTAAGGAAAAATTATTATCCGATATTCCTATATTAATAGTATCTTCCATTGTTTCCAATATTTTTTTAATTTCTATAATACCTTTTTTGGGTAAAATAAAACCTTCAAAATATCTATCATTTAATTCATTCTCATATTTTCTTTTAATCATAGATAACCTATGACCATCTGTAGACACAAAAATTATTTTTTTATTTTTTTCTATTTTTTCAGCTTTTATATATATGCCGGTTAAATTAAACTTTGTTTCATCATTTGAAACAGAAAATAAAGTTTTTTCTATCATTTCATTTAAAATATTTTTATTTAAACTATTATTTATTAATTCGATATCTGGAAATTTAGGAAATTCATCTGGAGATAAACCAACAAGATTAAAAAGAGATTTATGACATTTTATTTCGACCCAAAAATTATTTTTAGAATTAAAATTTATTTCTTTATCTGGTAATTCTTTTATTATTTCATATAATTTTTTTGCTGATACTGTAATTTTACCTTCTTCTATAATTTTTGCTTCATATTTAGTTTTCAAACCAACTTCTAAATCTGTAGCCGTGATAATAATTTCATTATTTTTAGCTTCTATTAATACATTAGCTAAAATAGGCATCGTATGTTTTTTTTCTACAATTCCTTGAACTTTTGTTAAGCCTTCCAAAAAAACATTTTTACTTATTGTAAATTGCATAAAACCTCCATCAACATTATCTATTTCTATTCTTATTTATATATTAAAAACTAGTAGTAATAGTAGTGCCTGTTTATTTGTTTATAACTATTTAAACCATTAGAAAATATAGTTTTTTTATTATTTTTAAATTGTTTATTTTCTGTTTAAAAAATTATTTATTTGTTTATAATTCAAGTTTTAAATGTTTTATGTCAATTATAAACAATTATAAACTCAAGTTTTCAATCAATTTTTCAATGATTGTTTTTGTTTGTAAATCTTCTTTCATTATTCTTTCTATTTTTTTAATGGCATGTATTATTGTTGAATGATCTTTTCCACCAAATTTTGAGCCTATTTCTGGATAAGATAAACTTGTTAGATTACGGCTAATATACATAGCAATTTGTCTTGGAAAAACAATATTTTTTAAACGTTTTGATGATTTTATATCACTTATTTTAATTTGAAAATGTTCAGCTACTTTTTTTTGTATTTTATCTATCGTTATTTCTCTACTATTTTCTATTAATATATCTTTAAGAACTTTTTTGGCCATTTCGATAGTTATAGGTGTTGATGTTAAGCTTGAATAGGCACCTATTCTAATAAGATAACCTTCCAACTCTCTCACATTATTTGAAATTGAATTGGCCAGAAAAAAAATAACATCTTCTGGTAGTCTTATATTGTTTTGATCTGCTTTCATATTGAGTATTGCTTGTTTAGTTTCAGTATCTGGTGCTTGTATGTCAGCAATCAAACCCCATTCAAATCTTGATCTTAATCTTTCTTCTAAGTCAGGTATTTCTTTTGGAAATTTATCAGAAGTAACTATTATTTGTTTATGTGATTCATATAATGCATTGAATGTATGAAAAAATTCTTCTTGAGTACTTTTTTTTCCAGCAATAAATTGAATATCATCTATCAATAAAATATCAATAGTTCTAAATTTATTTCTAAATTCATCCATTTTTGCATGTCTTAGTGAATTTATTAGTTCATTAGTAAATTTTTCGGATGAGTAATAACAAATTTTAGTAGTATTATTATTTTTATAGATTTCATTACCTATGGCATTGATAAGGTGTGTTTTTCCTAAACCAACACCACCATAAATAAAGAGAGGATTATATGTTGTGGCTGGATTTTTTGAAACGGCCATTGCAGCTGCATGTGCAAACTGATTTGATGTTCCTGCAACAAAGGTATCAAAGGTATATTTAGAATTTATATTTGGTAGTTTTTCAACTTTTCCTATCGTTTCTTTACTTTTTATTGTTTCTTTTTCTTTCAAGGGAATATTTATTTTTTGGTTTTTATTTGTTTTATTTATTTTTATGTTTATGACATAATTTATTGTACTTACTTCCAATAATGTTTTTTCAATTAAATCTTTGTAGTTCTCTTTTATCCAGTCTTTTATAAATTTATTTGGCACCTCTACTGTTAACTCTTTTTTTACTATATTGACAGGATAGATAGGCACTATCCAGGTTGAATAATTTTGATCGCTTGTTTTTGTTTTTAATATTTCTAATGTTTTTGACCAGACATTATTCATTTGTTATCCACAGCTTTTTAACAGATGTTTATAAGTTGTTTTATGTGCAACTAATTGTAATCACTTCTTTAATTGTTTTTTTATTTTTTTATAAATTGATTATTCTTTATAATAATTAGACTTCTAGCTGTGCATTATAATGATTATTTCAAATATCTACCAGTAGATTTTTAAGGTATTTTTGTTGACATGTTTTTGTTTTTATGATTTAAAGTAGTGCTTTGTCAGTTTTGAGGTGGAGGTCTTTATGTCTAAGCGTACATTTCAGCCAAGTCGTATCAAGCGTAAGCGAACCCATGGTTTTCGTAAAAAGATGCAAACCAAGGGTGGTCGACATACGATTAATAATCGTCGTGCTCGCGGTCGTAAATTATTGACGGTAGCTATACCGCAAAAGTAATTTATGGACAAATGTTATCCCGGATCTATTCGCTTGCGTAAATCCTGGGAATACCAGTTGGTAAGGAAAATGGGGTGTCCTTTTAATGCACCCCATTTTGTGGTTCTGGTTTTTAATAATTTAGGAAAAAAATCACGTTTAGGAGTCACCGTCAGCCGGAGGGTGGGTAACGCTGTACAGCGTAACCGGGTAAAAAGGCTTATTCGTGAATTTTATCGTCAAAATAAGAATGAGTACCCCCATTTAAGGGATTATTCTGTTATTGCAAAAAAAGGTTCAGCACAGCTTTCCTCTTCAGAAATAATAACTGAATTGAGTCGTGTTTTTTTGAAGATGGTCACTCAAAATGATTAAATATTTATTTATATTGTTGATTGATATTTATCGTTATTGCATATCACCTTTTACGTCATCCACTTGTAGATTTTACCCAACATGTTCCAGCTATGCACGGGAAAGTATTCTTACTTTTGGAACATTTAAGGGTATTTTTTATGCTGTTAAGCGGATCCTTAAGTGTCATCCGTATCACGCCGGTGGCTTTGACCCTGTCCCCCCAATTAAAAATCAGGATATTTAAAAATGGATAATAATCGCACTATCCTTGCTGTGGTTCTCATTGTTCTTCTTTGGTCAGGCTATAGCCTTTTTTTTGCTCCACAGACACAGAGACGACAGCAAGTACCCGTTGACAATATTACTCAATCGGTGCAGGTAAAACCGGAGAGGGTCAAGGCCGAGCCAGTTACTCAAATTCCCAAGTCTGATCTTGTTGCCAATGTAAAAGAAGAGGAAGTTTTTCTGACGGTTTCTTCTGATGATTTTGATATACAATTGTCGACAGTTGGAGCAACAATCCGCTCTATTGTTCTGAAGCAGTACAAGGAAACAAATAACGCTGATTCAAATTTATTTACACTCTTAAAAAGTGATGGGTTTGATTTATCTACATTAAAAACATCTGGAAGTGATGGTCTCTACCTTCCTGCTAATTTAAATTATAAAGTTCTTGATAATAGAAAACACATAGAGATTAAAGATGAAAAAGAAGAAGTTAGTTTCGTTGCTTCTATAAATGATCTTACTATTGTTAAGACTTATACTTTCTACCCTTCTTTATATTCTTTTGATATTAATGTTAAGTTAACAAATAATTCTACTAATACAGTTAATGGTAGATTTAATCTTTCTTTAATTGCTCCTTGGAATAAAGATGATAAGTCAAGAATGTATACGTTTGTGGGTCCGGTTACTTATGATGGAGATAAATTACAACAAGACAAGCCGGCTAAGTTGGAAGAGTCCCCTAAAATTTATAAAAATAAGATATCTTGGTCGGGGTATATAAGTAAGTATTTTTTGAATGCTATCGACCCTCATGATTCTTCTGAACAGTTGTTTATTAGCACTGGCGCTGGGTTTGTAGAAAATAAGTTTTCTTCGGCGCCATTGACCCTGCTCGCTGCTCAAAAAACTTCTTTTGATTATACTTCCTATTTTGGCCCCAAAGATGACGTTTTCTTGTCGGCAGCCGGTCATCAATTTGACAAGGCCATTTATTATGGCTTCTTTCACCCACTATCCAAGCCTTTAATGGTTGTGTTGAAATTTTTCTATAAGTTTATCGGCAACTATGGATTTTCCGTCATCCTATTAACTGTCTGTATTAAATTGATTTTCTGGCCCCTAACGCAAAAAAGTTATAAGTCAATGAAGGGGATGCAAACGCTTCAGCCTGAAATGAAGAAAATGCGTGAAAAATATGGAAAGGACAAGCAGAAACTTAACCAGGAAATGATGTCTTTTTATAAAGAGAATAAGGTTAATCCCATGGGTGGTTGTTTGCCTATGGTCATTCAGATACCCGTCTTTTTTGCCCTCTATCGAGTGTTGCTGGGGTCTATTGAGCTACGCCACGCACCCTTTCTGCTCTGGATAACCGACCTGTCAGCAAAGGATCCGTATTATGTTACCCCACTTATAATGGGCGTAACGATGTTTGTTCAACAGAAAATGTCACCAACGAATATGGATCCAACTCAAGCAAAGATCATGTTGATGATGCCAGTCGTCTTTACTTTTATGTTCCTTAATTTCCCCGCGGGCCTGGTTCTTTATTGGTTGACCAATAACCTGCTGACAATTCTTCAACAGTACCTGATCAAGCGTCAGCCTAATTGATATATTTGTGGGCGTAGATGAATAGATCTGATACGATTATCGCCCCGGCAACGGCATCAGGCGATGCAGGGGTTGCCATCGTCAGAATTTCTGGTGCTGACGCCCTATCAGCACTTTTGCATTATTTCACACCCTCAGCCAATCAAACTGAGCTCGAATCTCACCACCTCTATCATGGAATCCTCAGGGATAAATCAGGGGGTATCGTTGATGAGGTGATGGCTGTTTTCATGGCCGCACCGCACACCTATACCCGCGATGATGTTGTCGAAATTCAATGTCATGGTGGTCAACAGGTGGTTAAGTCTATCCTCAACCTATACCAAGCTGACGGAATCAGACTGGCTGAGCCGGGCGAGTTTACCTATCGCGCCTATATGAATGGGCGCCTTGAGCTGTCTCAAGCTGAAGCTGTTTCTCAACTTATCCATGCTAAAACCGATTCTTCACGCAAGTTGGCTCTCGCGCAAATGGGCGGGGCTTTGAGTCGTGAACTCTACTTGTTTACTTCGACGTTGAAGGAAATATTGGTTCTTACCGAGGCTTGGATTGATTTTCCGGAGGAGGATTTGCCCGCAGAGGATCTTCAACAAATCATTACATCTATTTCTCGGGTTAGCGAGAAAATACATGTAATAACAGATACTTACTCGTCTGGCCGAGTCATGTTAGAGGGCGCATCTATTTTATTGGTAGGTCAGCCAAACGCAGGGAAGAGCTCTCTATTAAATGCTCTTTTGGGTGAGGATCGTGCAATTGTTACGGCAATCCCGGGGACAACACGTGATCTATTGGAGGAGGGTTTGACCATTGATGGCGTACCGGTGTGTTTGGTTGATACGGCCGGCTTGCGAGAGTCTGATGATGTTGTTGAGATTGAGGGGATTCGTCGTGCTGAAGAGAAGCTTTCATCTGCCGATCTGGTTTTGCTGGTTGTTGATTCAAGTGAAAAAGCAGACGAGATCGATCCTTATGTTTTAAGCCGTTGCGCCGGGCTGCCGGTTTTTTTGGTCTTTACTAAAATAGATCTTGAAGGTGAGGTTCATTCTCCTGCCATCAGTTCTTTTCCGATCTATAAGGTGTCATCGAAATCAAGTGAGGGCCTTGATGTTCTCCGCAGCGGTATTTCTTCCTTTCTTATGGGAGGCTATTCGCCTTCAACCGAATCGGTTATGCTTACAGAGCAGCGTCACTATGATGCCTTGTTTGGTTGTTTGGAAAGTCTCGACCGGGCACTGATGTTTTCAGCTGATGCTGCTAGCCTGGAATTGTTGGCGTTTGATCTTCGCGAGGCTCTCCACTCTTTGGGTCAAATATCTGGAGAAACGACAACAGAGGCTCTTTTGGATGATATCTTTTCCGGCTTTTGTATTGGAAAGTAAATGTTTCACGTGAAACATTAAGGTGTGTGTGGGTGATAATTCATTACGATAAAAAATATCAGGTTGTTGTTGTGGGAGCGGGGCACGCGGGATGTGAGGCTGCGTTAGCGGCGGCTCGTATGGGTTGTAGCACGCTTTTGTTGACAATTGGGTTGGATACGATAGCGCAAATGTCTTGCAATCCATCAATTGGGGGATTGGCGAAGGGACACCTTGTTCATGAAGTCGATGCTCTGGGTGGCGAGATGGGTTTGAATATTGATGCGACTGGAATACAATTTCGCCGCCTTAATACTCGGAAGGGGCCAGCCGTTCGGGCGGCAAGGGCGCAAGCTGATCGGATGGCTTATAGCGCGCGAATGAAAAATGTCATAGAGGATGAATCTCTTCTTGACCTTAAGCAGGGGTTGGTTGATGAGGTTTTGGTAGATAAAAATCGTATCTACGGGGTGCGGACACGGGAGGGGTTAGAATTTTACGGCCAGTCGATCGTGTTGACGACTGGGACTTTTATGCGCGGGCTTATCCATGTCGGGTTGAATCACTATGCCGGTGGGCGCGCAGGAGAGCCTTCCGCTGAGGGAATTTCTGCCTCATTGGCTGCTCATGGCTTGCGGGTTGGGAGATTAAAAACCGGAACCCCTGCACGGTTGTCTGCCCGCTCCATTGATTTCACCAAGCTGGAAAGACAGCCTGGAGATAAGGTGATAAGACCATTTTCTTTTATGACGGATAAGATAGAGAGAAATCAGGTTGATTGCTTTATTGCAGAAACAAATGAGAAAACGCATCAGATAATACGGGATAATTTGGATAAATCACCACTGTACGCGGGAATTATTGAGGGAATCGGGCCACGCTATTGTCCATCCATTGAAGATAAGATCGTTCGTTTTCCAGAAAAGAACAGCCACCAGTCCTTTATTGAACCAGAAGGTATAAAAGGAAGTGAGATGTACCCAAGCGGGTTGTCGACTTCATTACCGCCGGATGTGCAGTTGGCGTATTTCCGCTCAATGGTAGGTTTTGAGCAGGTAGAGATAATGCGCCCGGGCTACGCCATTGAGTATGACTTTGTCGAACCAATGCAGTTACAGGCGACTTTGGAAACAAGGGCGGTTGCGGGATTATTCCATGCAGGGCAGATCAATGGAACGTCTGGATATGAAGAGGCTGCTGGGCAGGGTATTCTTGCGGGAATTAATGCTGCTCGACAATGCCAAGGGAAAGAGCCGGTAATTGTTGGTCGCGATCAAGGTTACCTTGGAGTTATGGTTGACGACTTGATAACCCAGCCGACGACAGACCCTTATCGGATGTTTACATCGCGCTCAGAATACCGTTTGTTGCTCCGGGAAGATAATGCGGATCAGCGTTTAACGGAGTTGGGGCGCAAGGTAGGTTTAGTCAGTGATGCCCGCTGGGAGAAGTTCTTGAAAAAACAGCAACAGGTTGCCACTGTTGGGAAATTAATGAGGGATAAAAAAGTAACCTCTGCAGATAAAGAGGTTGTAGAAATGCTTGATTTGGGTGAGTTGAAGAGCGGTGTAAATCTGGAGTTGTTGTTGCGCCGACCGGAAATAAGCATCCAGCAAATTGCGGAAATATGTCCAGAGCTGGGAGCCTTTTCGTCGCAAGCACTAGAGCAAGTAGAAATTGCAATAAAGTACGAAGGGTATATTAAGCGGCAAATTGAGCAAGTTAAAAGGTATCATGAGCAGGAAGATGTAAAAATTCCTGATGATATAGATTATGCTGTTATCCCTAGTATTTCTACTGAAGTTAGAGAAAAACTTAAAAAAATCCGCCCAATAAGTCTGGGTCAGGCGGGAAGAATACAGGGTGTGACCCCAGCTGCAATTGCGGTCATTCAGATTTATCTGCGCAAAAAATACCATGTTTAATTATTTTGTCGATGGTTTATCGCGCTTAAATTTGCCATTAACTGAGATAACAGTCCAAAAAGAAATAGAGTTTTTGGAAGAGTTGTTACGCTGGAATCAACAGATTAATCTCACCTCTATTACTAATTATAACGAAGCTATAGAAAAGCATCTGCTTGATTCACTGGTATTGCTATCGTATCTGGATGGTGCAAAGAAGATTATGGATATGGGGTCGGGCGGGGGGTTACCAGGAATCCCTTTAGCTATTGCGGTGCCGTCGCTCAAGGTCGTCTCGGTGGATAGTATTGGCAAAAAAATAAATTTTCAAAAACATATCAAGAGAATATTGCAACTCAAAAATCTTATGGTTTTGCAATCAAGAATTGAAGATCTACAACCAACTGACCTTGAACAGGAAAAATATGACCTGGTCTTAAGTCGTGCATTCTCATCGCTAGAGACTTCTATTGAGTATGCTGCACCCTGGTTGGTGAGTGGAGGGCGACTTATTGCTATGAAGGGATCGGAGGGGCGGGCTGAGGTTGACAGTCTAGGACAAATATACAAAGAACATAATATGATGGAACCAAGCGTATTTTCTTATAAACTCCCATTTTCCAGTGCTGAGAGACAATTGGTAATCCTCAAAAAACGACCGGTTGGAGTATTAAACAACAAATAGGGGCTGAATTACACCTTGGCATATGATATTCTTCCTGCTTTGTGTGCCACCAGAGCCATTATCGTTGTAGAGCATCGAATTAGCAGATAAGAGGAGCACTATTAGATGGCAACTATTATAGCCGTTGCAAATCAGAAGGGCGGGGTTGGTAAAACAACAACGGCTGTTAATCTTGCAGCGTCTTTGGCTGCGGCAGAAAAGCAAACATTATTGATTGATATGGATCCCCAGGCAAACGCATGTAGTGGCCTTGGTGTGGATAAAACTGAAGTAATTTCAACCATTTATAACGTTTTGTTGGGGGAAAAAACGGCTCAGGAAGTGTTGCAGAAAACGGCGTTAACCTGTCTGGATGTGTTACCGTCTAACACCGATTTAATTGGCGCTGAGATTGAACTCATTGATAAATCAAATCGTGAAAAACAATTAAAATTTGCAATCGAAGAACTGGTTGAAAGCTATGAATATGTGATTATTGATTGTCCCCCGTCTCTTAGTCTGTTGACCGTCAATGCTTTATCGGCAGCACATTCAGTATTGGTTCCTTTACAGTGTGAATTTTATGCAATGGAGGGTCTTGGCCAGTTGCTGCAAACCATTCGACTGGTGCAGCAGGAATTAAATCCAAGGCTTGATATCAACGGTATTTTGCTGACGATGTTTGATGGGAGAAATAATCTTTGCCACCAGGTCAGTGATGAAATCAGGGCCCATTTTGGTGACAAGGTTTTTCGCGTGGTGGTGCCACGTAACGTTCGGCTTTCAGAGGCGCCTAGTTATGGACAGCCGGTTTTGATGTATGATATTGCCTCACGAGGGGCACAGGCTTATATGGATCTGGCTCAGGAAGTTCTGGCAGGAGGAGCTCATGGGTAAGGTGAAACGTCCAGCTCTGGGCAAGGGGATTGGGGCACTATTAAGTTCAGCAGCACAAGAAGGGGGGAAAAAATACTTTTCTTGTCCGATTGAAGAACTTAAACCCCATGCGCGGCAGCCGCGTAAAAATTTTGATGAGTTTAAAATGGCAGAGTTGGTTGCCTCTATAGAGGAAAAGGGAATTATCCAACCTTTGGTGGTACGGCGGCAGGATGATCACTATCAGATTATTGCCGGTGAAAGGCGTTGGCGGGCTGCCCAGAAGGCAGGGTTGGAGCGTGTTCCCGTTGTTATTCAAGATGTTAGTGAAGATTGGGCGCTGGAAATAGCACTTATTGAGAATATCCAGCGCGAAGATCTTAATCCGTTGGAAGAAGCGGAAGCATACCGCTATCTGATGGATAGTTTTGATCTTCTACAGGAAGAGGTCGCAAAAAGGGTTGGTAAAGATCGTTCGACCGTGGCTAATTCATTAAGGTTGTTGCGATTACCTGAAAAAGTCAAGAATGATGTGGCTCAAAGTCGCCTCAGTATGGGGCATGCTCGAGCTTTATTAGCCCTTGAGCAGGACGAAGATATTATTGAAGCCAGTTTGGAAGTCATCAGAAAAAAGTTATCGGTCAGAGAAACTGAAAAACTGATTAAAAAAATAAAAAGTATGTTTGGAGCCAGGAGCCACAAGCCCGGTGTCGAAAAGGTGGTAGATCCCAATTTGCTTGCACTGGAAAATAGTCTCAGGCAGCAGCTTGGAACCCCGGTGAAATTGCATACAAAAGCTAATGGAGGACGGATCGAAATCAGTTATCATGATCAGGAGGAGTTGGGTCGAATCCTTGAATTACTTGGTGTTTAACGTTGCTGTAAAAAAAACAAATGGAAAGTGGTGAACACAATGTTTAATGGAAAAAAACAGGAGCAGGCTAAAATGAAAAAACCAATTGCGATTGACAAAGCAGATATTAAGGCTTTTCTCGGTCCCGGCAGTCGTTTTGAAGGGACGTTAAGCTTTGATGAGATGGTTCGTCTCGATGGGGTGTTTTCAGGTGAAATTAATTCCAGTGACACTCTTATTGTCGGTGAGTCCGCAAAGATTGAGGGGAGTATCCATGTGGGGGCATTAATTCTAAGCGGTCAGTTTAAGGGGGATATTAAGGCAACCACGATGGTTGAGCTTCGGGCACCGGCTCAGGTTGAAGGAAGCATTGAAACCCCATCGCTAAAGATGGATGAAAAGGTTACCTTTAATGGGGAAATAAAGATGGCTGGAGCAATTAAGGTGGCTGTGGATGCAAAGGCCAACGAGGGGAAAAAGAAATAGATCGGCACGAATAAATTTAAATTTTTAAAAATAACCATAAGGGGAACGGGTGCTTGACTTGGGGGGCGGATTTATGATAGCTATTCCGCTCCTTAACCAAAACCCCTTTTTTATATGTTATTTTGACTCGGTATTTGTATACAGTATACCGAAAACACTATCCTGAATATAAAGAGGTAAGCTAAGTGATAAGCGTTGACTGGACCTTGGGTCTGCAGTTCCTTAACTTCATTATTCTCCTGATTATCCTGAATAAACTCCTCTATCGACCACTGCAAAAGATCATGACTGAGCGCCGCGAGACAATAACCGGTTCGTACGCTGCGGCAAAGGATCTGGAAGCTGGTATTGAAGAAAAAATGCAACGCTACCAGCAACAACTCAGCGCTGCTAAAAATCAGGCTAATGAAGAGCGGAACAAATTAAAAAAAGTTGCTAGTGAAGAAGAGGCAAGAATTCTTGCGGAAGCGCATGGCAAAGCTTCGACCCGGTTGCAGGCGATCAAAACTCAGGTTGGTAACGAGGCCGATGAAGCCAGTAAAGCCTTGAAAAACGAAGCCGAAACGTTGGCCGAGCAGATAGCAACAAAGATTCTTGGCCGTGAATTGGCTTAAGGCAAGGAAGGTTTAAGAAATATGCACAGTCAAATTAAGGCCGTTCTTTTATCACTATGTCTTGTTGGGTCAGTCACCGGGTTGGTTTTTGCTTCTGGTGGTGGTCACGAGGTCGAGAGTGGTGTTCTGATGAAGGATTTTCTTTATCGGATCTTTAATTTTGGAATTGTCGTTGCCATCCTGGTCTATTTTTTAACCAAACCAATAAAAAAGGGACTTGCTGGGCGTCGCGAAGAAATCGAAACGGCTCTTGCTGAGGCAAAAAAGGCTAAGGAAGAAGCGGAAGCCAAATTTGCCGAGTATGATCGCAAGTTAGCCCGGGCAACAGAGGATATTGCTGAAATAAGCGATTCCATTCGTCGCGAAGGTGAGCTGGAAAAAATAAAAATCATTGAAAGCGCTCAACAGATGGCGGTGAAAATTGAGCAGGATGCAGAAAAAGCAGCTGCACTTGAAGTGGCCAAAGCGCGGATAACGCTGCAACGCGAAGCGGTGCAACTGGCGGTTGGCGTTGCTGAAGAACTTTTGAAGAAGAACTTCACCAAGGATGATGATACGCGTCTGATTAACGAGTATATGCAAAAGGTGGGAGATCTACATTGAGTAACAGTGCAATTTCAATAAGATACGCCAAAGCGTTGTTGAATATCGCTGCTGCAGAGAAGCAGGTTGAACAATATGCTGAAGAGCTGGTAGGAGTTGCAGCGGTACTAAAAAGGGAAGATCTGTTGCGATTGCTACTCGATAGTCCGACTTTTCCTCTGGAAAAAAAGACTGCGATCATGCATGACATCGGTGAACTTCTTAAGTTGAGTCATGGAATGTGTAATTTTCTTGATTTGCTCCTTGAGAAAGGACGAATTATTTATTTATCAGAGATTGATGTTAATTTTCGTCGCTTTGCGGATGATCTGTCTGGAGTTATTCGCGCCAAGGTTAAGTCAGCAAATAAAATGACTAAAAAGCGCACAGAAGAGATCCAAAAGGTTCTGGAATCACAAACAGGAAAACAGGTGATTCTGAGCGTAGATATAGATAAATCGCTGATTGGTGGTCTACAGGCTGAAATGGGCGGTAAACTTTTTGACGGTAGTGTGAAAACCCAGCTGAAACGGATTGCAGATACCTTAGCAAAGGGGTAACAAAAGATTATGGAAATTAGAGCAGAAGAAATCAGTGCAATTATCAAGAGGCAGATTGAAGACTTCGGACGCGAAGTTGAAGTCAGCGAAACCGGGACTATTATCTCGGTGGGTGATGGTATTGCCCGTATTCATGGCCTCGATAAAGCCATGTCCGGTGAACTTCTTGAATTCCCTGGTGGCACTATGGGAATGGTTCTGAACCTTGAAGAAGATAATGTTGGCGCTGCTATCCTTGGTGCTTCTGAGCATATTAAGGAAGGCGACCTGGTCAAGCGAACTGAACAGATTGTGCAGGTTCCGGTTGGTGACGCCTTGGTTGGGCGGGTTGTTAACGGTATCGGAATTCCGATCGATGGCAAGGGTGATATTAAGACTGACACCTACAGCCAGGTTGAACTTAAGGCTCCAGGTATTGTAGACCGTAAATCGGTTCATGAGCCAATGCAAACCGGTCTCAAAGCTATTGACGCCATGGTTCCAATCGGTCGTGGCCAGCGCGAACTGATCATCGGTGACCGGCAGACCGGCAAGACCGCGGTTGCCACCGATACCATCATCAATCAGAAAGGTAACGGCGTTATCTGTGTCTACGTCGCTATCGGGCAAAAGCGTTCCACTGTTGCACAGGTTGTTGATAAGCTGCGCCAGCACGGGGCGATGGATTACACCATTGTTGTTGCTGCGACCGCATCAGATCCGGCACCGCTGCAGTTTATCTCCCCATATACAGGTGTTACCATGGGTGAGTTTTTCCGTGATAACGGCAAGCATGCGCTGATTATTTATGATGACCTTTCCAAACAATCGGTTGCTTATCGGCAGCTTTCGTTGTTGCTACGTCGCCCACCAGGTCGAGAAGCATTCCCTGGAGATGTTTTCTATATCCACAGTCGGTTGCTTGAGCGTGCTTGTAAGTTGAGTGATGCCAAAGGGGCGGGATCTTTAACGGCACTGCCGATTATTGAGACTCAGGCCGGTGATGTTTCGGCTTATATCCCGACCAACGTTATCTCAATTACCGATGGTCAAATCTTCCTTGAGACAGATTTGTTCTACTCTGGAGTGCGCCCTGCAATCAATGTAGGTCTGTCAGTTTCCAGGGTTGGTGGTTCGGCTCAGGTTAAATCTATGAAGCAGGTTGCCGGTACCTTGCGTCTGGCACTGGCTCAATACCGCGAGATGGCAGCTTTTGCCCAGTTTGGTTCTGATCTCGATGCCGCGACTCAAGCACAGCTTAACCGTGGCGCCCGTCTGGTTGAGATTCTCAAGCAGGGGCAATACAAGCCGCTCCCGGTCGCAATTCAGGTTCTGGCTATCTATGCAGCCAATAATGGCTACTGTGATGACTTCCCGGCAACCGCCGTACAGCGCTATGAAAGTGAAATGATCTCTTTCATGGAAGCTCAGCATGCCGATGTTATCAAGGATCTGACCGCGATGAACAAAATTGATGATGATCTTGAAGACCGGATTAAAGTGGCTCTGAATGAGTTCAAAGGCCAGTTTGTAGCCTGATTTGATAAAGGTTTGGACAGATGGCAAGTCTGAAGGACATAAAAAAACGGATCGGCTCGGTTAAAAACACCCAGCAGATCACCAAAGCGATGAAGATGGTTGCTGCGGCAAAATTGCGCCGAGCTAAAGATGCTGCCGTTTCTGCTCGCCCCTATGCGGAAAAGCTCCATGCGGTGATGTCCAGCTTAGCACAACGCGAAGATGGCGACGGACATGCGCTGTTGAATCAGCGTGGTACCGGACGTGCTCTCATCGTGTTGATGACGGCGGATCGTGGTCTTTGTGGCGGCTTTAATGCAAACGTCTCGAAAGAAGCTGAGCGTTATATTCGCAGAAATGAAGAGGGCTTTGATGCTATCGATCTGATGATTATCGGTCGAAAAGGACGCGATTTCCTCAAAAATCGGGTTGGCGAACATATCACTAAGGTTCATGAGGATATTACCAGTGATGCGACCTACAAAACAGCCCAGCTGATCGGCCAGGAAATTGTTGCTGCCTATAGCGATGAGACGTACGACGCTGTTTACGTCATCTACAATGCCTTTAAGAGTGCTATTGAGCAGATCGTAACGGTAGAGCGGGTTTTGCCAATTCAGTCAAAAACGACTGCAGAGATTCAGGAAGACAGCGTCGATTATATCTACGAGCCGAACCGCAGTGAAGTCCTTGCCCAGTTGCTGCCGAAGATGGTCGAAGTGCAAATTTTCCGGGCACTCCTGGAATCAAATGCTTCAGAGCAAGGCGCCCGAATGTCATCTATGGACAGTGCCAGTCGTAATGCTGCTGATATGATCAGCAAGTTGACACTACAGTACAATCGCGCACGTCAGGCTGCGATCACCAAAGAGTTGATGGAAATCATCTCCGGTGCAGAATCTATTAAATAAGAAGATTTCAGGCATACAAGAGCTTATTCCGTTAGAATAAGAAGGAAAGGTTTCGTTATGAACAAGGGAAAGATCACACAGGTTATTGGTCCTGTCGTTGACGTGGAGTTTGAGCCGGGCAAGTTGCCGGAGATCTTCCACGCTGTTAAGATCACTAACCCTTCATTGGGTGATGGTGAGTGGAATCTTGTTTGTGAGGTTGCACAGCACCTGGGTGAAAATACGGTTCGTACCATCGCTATGGACTCCACTGATGGTTTGGTTCGCGGCCAGGACGTTATGGATACCGGTGATCAGATTCAGATGCCCGTCGGTTCTAAAACCCTCGGTCGGATCATGAATGTTATTGGTGAGCCGGTTGATGAAAGAGGTCCAATTGGTGCGGATAAGACTTGGTCAATTCACCGTCCAGCTCCTGATTTTGTCAGCCAGTCGACCAAGGTCGAGGCCTTCGAAACTGGAATTAAGGTCGTTGATTTGCTCGCTCCCTACTCCCAGGGGGGTAAAATTGGTTTGTTTGGTGGTGCCGGTGTTGGCAAAACGGTTCTGATTATGGAGCTGATCAACAACATTGCTCAGCAGCATGGTGGTTTCTCGGTTTTTGCCGGTGTTGGGGAGCGGACTCGTGAAGGTAATGACCTCTGGGAAGAGATGAAAGAGTCTGGTGTCCTTGAAAAAACAGCTCTGGTCTATGGTCAGATGAATGAGCCTCCGGGGGCTCGTGCTCGTGTTGCTCTGTCAGCACTGACAGTTGCAGAATACTTCCGGGATGAAGAAGGCCAGGACGTTCTGTTATTCGTCGATAACATCTTCCGCTTTACTCAGGCAGGTTCTGAGGTTTCGGCGCTCCTTGGACGGATTCCTTCTGCCGTTGGTTATCAGCCAACTCTTTCTACCGAGATGGGTGAATTACAGGAGCGGATAACCACAACCGATAAGGGTTCCATCACGTCGGTTCAAGCAATTTATGTTCCTGCTGATGACCTGACTGACCCGGCTCCGGCAACTGCATTTGCTCACTTGGATGCAACCACCGTTCTTTCGCGTCAGATTGCTGAACTTGGAATCTACCCCGCAGTTGACCCCCTTGATTCCACCAGTCGGATACTTGACCCACAGGTGATCGGAGAAGAGCATTACAAGGTTGCTCGTGATGTCCAGTTTGTTCTGCAGCGTTACAAGGATTTGCAGGATATCATCGCTATTCTTGGGATGGATGAACTTTCTGAGGAAGACAAGTTGGTTGTTGCTCGTGCCCGGAAGATTCAGCGTTTTCTCTCCCAGCCGTTCCACGTTGCTGAGGTTTTTACCGGTTCCCCCGGTAAGTACGTTGAATTGAAGGACACCATCAAGGGCTTCCAGGAAATTCTTGATGGCAAGCATGATGATCTGCCTGAGCAGGCATTCTACCTTGTTGGAACTATTGAAGATGCGATTGAAAAAGCCAAGGGTCTGGCAGTCTGAACGGTCTGAAAGACCAGATTTAAACGTAAAGGACAGTCGCAATGGCTGATAAGCTAAAACTTGAAATGGTCACGCCGTATAAATGGGTTCTCTCGGAGGAAGTGGATGAGATTACCGCTCCCGGCTTTGTCGGTGAGTTGGGTATTCTTCCTGCTCACACTCCCTTGTTGACTACCTTGAAGGTCGGGGAATTGACCTATAAAAAAGGGAATGAAGTTTTTCATATAGCGGTGAACTGGGGTTACCTTGAAGTCGAAGAAGACACCGTCACAGTGTTGGTGGATACGGCTGAAACGGCGGATGAGATTGATTTAGCCCGTGCTAAAGCGGCCTTGGGGCGAGCTGAAGACGCTCTTAAGACTCTTCCAGAGGAAGATAAAAAGTATATAATCATGGAAGCAGCGCTACAGAGAGCTTTGATTCGGATTCAAGTGGCTGGTAAAGGGCGCTAAAATACTTAAAATGATATTATTTTACTTTAAAGGGCCTCTCATTTGAGAGGCCTTTTTGTATATTGGCACGATTGAGGCGGTTCTGAAATCACAACATAAAGGGAATTAAAACTCCAGGTAGGATCTCCCTCCCACATAGGTTTTCTTAAAAAAGTTGGTTGCTAGGCTTGCAACCCGCACGGTTTTTCCAGTGCGTGGAGCATGGATAAATTTTCCGTTACCGACATACATCCCCACATGGGTGACCCGTTTTCCCCCTTTCGTTGCAAAGAACACCAGATCCCCTTTTTTCAGATTCTTTTTTGCTACACTGTGACCCGTTTTGAACTGAGCACGCGAATTGCGGGGTAAATTCAAACCGTTTAACCGGTAGCTGACCATCGTCAGTCCACTACAATCAAAGCCATTATTACGATCTTCACCACCCCAACGATAGGGGACTCCAAGAAACCTCTGCGCAGTGACCACCAACTCCTTGCGGAGATCACCCTCTCCACTCCGTTGAATTCGTGCTGCAGCATAATTGTCCGGGATAACAATAAAAAAACGACCAATGACCCCTTGCGCTTGTAGATACTCCGCCGCACTGCGAGCACTTGAATAGTTTATGTGGTTACCGAAACGAACCTTATAGAGCCCGGATTCATGGCGGAAATAATAGGCATCAACCCCACGTTGTGCGAGTAGTTGTTCCAATCGAACCGCGTTATCAAGCTGTTTGAAAGCCCCAACCTGAACGGAAAAGCCCATTTTAGATAGAGCCCCCGCTGCCGGAGCTGCATCCTTAAGAATTTCTACAATAGGGTCGGTAGCAGAAGCTGGTGCAGTTTTTGGCCGAGAGGGCGGGGTGCAAGAACAGAGGAAAGAGAGTATGATCCCGCAAACTAGCAGGGTTGAATGTTGACGCATCAAAAACCACAGCAGATGAAGTTAAGGGTACAGGGTTGTGGAATGTAAGAATTTTTAAATACCATGACAATTCGAACAGCTCAAAGTAATTTATTCCGTAAGTGCTTTCTAAAAAACAGCAACAAAACTAGCAGACATACAACAAAATATCCAGTGAACCAAGGGAGTGAGTCAGTAAAGACCCTATTTTTGATGGCCTCTGTCGCTATTTGTACCTGCCCGGAGCTGACCTGACCCCGCAAATATGCCAGCAGCAAAGAATAGAGAATGCCTATTCCACCATAACCAAGATTCAGAAACAGCCCTTTAAAGCTAAGCACGGTTGCCCGTTGTTCCGAGCTGGTTGCCTGGTTTAGATAGTAGCTGAGAAAGAATCCAAGAAAGTAAAGAGTACTGAACAAAAGCAATGCGGGGAGGACGCCAATTTTTGGCCAGACCAAAGATATTCCGACTAATCCCGCCAGAATTAATACTGCGGTAAAAAGCAGGTTAAACAGGGCTGATCGCTTTTCACTCAATCGACGTGCCACTCCGGGAATAAAAAATCCAAACACTGCCAGTATGGAGCCAAGGACACCAAACAAGGCCTCAGGAACTTCAATAATACGATAATACTGACTGGACATGGTTATAATCATCCGCACGACACTGTCATAGAGCAGTCCAAACAACATCAATCCCAGCACAAAGGGGGTTCGAAAAATCCAACGTCCTGCTTCCCAGACAAGACGAAATGATGTATTGATCGCTCTACGACTCTGATCCTTTTGGATTATTTCATTTCCGCTAACCTCTCGCATTCGCAAGGTCGTCATCAGAACCAAAATAGCGGTGATTAAGGTGAAGTAAATCGGCAAACGTAAGGTTTCTTCTCGGGATATTGCTAGTCCCAATCCCAACAGATCGGCACCTTTTTGCATCAGTTGTGGATCATAAATGACTCCGCCCAGGGTCATGGCAATGAAGAATCCGATTGACTGTACCTGCACCTGCCGTTCCAGAACCCGACCCCAATCATTAATATTTCCTTCTTGCTGCAAACTGTCATATGCAAGGGCTTCATCGGCACCGCTGGCAGCAGCCTCGGCAATTCCGCTCAAGATCCGGTTGAGGACAAAAACCCAGAACAGCAATGTCAAGTTCGCGCGGGGAACAAATGCCCAGATAGCGATTTCTACCACCATAAGAGATCCGGCAAAAACCAGCAGGTTTCGACGGCCAATGGTATCGGCCAGGGCTCCAGATGGAACTTCACATAAAACAATTGTGGCTGCCCAAACGGCATTGAGTATGGCAAATTGTGACAGGGTCAGACCAAAATCAAGAAACAAGATAGAAAATACCGGGTAGTAGAACCGGGCGTTGAATAACATCCGGAAAAGGATAAACATCCGTACATTATGAATTTGAAAAGGAGAAGTAGCTGTCTCTTTCATGAAACCTTCAGCCTGCCAGAAATCCGTCAGGTAGCAGCGGAAAGCAGGGGGTCATGTCAGCAAAAAAAGTGTCACCGGAATAATTCCATTAAATTCAGTTCTTGAGCATATTCAATTGGTAATATTGGCTAAGCGTCCCCTGGAAAGTTTTCACCACCTCCAGAGCCAGCTTCAAACGACCCTTTTCAACCCGATCCAGAGATCCAGGAGAAATATAATTGGTGATTTCTTGCCCCGCTGCTGCAGAATTAACCTGTCCACGCAGGCGCAGGAAAGTGAGCAGGTTAAAACTGGCCTCAATATCGCTTGCTTGCTCTTTGCTGAGGATATCTTTTTCTTGTAAAACAACTAAACGCTCGTGGGTACTTCCCCCTAAAACCCCCACGCTCAATGCAAGGATTTTAATCCCTTCGGTCAAGGCAAAAATCCCCGCTTTTTTAAGATCCAAACTGCCAAGATGAACGCCTGATGACTCAACCTTGATCTGACCAAAGATTCCCAGTGGGGGGGAGAAGTGGCAAACATTTTGTGCCATTCGGGCAAGGAAAATAGTATTTTCTTCCGCAACTTGAATAATATGCTCTTTGAGCTGACCTTCCAGGGATTTGTCCCCACAGAGAGTCCGCATATCGGAAAACATGCTGAAATTAAGGATGTTCTGGTTGCTGGGGGTGCCGACCCAGTGATCAATGGCACTTTTCCAATCAGAAAGACTGCGCCGCCAAAACTCATTTTTTGCCATAATCCCACCAGGACATTCCGGAACCCCGATTTCAATCAGCGCAGCAATAAGAATTTGAGAAAATGCTTCAGTAGCAGCAATGTAGTCGCTACTTGCATTATCAGCAATAATCATTGCATTGTCCTGGTCAGTTTTCAGGGTTTGCTCTTGCCGTCCTTCACTCCCAAGAACCATAAATGAGCTATGTGTGCCCATATTCTTAAAACGACCCTGCTTCAGCAATCCGATCAAGTGTGCTGTAATCTGATCGTTTAATAATGAAATCAGCTGTACCAAATCCTTGGTACGAACCCCACTCTGACTGAGAAAAATCACCAGTTGTTCACTCTCCTGATGGATTTTTTTAAGATCAGCGATTGACTCTGCTTCATCGACGGCCTGAAGCAATCGTTGTGGAGAACGATTTTGTAAGCGGATAATGTCAGATTCATTGATA
>JASFYS010000011.1:0-7653 GCA_045047095.1 Desulfuromusa sp. | reverse complement strand
TCCCAGAGCTCTGGTCGCCTCAATATAGGTGGCACTCTTTAATGAAAGGATCTGTCCGCGGATAAGGCGGGCATATTGAGCCCAGTAGGACAAGCCGATGGCAATAACGACGCTTTCCAAACCTGCGCCGATAATAGCCACCAGCAGGAGGGCAATCAGGATTGCAGGCATTGACCAGGTCAGATCGGCAATGGTGGTGAGTACCGTGTCGACCACCCCTCCGTAAAAACCGGCAATCGCTCCAATCAACACGCCGATGAGGACCGAAATCGCTACCGATAAAACTCCTACCACAAACGAAATCCGCGCTCCCCGGATAATCCTGCTGAGCATGTCCCGACCGAGGTCATCAGTTCCGAGCAGATGACTTACCGATGGCGGAGCATTCATATTTTCAATATGTTGTTCCTTGTAAGAGTACGGCTCCAGAATAGGGGCAAAAATAGCGACCAGAACCAGGCACAGAATCAGAATGGTGCCGATGATCCCCATTTTATTACCCGACAACCTCTTGAGAATAATCGTCCAGGGCGATTTATGTTTTTTTTCAATAACTTGATCGTCAACCATTTTAATACTTATCCCTTCCCAATGACCTGACAAGCTGGCCAGATTTCTGGAGCTTTGCTGGCAAATGCTGTTATCGCCCGGTTCATTTGTAGGCATCCCTAACCCTGGGATCAGCATAGGCGTACATGATATCGGCGATAAAAGCGCCAATAATAACTGCCATTGTCAAGGCGATAAGTGAAGCCTGGACAACAGGGTAATCACGGCGATAGAGTGCGGTCAGCAGCATGCTACCGACCCCCGGGCGGCTGAAGACAATTTCAATTGTGACCGCCCCGCCAAGAATCCAGCCCAGCCTCAATCCGAAAATTGTAATAACCGGCATCAATGCATTTCGAAAAATGTGCCTGATAATAATGGCGGGCTTACTCAATCCTTTTGCATACAGCAGTAACACGAAGTCTTTATTGAACATCTCCAGCATGCTGACTCTGGTAATGCGTGCGATCAGGCCAGCCCCACCGAGACCCACCGTGACCGCCGGTAAAACCAGAGCACTCCAACTGCCGGAACCGGAAACCGGGAACCACCCAAGCGTGACGGAAAAAATCAGCATAAGGATCAAGCCCAACCAGAAAGCCGGAACCGTTACGCCGAGCAGCGCAATGACCATGGAGATATGATCAATAAAGGTATTTTTTGCAGCAGAAGATATAATCCCGAGAAAAATCCCGAGAAAGAAGGATATAAACAGAGAAGCCAATCCCAGGCGAACGGTAAACGGCGTGTTGTAGATGAGCATATCCAGCACCGGTTGTTTCTCAATAATCGACTGGCCCATGTCGCCGGTGAGAAATTTTTTCAACCAGACCACATACTGAACCGGCAGCGGTTGATCCAAGCCATAGGCAGCGGTTAATTCTATCCTGTCCGCAGCGGTCGACCCCGGACCCAGCAACGAGTCGATTGGATCTCCAGGAACCATGTGAATCAGGGAGAAGACCACCACGGAAATGATGAAAAATATCGGGATCAGTAACAATGTCCGCCGCACAACGTAAGTCCACATAATCTGTCGTCCCTAGAAATTTTTTATGAGTAAAATCACCCTTTCAAAAACTTTGAAAGAGAAGAGAGTTCCGGGAGGGACTCTCTTCTCGCGACAATCTAGTCAACCGTGATATCCAAGAAAGGAGGGCCGAGGAGAATTTTGAATTTCGGCGTAGAAGGCATATGCACCCGACTGCCAATTCCGTGATTGTTCACGGTATTGATAATCGGTGCCCAGAGATACTGGGAGAGCAGATATTCATGATAATCCTTGAAGTTCTGAATCCGCTCGGCAGAGTTTTTGGATCGGGTCATCGCTTTTTGCATCAGGTAGTCGGATTCATTATCATGCCACATAGATACCGTGGGATAGCCTGGCCTTGTTGAATTGAAGAACCACTCAAGAATATCGGCATTATCCCACCCGTAAGAGCGGACGACCAGATCATGCTGACCCTTTTTGAATTCTGCCTTGATCGAACTGGGATCGAATTGCTCCATTTTGACATCAATGCCCAGGGTCGAAAGCTCCGCCTGAATGATTTCTGAGATTTTACGCTCATCCGAATTGCTTTTACTCCAGAGTGCGAGGGATAACTTCTTGCCATCCTTGGTCAGGATTCCATCGCTCCCTTTCTTCCAGCCTTCAGCAGCCATGATTTCCTGGGCCTTGGTTGGGTCAAAACGGATTTCATACTTTGGATCAACATTCCGGGCTGGCAAGCGGTCGAGCAGGTAGGTATAGGCGGGGCTGCCATTACCCTGGAATACGGCTTTGAGAATACTCTTCTGATCGATGGAGAGAGCAATAGCTTTTCTGATCTTGACGTTGTTCAAAAATTCCCGCTGGGTATTCATGACCATATGGAAATTGGTATTACTCGGCATAGTAATGATTTTCACCTTGGGATCAGCTTTGAGCTTCGCCAGGAACAGAGTGGGCACATTTTCCAGAATATCAACGCCGCCGGTTTTAAATTCCAGGAAACGGGTGGAATTTTCCAGGATTTCCTTGAGGACGACTTTATCAATTTTGGCCGGGCCCTGGTTGTCAGCCACAGCCGATCCCCACGTATAAGCGGGGTTTTTCTTCAGGACGATTTCAGCGCCTTTTTTCCAGGAGACAAATTCAAAGGGGCCGGTTCCTACCGCATACTTGCGGCCGAACTCTTCTCCATATTTTTCCACCGCCTGCTTGCTGGGTATACCAGCAAAGGACGAGGTGAAATTATATAAAATATTTGGATCAGGCCTGCTTAAATTGAGAACCACAGTCAGCTGATCCTTGATATCAATGGACTCAACCGCGGCCACCATATATTTTGATTTCCCGGTTGCCATTTTTTCAAGAAACCATTTAAGAACTTCGGAATTCAGTTTCGAACCATCATGGAAGGTGACTCCCTTCCTCAATGTAAAGGTAACTTTGAGGCCATCATCCGATACCTTCCACGATTTCAACAAATGTGGATAGATGACGCCATCGGCTCCCATCTCAACCAGCCGGTCATAAATCAGATAGTAAATATTATTGGTGGTGTTGGCGGTGATCGGGTTAAAGGAGTCCACGCCTGAATCAGCAGGATCCAGGGAAACCGTCAGAACCTTGTCCGCAGCGTACAGGGGAGAGCACAGCATTACTGAGGCAAACATGAACAAGCAGGTTAATAGTGTGACCTTGAGACGTTTCATCATAAATCTCCTTTTCAATGGGTTGTTGGAACCGCTGATTCAACTTTCTAGTGCAACAGGGGGACTAAAATACGGTCAGTGTATTTCTATTGTCCCGCAGCTTATTCGCCCTACAAAATTCATCTTAACTATTTCGACAATTCATTTTGTCGGATTATTCGTCCATCCCCAGTCAGTTGGGAGAAAAGTCAGTATCCAACCGGGGTGGTTTTTTTACTTCAGCCGCTATGCTGAGAATACCTTGTCGATATTTTCCATCGCCCAGTCAATATCTTCCCTGGTGATGACCAGGGGTGGCGCAAAGCGGATGATATTGTCATGGGTCTCCTTACACAGGATGCCGAGGCTTTGGAGTTGTTGGCAGTATTTTCTCGCACCGCCAGCCTGAGAATTAAGCTCAACCGCGATTAGAAGCCCCCGCCCACGAATCTCCTTGATCAGTTGCGTGTCTATCTGGTTGAGCCCGGTGCGAAAATATTCCCCCATTTTATCAGCATTTTCGATCATATTCTCATCGACGATGACCCGGATCGCTGTCCTTGCGACAGCACAGGCTAGCGGGTTGCCACCGAAAGTGGAGCCATGCTCTCCCGGCTGAAGAACGTTCATAACCTCGTGGCTGGATAAAACCGCGGAAACCGGATAAAACCCACCGGATAAAGCTTTGCCAACCAGAGTCATATCCGCTTCGATTCCCTCGTGTTCTTCAGCCAACAATTTTCCGGTGCGACCCAGACCGGTTTGAATCTCATCCAGGATCAGAACAACATTGTTTTTTTGGCAAAGGGCTTTGGCTTTTTTAAAATATCCTTCCGGGGGAATGATGACTCCTGCCTCCCCCTGGATCGGCTCAACGAGAAAAGCAACCGTATTGGGGGTGATGGCCGCTTCAAGTGCGTCAGCATCCCCATAGGGAATCACTTTAAACCCCGGGGTAAAAGGGCCGAAGCCGTTTCGCGAACTTTCATCTGAAGAGAATCCAACGATGGTCACGGTGCGGCCGTGAAAATTATTTTCACAGACGATGATTTCGGCCTGTCCTTGGGGAATTCCTTTAGTTTGATAGCCCCATTTGCGCACTACTTTGATCGCAGTCTCAACTGCTTCGGCTCCGGAATTCATCGGCAGTACTTTGTGGGAGTTGGTCATTTCGCAAATTTCTTTGTAGAAAAGGGCAATCTGATCATTACGGAAGGCACGCGAGGTCAGGGTCAGCCTCTGGCATTGCTCAATCATGGTGGCTTGAATCTCTGGATGGCAGTGCCCCTGATTAATCGCTGAATAAGCAGAAAGACAGTCCATATAACGTTTTCCGTTAACGTCCCAGACCCATATTCCTTTACCACGGCTCAGAACAACATCCAGGGGATTGTAGTTTTTAGCCCCATAGCGATCTTCCATTTGGATATATTCTGCTGTTTCCATACGGGTACTTCTCCTTAGATTGTCAGGCGAGTAGAAACGGGTTGCAGTCAGGTTCTCCCCTTCGCTTGAAACTGATGGTTTGATAGAAGCGGTAACAATTCACTCTGGTTCGTCTCCGCATTGAGCCTCTGACCTTCAGAATTTTATGTGACAGATGTTCGCTGTCATCAGTCAATCCCATCGGCTGAGAAAATTTGGCGGCAGAAGAACCCATTTTTTCTTGGCTTTCATGATGACAAAAGATTCGCTAGAGCCGATATTCTCGATGCTGGGGAGACTTTGAGACATAAAGAGATAAAGCTCTTCGATATCCCCATGGAAAACAACTTCAGCAAAAACATCGTATCTGCCGGTCACGGCGTAAGCAGAGTGAACATCTTCGAGTTCCGAAATCTTCGTCAGAGTCTCATCCAGGCGACTGTCATCCTTGACCCCGATGGCAACCAAAGCCATGATTAAGCCTTTGACCCTGAAAATATCGACCAGCCCAGCAATCTTCAACGCACCGGAGTTGATAAGATTTTTCATTCGTGTATTTATCGTCGGGTTTGAAATGTCAAGTTTTTCAGCCAGGGTCTTGGCCTGCATCCGACCATCTTCACTCAGGTGGCGGATGAGGTTTTTATCCAGATTATCAAGATTATTCTTCGGCTTCATGGAATTATTTCCTGTTCTTTCCTGCGCTGATGACACCCAGGGTGCAGTGGATATATGCCGTCAGCCTGTACTTTGGTGATATCGAATGAAAATTTATCCGACCGAAAACTTAGTAGCCCTTGTCGACTCAGATCTAATCTGCAATGGTTGTTTATTCGCAAGCAACCATTTATGTAAAAAATACTGCTATTAATTTTCTATTTTAAAGTTTTTTATATGTATTTTTTTATAATTTAAATATATAACACCTTTATAACAGCAGATAACGACCTGTCAACCATAAATTAAAACTATCAGGAGTCTGCTGCAAAACTTAACGCTACCAGCGGTGTTGTTGACCTGTTCGATCCAACTTGGCAGTAGAAACCGCTTTATCTGGTTCTAGATGGTAAAAGCCCTCTGGCAGCCAATTTGCGAATGAACTCAGGTGCGCCCAAGCACTGGACGGACGAGATTGCAGTGACTACACTTTTGGATTTCACCACACATATTCGCTTTTATCTTTATTCTCCCCATTGCCAACAAGGTACCCTATGAGTTTCAATGTCCTGACTGCTGAAATTTCCCATGAAACCAATACGTTCAGCCTGCACCAAACCGGCAAACAAGATTTTATGGCCCGTTATGCCCTGATGGGCGCAGCCGCCATCAAAGAGCGAGGCGACGAGAATACCGAACTTGCCGGGTTTCTTGATGCCGGTCGTGCGCATGATTGGCAAGTCACCCATGTTCTTAGCGCTGCAGCCGGACCAAGCGGTAAAATCAGGCATAAGGCATTTGACTGGCTCTGTGAGCCGATCCTCTCCAGCATCAAAAACCAACAGTTTGATGGCCTTCTTCTCGGTTTGCATGGTGCGATGGTTCTCGATTTCTGTGATGATGGTGAAGGCGAATTGCTGCAACGTATCCGCAGCCTGGTTGGCAAGGAGCTGCCGATTGCGATCACTCTGGATCCACATGCTAATGTCAGCAAGCAGATGTGTGAGCTAGCGGATATTATTGTTTCGTTTCAAACCTACCCGCACATTGATATGCGTGACATCGGATGCCAGGCTGGAGACATTCTGCAGCGCACCATGGCCGGCGAGATCAAGCCGCGTACTATCCGTGTCAGCCGCCCGATGCTTGAAGAAGTCAATGGTGGCCGCACCGACATCGGCCCGATGATTGAGCGCAATGCCGCAGCGCGTGCCTATGAGGAGCAGGCGGATGTCTTTGCTGTGAGTATCAATGCCGGTTTTGCCAGTGCCGATGTCAGGGAGGTTGGTCCGACGGTGTTGGTGAGTGGACAGGGGGATTTTGCGGCGCACACAGCTTTTGCTGAAACGATCGCTGATGATATCTGGAAGCGCCGCTTTGAAGTGCTCAACGATTATCTCAGCGTTGACGTGGCTGCAGAGATTGCCGCGACTTACGAACCCGACCAGGGGCCGCTGATAATTGCCGATTATGCAGATAACCCTGGTGCTGGTGGCTATGGTGATTCAACGGAACTGTTGCGTGCACTGCTCGATGTGGGCGTGAGCAATGCCTGTTTTGCCCCCATGGTGGATGGCGAGACGGTACAGGCGCTGCAGACTGCGGTTGTTGGCCAACAGATCAAAATAAATCTTGGAGGCAGAACCGATCTAGACTTTGGTGGCGGCCCACTGGCGGTTGAGGCCGAACTTGTCTCTCTTAGTGACGGACATTTCATTGGTGATGGTCCAATAAACCACGGACTTCACGGTAGTTTCGGCTCCAGTGCCGTCATCCGTGTTGATGGCATTGACATTTTAGTAGTCACCATCCCTCGGCAAATACTCGATTTACAACAATTCAAAGCTTTCGGTATCGACCCGCAAAGTAAAGGTGTCGTGGCGCTAAAATCGATGCAACACTTCCGCTCTGCCTTCGAACCGATTGCGGGAAAAATAATCGTCTGTGACAGTGGTGCACTTTGCACTCCAAATTACGACCGGCTGCCATATCTCAATGTGCCTCGACCGATTTTCCCCCTAGACCAGTCAGAAAGCTGATTTGTTCTCATAGTCTAAAGAGGTGTTATGGGGCACACGTGATCCTCTCTGCCCCGGCAATTAGAGTAGATCGAATGATATTTGATCTACTCTAATTTGCACAGATCCCGACATTCAGGAAGCTCGACCGCTTTCGGGAAATTGTCAAAACTCAGAATTTGTGACAGGCGTTGGGTTCACTCAGCAAGCCCATTCGGTCAGTTTATGATGCACTCGCAAAAAAGAATAAGATGGCTAAGCAAAAATTTCGTCCTACAAGGCGTAGTGGTTTTTCAGGGGCGAAGGCCTACATATAGTAGGT
>JASFYS010000010.1:0-7081 GCA_045047095.1 Desulfuromusa sp. | reverse complement strand
AAAGAGAAACTGCTTAACTTCGGTAATTTTCAATAATCAAAGAACGATTTCACTGCCCAACCAAGAGGGTGTAGGCAGTGGTGTAACTCTAAACTTCAGCTTATCAAGCGGGTAACGAAAAAAAGGTTCAGAAGAACCTTAAGATATCCTTCTCTTTTTCGTACAGAGTTGTTTTGACCCGCATAAGACCCAGTAAGGTATGAAAAAGATTGTCATGAGAAAAGTCATTGCTCGCGACTTTCTTGAGCCTCTCAGTGTTGATCTCTTGCTTTGCACTCTCGCCAAACCACATCAATGCCCCCACATGTTTTTGCGCATCCGGCGCCATGAAATAGGGCATCCCATGGAGATAAAGTCCGCCTTCACCTAAAGATTCACCATGATCAGCCATATAAACCAGTGCCGGTTGAAACTTTCCGTCATTTTGCTTGAGCAGCGCTATCGTTTGCGTCAGGAAATAATCTGTGTACAGGATTGCATTATCATAGGCATTGCCAATTTCTTCCTGCTGGCACTCTTCCAGCTGATTGGTTCTGCATACCGGGGTAAACTTTTCAAAAGCCTCCGGATACCGTTTGAAATATGCGGGTCCATGGTTTCCCATCTGATGGAGAACAATCAGGATATCGCCCTCTTGCTGCTGGTCGATAAAATTTTGCAACCCGACTAACATCCCCACGTCACGGCACTCACCATCACACATTTTGTTGTTCTCAGAGGTACGATAGTCCTGGTAGAGAACACGGTCTGCAACCCCCTTGGAACTGGAATTATTATCCCGCCACAAAACCTTAACCCCGCTTCTCGCCAACACATCAAGAATATTTTCTGTCGATTTGGCTTTCTTGTCGCTATAGTTATTGCGCTCCAGATAGGAAAACATACAGGGAACTGAAATAGCTGTTGTTGTTCCGCATGAATACATATTTGAAAAGTTAATAATATCTTCATCTCTTAAGAGGGGATTAGTTATTTTTTCATAGCCGTTCAGAGAGAATCTGTCAGCGCGTGCAGCCTCTCCAACCACAACAATGGCAAGCCTCCGCCCTTCACTAGCTTCATCCTTTTTTGCATCAAGTCCGATTGCTTGCAATTGAGTTTCTCGGCTATCAAATTTGTTTCCAACATATTTCCCAGCCGAATAAAATGCATAAGTTGGATTTGTATAATAGCGTAACGGTTTATGTTCCCTAAAGAATGAAGTGTAAAATTTACTGAAAGAGAAGAGAGCAATAATGATGATAAGGAGTGATATGGAGATTGTTGCCGTCGTTGAAATAAGACTCCGCCTGATTGTTTGAATGGGAGTTTTAACTTTGTAAATGAGCCATGCTGGCAATATTCCTAATAAAAACAAGTAGAGAAAGAGCTTGCCGTTGATGAGATCCAGCGATTCACTCGCATTTGTTTCCAGCACATTCTGGATCATCGTATCGTCGATGATAACACTATAGGAATTGGCAAAATAACTGATGAAAGCTGCAACCAGAACAGAAAAAATAAGAATAGGTTTGAGTATCCATCTTGAGTTGAAAAGACTGAAAAACAACACCAGAAAGCAACTGAAAACTACCGCAACAGAAATCAAAAAGGGAAAGTTAGAAGTAGAAATTGGGTAAACATGTTTGACGTTGATAAAAAATCGATAGTTATCCGCAAAAACTAAAAATAAGGAGGTCAGAATGATTAATTTCACTCTGGAAATTTTTATATTCATTGGGAGTTCTTTTCTTAAAAAAATGAATCAAGGACTAAGTTTGGCTGTGTGAATCGGGGTAACATCTCTACGACTCCAAGTGTTGATGCCATTTTTGTAAACAGTGGCAGCCCCTTGGTAATAGCTGATATTTCGCTGCATAAAGGGGTCATTCGCTGCCACTACATGTTCTGTCACTTTACCACGATCAAAGCCGGTCTGCAGAGTTGTTTTTGATTGGGGTTGGAGAATGGCCAGTTGCTGTCCGTCAAACAGGCCAAGATTCTGGTAATTAGCAATCAGAGCCCGATTCGGGGGTGACTGCAGGATATCTCGACCAAAGAAGCAAGAACGGTAACTCATGTTCAGTAGACCCAGTAATGTCGGGGCGATATCAATTTGGCTGGAGAGGCTGCTGACCAGCTTGGGGGTGATTTGTTGTGGAGCATAAATCCAGAGAGGGATATGATATCGCTCAATTGGCAGGGCTCGTTTTCCAGCACTCCCGGCCTGGTGATCGGCCACAATCACAAAGATCGTATTATCAAACCACGGCTTTTCAGAGGCCTGTTTTATAAGTTGACCAATTGCGTAGTCGGTATATTTAACTGCACCATCCCGCCCTTTTCCAGATGGAATGTCGATTTTCCCCTCCGGATAGGTATAGGGTCGGTGATTTGATGTTGTCATCAGGTGGAGGAAAAATGGGTTTCCCTGCTGATTTTCATGATCGGCAACCTTGATAGTCTGCTGAAAGAGATCTTCGTCAGACATTCCCCAAGCGTTGGTGAAATCAATTTCATCACTGGAAACGCTTGATTGATCGACAATACGATATCCATTTCCAGAAAAAAAGGCGTTCATATTTTCAAAATAGCCCCGCCCGCCATAGAGAAAATAAGAGTTGTAGCCCTTGGTATCCAGGATATTCCCAAGCGACCAAAGATCAGTTTCCCGCCCTATTCGTTTAATGATTGAGCGCCCCGGAGTTGGAGGAATTGAGAGAGTGATTGCCTCTAATCCACGTGTCGTTCGGGTTCCTGTCGCGTAGAAATTATCAAAAAACAAACTCTTCTTTATCAGCGCATCAAGATTGGGGGTTAACTGTTTTTTGTTACCAAAATAGCCGAGAAAATCGGAGCTGAGACTTTCAACTGTAATCAGGATGACATTGGATCTTTCTTCAGGGCCAGAATGGGTGATTTCACGACGGATGTCGAAGGGAACCTGACTGATAAAATGACTATTTGGCTCGGCTAATTCTTTCCGAACTAAAGCGTCCGCCTTCTCTTCAGAGAGCGTGGCATAAAATTGTTGAAAATCCAGTTCATTGTTTCTAAATGCCGCAAAAAACTGATAGGGGCCATTGCTGGCCAATTCTTTGATATAAACATTTTCAGAAATATTTCTCAGGTCTTGTGTAAAGGTGAAAAATACCGTGGTCGGTAACAATAACAGAATAGCCGCAACCAAACAGCGTCTGGAAAACCCCTCCCTACTAAGCAATGACCTGTGGATGAAAACCGCCAGGGGTTGGTACAGCAGGAGCGACACAAAAAACATCCCGGAGAAGATCAATACGACAGGGTAAGACTGGATAATATTGTCAGTCACCTCGCGTCGATAGATCAAATAGTCTATAGAAATAAAATTAAACCGGACACTGAACTCCTCCCAAAAAAAATATTCGGCGACCGCAATAAAACAAGCACCGTAAATCGTAGTAAATAATACCCCTTTAAGCCAATACCCATGCCAGCGATGGCACCAGACTCGCTGTGGCATAAGACAGATGTAAACAATGGCGGGAATCATCACATAGGCAAAGAAACCACTATCGAAAAATAACCCTGACGTGAAGATCTCAAAAATATTGTAGAATGATGGAGTAATATTATTCCAGCTTACAAAAAGTAAAACGAGTCGCGTCAAAAAAAAATAGCAGGATCCAAAAAGCATAAACCCCAAGAACCAGCTGAAACCGAGAGGATTTCATGTAAGTTACCTTCGAAATGAATAATTGTGCGTAGATACCGCAGATATGATGAATGAAGGCGAACTATAGTGGGGCGGAATGACGTCAAAATGACGGGAAGATTACCTTTTGGCAATGTTGAGGGAGGGGAGAATGGGTACAGATATGTGTTCTCGGTTGAAAAAGGAGCGATGGAACCCGTTCGGAAAGATAACTACTGCAGCAATATCCACTGTTTTGCTGCAGTCAGATCAGTAAAAAACTTAATTGGAGAGATGGCTTGCTTAGAAGATTGGCTGGTCAATTCAGCAGCTAATGTTTTGCTGTTGCCACGAATGACAAAGGCACATTTAGCCCCTCCTAATTTTTCCGCATGAAATTCTACGATTGCCTGGATCATTTTGACATCTTCAAAATTCATTTTTCTCAGATCGAGATATTGGTGATCAATAAATAGTGGGGTTCCCTCAATCCACTTGGGTGAAGCAAACAGGTCTTTCAAAAGTTTATAAAAATCTTCCACAACAGCAAAATCACCTGTTTTGATCAAAACATAATCAGGCATGTTTGAAAAATCAAAATTGTATTTCATGTGTGTCCTGGCAAAATGGGTATGGGTTTAGGAACGGCACGATTGTAACCAGAAGCTTTTTGAAAAAAACAGTAAAAACCGTCTGAAAATTCGATGGAGACGATTTTTTGATCATGCTGCCCCATCGGGCTTTGAAATGAGACCGTAAATCCACCATCCATGTTGCGGCGCAATATCCGCAGACTTGAACCTTTAAGAAAACCGGTTGAAGACGTTTTGGAAGAGCCTTTGTTGCATGGTAGCGATGCTGGAGGGAGAGGAGGGTTTATTTAGATTGGCCTGCCCTTGATTCCTTTACTGCACTCAGCACCCCTTCAGGTATTTCAAACGAAACAGGATGTGGCCGGAGGAATCGACAAGCTGTGCCCTAGAAAAGCGCGTGGGTTCAGTCGCTTCGATCTCAGGCGGCTCGCCTTCCTCGCACCAGTGATCGCCAGACTGCTCAGGCCTGAGCAGCAGAAAGTCCCGATCTGCAGCGACCACATACCAACTTCTGTCTCCCATTTCGATGATGTCGCCGTTCTGTATCTCAACGATGGGAAAGCTGCCATCCGTTTCTCGACTGAGCCAGACCTCCGTTGCCCAAGGGTCGGGAGGTAGCCGAATCCAATCGCCACGCTCCTCAGACAGAGTCTGGTGGAAGTACGGGCCGTAGCCCCAGTCCTGCAGAAAAAGATCGGGTGTGAAGCGGATACTCTCGACGGAGCCTGCAGCGCGGAAGTGCCCACTCAGCCCTCTACCAGGAGTGGCCACCACAATCAGGTCACCGATTCGATCAGATGACTCACTCGATAGACTGCGCAATTCGTAGAACGATACCCTCGGGCTCAAGCATTGGGCATGGCACTCGGCAAGGGTAGACGGGTCTGAACACAATTTCCCAAGTCGGTTCTCGTTCTCCAACCAGCCGAGATCGGCAGGGTCGTACAATCCCACCCAGGCGCGGAAGCCTTCCTGTGCATGCGCATCCGCGACCATGCAGAACGCCACCGATATCACAAGAAACCAAATAGCGACCCGGTTCACCGAATGCACCTCCTGAAACCGCTCAGACCGGTTGAAAAGCCATCTAATGTTTTAGATAACCGGCAGCGATGCACTGTTGCGTGAACCACCGAGCTTTGGTTTTGTTTTTTCAAGTAACCTGACAAGCATTTTCCATCCGGTTGATTGTATTGTTAGGGACTACCTGCTATTATGTACCGAAATGCCGTACGCAATAGGAGGACTCCCATGAATACTATCAGTGTAAACAGATTCCGCGATAACTTAAAAAGCTTTGTCGAACAAGTGGCCAGCCAGCACTTACCACTTAAAGTAACTCGTCGGAGCGGTGACGACTTTGTAGTTGTTAGTGCTGAAGACTGGGAGCGTGAACAAGAAACTCTTTACGTTTTACAAAATACCAGTCTTATGAAACAAATTTCTGAATCATCACAAACGCATGCCAAACGTTCTGGATACACACCAACGGAAGGAGAAATGAATGAGATCCTTGGTGTTTGAGGGAACTACATGGGTAACCTACGAAGAACTCAGAATAAAAGACAAACGGTTGCATAAAGCACTATGTAACATATTGAAAGAAATGCTTCGAGGTGATCCTAGCACCGGCACAGGAAAACCAGAAACTCTCCGCCATGACCTTTCTGGCTATTGGTCACGCAGACTAAGTCAAAAAGATCGGCTGATTTACAGGTTCGATGACAACCATATTTATATTTTTGCAATCGGTGGACATTACCAGCAATTGCTTCCCTAACGCCTTGCATAAGGGGCTTGCGGGATTTACAGCAACCAAATTTCCCTTGCCTGTAAGTTTGCCAGCAAGGTTGAACTCAGAAAAACCGCGCTGCCCGCAAGTTCCTCTTGATGCTTTTGTTCGGCGTCTTTTTGCCGTTTCTTTTTTTATCGTGGCCTGAGCCTCCCCCGATTGTTCATTTCCGCGCCATAAGATATAGGGTCAGTATGCTTATCTAACCTAAAGGCATTTCAGCGAAAATAACCTTTCCTGGCTCTCTATCTATTACTTTGCAAATTTGCTTTTTGATAGCACAATTGTTTGCATGATCCCACTCTTGGTATGCAATTTCCATATGGTTAGAACCAAACAGTCTATGTAAATAATCATCAATTTTATGGGGAATAGAAATTATAATTTTTGAATTTTCTGGACCAAATTCCACTTCTTTTAGTTTGATTTCATTTTTAGTTAAATAATAATCCGGCCACCATTTCAAAGCATCTTTATCTTTGTAACGTATATGATCCTGTTTGCCAGAACCTGTTTTATCAAAAAAAGTAGTCGCAAAAAGATCTAAAAAAGGCCAATTATATTCTACAGTTTGGGTAGTATCATTTTTCACAGACCTGCCAAAGCTTGGTAATTTTTTGGGACATAACCTATAACCAAGATAAATTGGACATAAGCTGTAACCATATTTAGAAATTTCTTTCTCCAATTCAATATCAGAGAGTTTAGAGAAATCGTCGGGGTGGATATCTACATCAGCAGCATCATCCCAGGGAATAATGCCACCGTGTCGCTTATAACCCAAAACTGTCCCACACGCGGCCCAATATCTAATATTAAATTTCTTGGATATTTTATGAAAAATATCCAATAATTGGTATAAGTGAGCGTTTACTCTTGGATCTGTCCTCTTTAAAATTGAATCGTCTATCTCAGTAGTAGTCACAAATTTTCCTTCTTGTTAACTTTGATGGCGTCGCAAAAAGTCCGACCTCCGGTGTTGCAGCGGTTTTTCAGGACCTCGACCTACTATATGTAGGCCTTCGCCCCTGAAAAACCACTACG
>JASFYS010000009.1:0-5919 GCA_045047095.1 Desulfuromusa sp. | reverse complement strand
GGTCGCTGGCGCTGTTACGACTATGAAGACTTGATTGCCCGCGACAAAGCTAGTCTCGATATCTTCTGGCTCAAAGATGATTCGTTGGAAGATTCCGACAACCTGCCAGAACCGGGTGTGTTGGCTGCTGAGATCGTCGAAGATTTGCAGGCGGCGCTGGAACAATTTAGGGAGATCGCTGCGGATTTGGGCGAAGAGGATATTGTTGCTGAATAAATTGTGAGGTAAAAATGATACTTAAGAAAGCAGAGGAGCTTCAATCTACAAATAAGTATGCTCAAGCTGCTATATATTAAGCGAAACGATTATCTGAACGTTGCTTTTTCACCCGACCTTTGGCGCACTCCAGCCAGCCGGTTCTCTCGGCTTGCACGTGGTCAAAATCAGGCACGTAAGGTTTGATATCAAGAACCGGGGTTCCATTGAGGATATCAACATTTTCAACCTGAAGCAGAGAACCGACAATACTGTTGAGTTTCAGCACGGACAACCCGATTGAATTTGGTCGGCACGGGGCTCGGGTGGCAAAGATGCTGTGACTGCTGCTATCCATGAAGGGCGTTACACTCAGTTGGGTCTTTCCGGATTGATGGAAATGATACAGCACCTAAATATGGGAAAACCCTTCCAGATCTTTTAATCCTTTAAGGTAGCATGATTCCAGGGCAATTGTTCCAGTCACCCCAGTTGCGGCGGAGGGCTGGATGGGCATATCAGCAATATTATTGTGCGGACTGTGGAGAGTCCCTATAGGCTGGTCATTGATTTCCATAAACAGCGGTTATTCAATAAAATAACCGGCAATTCGCCAGGTTCTATCTCGTTCAAGCATAACCGTGACGGTTTCAGTCAGATGATCCTCATTTTGGAACTTTGAATCGAAGTGGTAGACCATGTATTCCCCATCGGGGATTCCTTCATTAGCATTTTTGGTATAGGTGAAATCTGTTTGTTTTCGGTCAAGCAATTTTCCCGCTACAGAACGAACGGCAGAAAGCCGTTTGACCCACTCTTCTTTGGGGATTTCGTTTTTTAAATAGGCGGCACATGCTTCCCAACTTTGCTCGTATCTCCCGGCATCAACGAGTTCAAAAAAATTGGTTGCGGCAATGGTTGAGACATCAATGCGTTGTTGATCGGGTTTGCGGCTGAAGCTCGGATAAAAAATAATGACTAACGCTATGAGTGCAAGAAAAGCGTGAACACGATATTTTCTTGGGAACACTTTGAGCCTCCAACCGGTGATGGTGCGGGGTGAATTTGAACGCCTACTATAATCGGGATTGTTGGGCAGGGCAATAAAACTTGTGAAAAATTACATAGTGCTGGTCAATGTTACCAATAAGAGCCCCCCGGAAAACTCTGGAGGGCTCTATCTTTTGGAACTATAGAATTTTTTTTAAATCAATAGGCGTCGATATTTTCATCGAGAAGGGATTGTCTGGTCGGCTCCCCCTGTGAGTGAGCCATGCTTTCAAGCAACACATTTCCACCAATAGCAGCGGTTTTTTTGACCAGCGCTTCAGCTTTTTTCCCATCATGATTGCGGAACGCGTCAAGGAGCTTATCATGTTCAGCAACAGAAATTGCCATCCGCCCATCAACAGAAAGCGATGCCATCCGCAGCCTGTTGAATTTTTGACCCAGCTGAATAATTAATTCGTATAATTTGTTGTTGTTTGCAGCTTTTAAAAATGTATCGTGGAAGTCGTGATGGATTTTGTAAAATGATTTCACATCGCCAGCTGTTGCCAGTTGTTTGAGGCGCATATTGATCGACTCCAGCTTTGCCAACTCTTTTTCTGATAGGTTCTGTGCTGCCAGCTCCGCGGCATAGCCTTCAAGGATACTCTTGACTGCATAATATTCCTGCACGTCCCGCTCCGATAATGCGGCTACAACCGCGCCTTTGCGTGGCACCACGGTGAGATAACCCTCAGACTCTAATTGGCGAAAGGCCTCACGTATCGGTGTCCGACTGATGCCAAACTGTTCTGCCAGGTCAGGTTCGGCCACTTTTTCACCGGGTTTAAGGTCGCCCTTGAGAATTGCATCACGGATGGTTTCAAGAATTTTTTCCCGTAATGTCTGATGCCGTTCAATCTGTTTGGTTTTCAAAATAATCCTCCAATTGGGAATTATATGGATTGTATACTGTATACAATCATTGTCAATATGTATTTCTCAACTAAATTACTGGGTTTTCTATTGTGGATTTCTTGTTTTTTTCCCGCAAGCTAGCTATCATCAACAAGTTGAGGCCGGAGCAAACATGGATTCGTTGAAAAAAGTTAAATATTCGCTGGTAACATTGGCTGTTCTTATCAGTGGGGGAACCCTCGGATACGCTACCATTGAGGGCTGGGGTGTTTTCGAAGCGCTCTACATGACCATTATTACCCTGGCGACGGTTGGCTATAACGAAGTTCATACCCTGTCACACAATGGGCAGATCTTTACGATGCTGCTGATTGTATTTGGGGTTGGAACCATTGCCTACACGATTGGCTCAATGATTCAATTTATGGTGGAGGGGCAGCTTTACCTGCTATTGGGGAGAAAAAAAGTGCAAAAACAGATCAGCCGCCTGCAAGGGCACTACATCATCTGTGGCTATGGCCGCATTGGTCGCTTGATCAGTCGCGATTTCGCAGCAAAACCGCTACCCTTCATTGTTGTGGAAAATGATCCCGCCCGGTGTCAACGTCTGGAAGAGGATGGTCATCTGTTTATCGAGGGTGATGCAACTCAGGATGAGGTTCTTGAACGGGCCGGAATTCACCAGGCTAAAGGGTTGGTGACAGCGGTCACCTCCGATGCCGCTAACGTCTTTATTATCCTGACGGCACGTGGGATCAATCCAAAACTATTTATTATGGCGCGCGCCAGTGAGGAAGGTGCTGAAATCAAATTGCTGCGTGCTGGAGCCAATAAAGTTGTTTCTCCCTATACAATTGGGGCTTCGCGTATGGCTCAAGCTATTTTACGCCCCTCGGTTGTTGATTTTATCGATATTGCGACGGGGCATAAAAATATTGAGCTGCAGATGGAAGAAATTCCTGTCGCACTGGAATCTCATCTGGTCGGTAAAGCCTTGAGTCAATCAGGCCTTCGCAAGGAGTTGAAATTGATTATTATTGGCATCAAGCATGATGGGCAGATGTTCTTTAACCCCGAAGCCAACACGATTATCAAAGCAGGTCATATTCTGATAGCTTTAGGGGAATCTCCAGATATTAAAAAACTGGAGCTTATTGCAGCGAATAAACACTTATGATGCCGTCATCGCTCTATATCTACATTCCGGCTCATCTGCTACCAGCGCGGCTACCTTTTCTGTTGAACCGGAATTTGCAGCCAGAAGTTGCCTGTCAGGAGGTCTTGTTGGAGAAACTCGACTTTGAACAGCTTGGGGACTGTGCCACGCAATTGCACGAAAAAGGGTTGAGCACCACCTTGCATGCTCCTTTCAGTAACTTCAACTCCGGCAGTAGTAGAAGGCGGATTCGTGAAGCATCCCTGAAAACTGCCGATAAATCATTACAACTTGCAGAAAAACTTAGCGCCCGGCGAATTGTTTTTCATCCTGGTCTGGCCTATGGCAATGATGAGAAAAAATTAGCTCTCTGGCTAGAGAATAGTCTGACTTTCTGGCCGGAATTTATTGCCCGGGCTGCTGAGATTGACTGTACCATCTGTATTGAGAATATCTATGCAACCACCCCGGATATTTTTATTCGCTTATTCTCTTTACTAGATTCCCCCCACATAGGGCATGTGTTTGATATTGGTCACTGGAATATTTTTGGGACGGGGAAGTTGCTCCAGTGGTTAAATGAGACAGCTCCTTATCTAAAACATCTCCATCTGCATGACAATCATGGTGAACGGGATGAGCATCTTGCTGTCGGTCAAGGTTATGTTCCCTTTTCCACGTTGTTTGAATGGCTGAAAACAACGGATATTTCCCCAACGATCACCCTGGAAAACCATAATCTTCCCGATGTCGAACGGTCTCTGAAAGCGTTGCAGAGATATCTTCCAGAAGTTCTAAATACATAGAAAAGTCTACTACACTATTTGCACCAGGCTTTTTCATTGATATTCATCTCGCACATTTGTTTTTAAACTTGTTCGGGGTTGGTTTCATACTCAACTATTTGGAGTTATTGGGAGAGTAGCGTTTCACCAATATTTCAAATTCTTCTGTCAATTGATTGTAGTATCTCAGCTGTCCAGTGCCCAAATTGTAGTACCAACCATGTAAGCTTAATTGCCCTTTAGCAACTCGATCTTTGACCCATGGGAAAGTCATCAGATTTCTCAATGAGACAAGAATTGCTTCTTTTTCACAGGCTCGTGCCTGTTTTTCCGGAGGCTCTTCCGGTAACTCCTGTAAAACTTTGTCACGTGCCGATGCTGCAATATTAACCCATCTACCGATGAATTCTCCGGCCTCTCCGGTGTTGGCCGACTCCATCAGGGCTTCAATACCACCACATTCTGAATGTCCGAGAATAATGATATCTGAGACTTCCAGATGACAAACCGCATATTCAAGTGACGAACTGACACCGTGATAATCATCACTTTTCAGGTATTGGGGGACAAGGTTGGCAATATTCCGCAGGATAAACAGATCACCAAGGTCGCAATCGAGCAAAACCGCCGGATCAACTCTGGAATCACAACAGCCAATCAACAGAGCCTGGGGTTTCTGCCCGTCAACCAGAGTTCTCGCCAGTTCTGGGTTTTCACCAAAGTGTTGCTGTTGAAAATTTTCAATTCCATCGAGAAACTTTGTGACATCTGCCATGCTGAAAACCTCCAGAGTGTGAGCAGAGAATTCTAACATAGAAGACCTTGGAATCTTCATCCCTAAATACCCTTTTATCTTGACATTTATCCCAAAACATAGTTCATGTCCATAAATGTCTAATTGGAGGAGAAAATGAACCTTTCTGTCAAAGATGCTGCTGGTCTGTTGCAAGTGTCAGAAAAGTCAATCTATCGCTGGATCAAGCAGACGGCTATTCCAGCTTATAAGATTGGGGGGCAACACCGCTTCAATCGTTCCGAGCTATTGGAGTGGGCGACATCAAAACATATGGAGGTCTCCCCGGAGGCATTTGCTGAGCCAGAGATTGATAAGTTGCCGATGCCACTTTTCAGTGAGGCTTTAGAAGCTGGGGGAGTGTTTTATCGAATTGACGGAAAAACTCGGGATGAGGTGTTGACCCAGATTTCGACCCACTTACGGCTTCCAGAAGATACCGACCAAAAATACCTGGCACGAGCTTTAGTAGAAAGGGAAAAATCGGCATCAACAGGTATTGGTGACGGGATTGCTATCCCACATCTGCGGGTTCCCCTTTTCACCCAGGTGGTTCGACCATCGATGACGCTCTTTTTTCTCGAAAATCCGGTTGATTTTTATTCACTGGACGGAATCCTGGTCAATATTCTTTTTACTCCCCTTGCACCAACCCAGAAAACCCACTTGTATCTTCTATCTAAATTGGGTTTTCTGCTTAAAAATAAAAATTTCAGAAATGCGTTAATAAATCAAGAGAACCGTGAAGTCATTTTTTCAACCTTACGCGAAGCAGAAAAAGAGCTAAATAGTCTGATCACTTTGCAGGAGAAGTAAGGCATGGCATTAAATCTTGTCTATCTGGCAATTATAGCAGCATTGGGGTCAGCTCTGCTGCCGATTCTATTTTATCGCAGTATCCCTGCCAGTAAGTTTGTTGCTTTCAGCCTGTTGGGAATTTCCGGTTTGTCCGGGATTTTGGGCGGGGGGATAGCTCTGCTGGATAATGTTGATATCAGTCAGGAACTACCGATTGGTTTGCCATGGCTCCACTGTCACCTCCATCTCGACCCCCTCTCCGGATTTTTTCTGGTTTTAGTCAGTTT
>JASFYS010000008.1:0-4891 GCA_045047095.1 Desulfuromusa sp. | reverse complement strand
GGCCAGGGCATGTCCTCGCACGGATTGTGTAAATAATCCCTGACCCGTTGTCGACCTGCGTCATCAAGGGCTTGCCACCAACCAAGGCTGGTGTTGTTGTCGTGGGTTCCTGGGTAAATAACCGAGTTGGGGATATGATTCGTTGGCAGGTAGGGGTTATCTGGCCCGGAATCAAAGGCAAACAGTAGGATTTTCATCCCCGGGAAATTAAATTGATTACGCAGCTTTGCTACGTCTGGAGTCATAATCCCCAGATCTTCTGCGACGAATGGCAACTCGCCGAGCTCTTGTTGGAGCAGTTTGAATAATTTTTCACCGGGAGCTTCCAACCAGGTACCGTTTTCAGCGGTTGTTTCCGTAGCGGGAATAGCCCAACAGGAAGAAAATCCGCGAAAATGATCAATCCGCAACAAGTCAAACAGTTCCAGATTCCAGCGAAAACGCTTTAACCACCAGGAAAAGTTATCTTCAGCCATTTTATCCCAGTGATAGAGGGGATTTCCCCAGCGTTGGCCAGTAGCACTAAAATAATCGGGAGGGACTCCGGCCACCAGAGATGCCTGATCCTCATCATCCAGGTAAAATAATTCGCGATTAGCCCAGACGTCAGCGGAATCTTCGGCAACAAAGATGGGTAAATCACCAAAAATCTTGATTCCCTTATCGTTGGCGTATTTTTTTAGAGCTGACCATTGTTCAAAAAAGATAAACTGTAAGTATTTCTGTTGGTCGATACTGTCCTGTAAGCGCTCACTCCACTCTTGCAAAGAATGTTTCTGCCCCTGTCTGATTTCCTGTGGCCATTGTTGCCACCTTCGGCATTGCTGATTCTGACGTAGTGCTTCAAAAACGGCATAGTCATTCAACCAATTGGCTTGCTCGGAACAGAAATGTTGAAAAGTTTGTTGCCGGATTGAGGTTGCCCGGATTTTAAAATTTTCACTCGCGAAGTGAAGCACAGGGAATTGATTTTTTGCTGCAGTATCAAAATTGGCAATATCGCTGCTGGGGAATGGTGTTGGGAGATCCGAATTCCGCAGATCCCCGGATTCGACCAACATGCGAAGATTGATTAGCAGCGGATTTCCGGCAAAGGCAGAAAAACTGCTGTAAGGGCAGTCTCCGTAGCCGGTTGGACCAAGAGGCAGAATCTGCCAGACCGATTGTCCGGATGCGACTAGGAAATCAACAAAATCGTAAGCTTCCTGACCCAGTGAACCAATCGCTTGTGACCCGGGGAGGGATGTCGGGTGGAGCAGAATACCACTACGTCGTTGTGTCAGCATGTAAATTTCCCTAAGATTAATTAGCCACCAAGACGCCAAGGGCACCAAGAGAGTCAAAACCAAAAAAAAATAACGGAGAGGGGGAGAGAAGAACTAAGACAAGATCTTTTTTTATGTTTTAAAACCATGAAATTCGCTTGTTTTACGGTTTTCTCTCCGGACTCTACTCCCCTGCGTCTCTCCGTTAAGATGTCATTGCTTTTCTTGGTGTCCTTGGCGTCTTGGTGGCAATGATAGCTTTTAGGGTGTAATTACCCGCACAGCTTGGCATTGCACTTCAGCCATTTCGTACATGTTCGTCACTCGCCCAACCTGTAACTGATCTTTCTTCTGATAAAAATCAAGGCACAGCCCGCAGCTGGCAATGTCGACGCTACGGGATTCGAGCGTTTGCAGTGCTTCAAGAATGTCGGAGCCCTCGGTGGTGAGATCAATACCACTATTGACGAAAAGAATGATATCAGGGAGTGGGTCCATTTCCAGCAGCGTCGTCAAGAAGTTTCGCAGCAAGACACGACCAAATTCATCGTCGCCATCCCCCATCCGATCGCTGCCACAATAAATGACGGTTTTCCCAGTGGCTGCGGTTAAGGTCACCGCTTCACCCTGCGTTATTGTTTCATTCTCGCCCTCGGCAGGAGTTAAATTTAGCCGGAAATTGCTACCGACTGCTTCGGCAGATGCCTGATAATCCATTTTTGCCGCCAGGCGGGAGACATTATCTCGCCCAGCCTGGTCACCGACCAGAACTTCCAGTGATTGCCCTGGATGAGCAAGAATTTGTTTGCGGGTTTCGACAACCGGGTAAGGGCATTGATGTTGACTGTAGTCAAGCTTGATCATGGTCGTTCCTCCTGAAATTCATATTGTCATGAAGACTATAATAACTGTCAGCAAAAGTTCAAGAGAAGGATGTGTAGAAGGCAAAAAAAGCTGATAAGAATTATTGTTGGGCTGATAAGTATTGCTTATTTATTCAAGGATTTTCGAGGTTTAAAGGGTGCCATTAGAGCTGAAAGCACGGAAGGTAATGAGAGAACTTTTATGCTGTAATTCATAAAATAAAAACACATAACATACCGAAAATATAGAGTAGTTCAAGTAAACACTTAGACTTATGTGGGTATAAGCATCTTATGTGGCTATTTTTTCCAAATAATGGGTGAAAAAGGGCTTGAAAACTATAATTATAGGTGCTACTAGACAATGCAGTTTTGACCGTTCTTATAAACAAAGGCACAATTATGAGTGCCGTAATCATGAACCAAGGAGATAAAGAATGAATTGGAAAGCTTTTTTGATGATTGGTTTAATCCTGACAGCATTTACTGCAACCAGTGTTCTTGCCATCGAAGGTGGTAATGCTCGTAAAGGTAAGCACCTGTACAAGAAAAATTGTAAGATTTGCCACAACGATGGTGGTGAAGGTGGTGAGCTGACCCCGATGTCAAAAACCATGTCTCAGTGGGATCGTTATTTCAAAAAGAAGGCTAAAAAGCATCCTGGCGATGTGATGAAAACTCTGAAGGCAAAAGATCAGAAAGATATTAATCAGTTTCTACATGATAGTGCTGCTGACTCACCATCTCCAGCAACTTGCGGTTAGTACTCCAACCTGCCACGCGAAACAAATTTAGGAGGAACAACTCAATGAATAGATTTATCGTGCTACTGCTGGCTGTCCTGCTGACATTGCCTGCAACCACATCGTTTGCTGCTCCGACAATTGAAGAGCTGCAGAAGCAGATTGCTGATATTGTCGAAGAACTGGATGATCTGAATGACCGGCTTGATAAGCCGGAGCGCCACTCTGCCACAGATCGGATTAGTTTTACCGGTGATTTGCGGAATACTGTTGATTCTCTTCATTATCAGGATGTGACCTTTAACCCCGGGATTAATGTTGATTTCAGCCATTTTTTTACTGAAGCAGCCGAAGGTATGGGGATGATACCTGGAGATCAAAGTCTGGGTACTTTTGGTCCAACCTTCAACCCCATGGATCCAAGTGCTGGTGGAGCTCCAACTACGGCTTTAGATAACATGTTCTATAACTTACAGGCCAATGATCCACAGGCGTTTAGTCAGCTCATTACGAACTTTGGAAATTGGGCTGCCGGTGGTATGCCAGCAGGGATGGTTGGTGCTTTCCGGATGGCAACTGCTCCGCGAACTTCAGATATCAACAATGATCTCGCCTACACGACCAGGCTGCGTCTGAACATGAAAGCTGATGTCAGCAAAAATATGAATTTTGCTGGTCGGCTGCTGATGTATAAGAACTGGGGCGACTCTACTGGTTCCAAGGTGTTTGATTCCTGGAATGCTTTCAGTATGGATGGCACCAATGGTGGTAACACCTCTGGAGACTGGCTGCGAGTTGAACGTGCCTTCTTTAACTGGAAACATATTGGTGGTAGTGACTTTTACCTGTCAATTGGTCGTCGTCCTTCGACCTATGGCCCACCGACTAACTTCCGTGAGAATGAATTGCGCGGTGGAACTCCATCGGGTCACCTGGTTGATTTCAACTTTGACGGTTTAACTATTGGCTATCATATGGAGAAAATCACCGGTATTGAAGGCCAGTCTGTCCGCTTTTGTTATGGTCAGGGTTTTGAATCTGAAATAGGCAATGGCACTCTGTTCAATGACGATATTACTGCCAACCTGAAAGATACCCATCTGGGTGGTTTCAATATTGACCTGTTTAACGATGGTCAAACCTTTGTTCAGATGACGCTGTTCCGGGCTCAGGATGTGGTTGATGGGTTTAAGGGCGTTTTTGCTTTCCCCGCCCAATATGCAACATTATTTGCACCAACTATGAATGCTGATATGCAGAAATTCCCGAACATGAACTTTAATGTTCGTTACACACCCAGCACCGTTATTGGTGATATCAACCTGGCTCAACTTGGGTTTAGCCGCGAAGAAGAGAATGGCTTTGTCTGGTTTGCTTCTGTGGCTCTGACTCAGCTTGAATCAAACGGTAAAGCTGGCATGTTTGGTGGCATGGGGAATGATGCTGTATTTGAAGCGCAGCTCAGTCTTGATGGATCAGAAGTTATCATGATGCCGGTTCGGGCTGAAGATGATGATACTCAAGAAGGCTATGGTGTTTATGTCGGCATTCAGGTGCCAGCACCTATGGGTAAATTTGGTCTGGAATACAACTACGGTTCTGAATACTGGACACCATTTACTCAAGCTCAAGATGACCTGCTGGGTAGCAAGCTTGCTGTTCGTGGTCAGGTTGCCGAAGCCTACTATATCTTTGATATCAACCCCCATGCATTTATCAAGATTGGTGGCCTCTACTATGATTACGATTATACCGGTAGCGGTTCCCCCGTTGGTAAACCGATCAAGATTGATGATATAGAAGCTGGCTCTGCTTTTTCCTTGCTGCCGGTTGTTGATACGGCTTGGGATGCGTACGCTAAAATTACCATGCTGTTCTAAAGTAGATTGCTTATTGTTACAAAGAAAAGGGGAGAGGTCGCAAGATCTCTCCCCTTCCTTGACTGGAAAACATCCAATAGCTTGTATATCTAATTAATGAGATAAAGGTGGATTCGATGAAAAAGATATTTTTATTTGTA
>JASFYS010000007.1:0-16575 GCA_045047095.1 Desulfuromusa sp. | reverse complement strand
TGGCGAACAGAATTAAGGCTGGCCTCTCTGCAGTGAATTGCCCAATCATTTAGACATGAACCCTCTCTGTCATCCGTCCAGATTGTTCTCGGTTGCCAATCGCCTTTATTCTTTACAAAACAGTGAGAACAGGGCTACTATCAGCGGTTTTTACAGCCCAACCAATAATGACTGAGATAATATGAATCAGAAAAACATCCGAAACTTTTCAATTATCGCTCATATCGATCATGGCAAGTCAACCCTTGCCGATCGACTTTTAGAAGCAACTGGTGCGCTGACGGATCGGGAAAAGACCGATCAATATCTGGACAAGATGGAACTGGAGCAAGAGCGTGGAATCACAATTAAAGCCCAATCGGTTAGACTTAATTATAAAGCCAAGGACGGGCAGGATTACATTCTTAATCTGATTGATACGCCGGGTCATGTCGATTTTTCTTATGAGGTGAGCCGCTCCCTCTCTGCTTGCGAAGGGGCGATGCTGGTAGTCGATGCGTCCCAGGGGGTTGAAGCGCAAACTCTCGCCAATGTTTATATGGCGATTGATCAGGATTTGGAAATTTTCCCGGTGATCAATAAAATTGATTTACCCAGTGCAGAGCCAGAACGAATCAAAGAAGAAGTTGAAGAGATTGTCGGAATTGATACGAGCGATGCCATTCTCGCCAGTGCTAAAGAGGGTATCGGCATTGACGAAATTCTTGAAGCAGTCGTTCAAAGAATTCCTGCTCCGCTAGGTGATCCAAATGCGCTTTTAAAAGCTCTGACTTTTGACTCCTGGTATGATTCGTATCAAGGTGTTGTTGTCCTGGTGAGAGTGTTTGATGGAACCATAAAAAAGGGTGAAAAGATAAAATTGATGGCAACTGGCGGGGTCTATGAAGTCCAGAAAATTGGAGCTTTCAGCCCCCATCCTATAGAATTACCCCAGTTGTCATCCGGTGAGGTTGGTTTTGTCGTAGCCGGGATCAAAGTTGTTGAAGATGCAAAAGTAGGGGACACCATTACCCACCTGCATAATCAGGCAGAAAAAGCCCTGCCAGGCTATCAAGAAGTCAAACCAATGGTTTTTTCTGGCCTCTATCCTGTTGATGCTGCAGATTACGATAACTTACGGGATGCACTCGAAAAGTTACGTCTTAATGATGCAGCCTTTTCGTTTGAACCTGAAAATTCACTGGCGCTGGGTTTTGGTTTCCGCTGTGGCTTTCTTGGTTTGCTCCATATGGAGATTATCCAGGAACGGTTAGAGCGAGAATTCGGTGTTGAACTGATTACAACAGCCCCAACGGTTGTCTATAAGGTCACTACAACGAAAGGGGCATTGTTGGAAGTTGAAAGTGCCAACATGCTTCCTGATATCCAATTTATTGAAAAAATAGAAGAACCCTTTATTCTGGTCTCGATTCACGTACCGAACGATTTTGTCGGCCCGGTATTGAAATTGTGTATTGAAAAACGTGGGGTTCAACGGGAAATAAAATATTTAACGGCGACCCGGGTGATGGTCGTTTACGAAATGCCTTTGAATGAGATTGTTCTTGATTTCTTTGACCGTTTGAAATCGATTTCCCGCGGTTATGCTTCTCTGGATTATGAACATCTTGATTTTAGAGCCAGTAAGTTGGTGCGTTTGAATGTATTGATTAACGGTGATGTTGTCGATGCCCTGTCTTTAATTGTGCATCAGGATAAAGCTCAATCCCGGGGGCGTGAGCTAGTCTCAAAAATGAAAGAATTTATTCCTCGCCAACAGTATGAGGTTGCCATTCAGGCAGCTATTGGCAATAAAGTTATTGCTCGATCAACGGTAAAAGCGTTAAGAAAGGATGTTACTGCCAAATGTTATGGTGGCGATATCACCCGCAAGAGGAAATTGCTAGAAAAACAAAAAGCCGGAAAGAAACGCATGAAACTGGTAGGAAGTGTAGAACTGCCACAGGAGGCGTTTCTGGCTATTCTCAAAGTCAAAGACTGATGGTCATGCCATCGTATTTATTTGCATAAACCCAACGAGAGAATCATGTCGATTTTTAAGAAGAAGAAAATTGCAGTAGCTCCTAAAAAACCCTGGTACCGTGAATGGTCAGAAGCATTGATTGTTGCTGTCATTCTGGCATTGATTATTCGCACCTTTTTATTCCAGGCTTTTAAAATTCCCTCTGGATCCATGTTGGATACACTGTTAATTGGTGACCACCTGTTGGTGAATAAGTTTATCTATGGCACTAAAGTTCCTGGTGTCGATGGCAGGTATCTGAAGGTACGAAACCCGGAACGTGGTGATGTTATTGTTTTTGAATTTCCTGGTGATGAAGGAAAATCTTTCTTTGAAAAGCGTGATTTCATTAAACGGGTTATTGGTCTGCCGGGAGATGTGATTGAAGTCAAGGCCAAGCAAGTTTATGTTAATGGTCAACCATTCAGTGTCCAGGCGGAACGACATAAAGATCCAGAGATAATCCCATCGGTTGCCAGCCCGCGCGATTTTGCCGGTCCGGTTAAGGTGCCTGAAGACAGCTATTTTGTTATGGGCGATAATCGCGATTACTCATTTGATAGCCGTTTCTGGGGTTATGTTCATAAGTCTAAAATTAAAGGTTTGGCTTTTATAAAATACTGGTCATGGAATGCAAAAGGTGACCTGCTGCATAAAATCAGATTTTCACGCATTGGACGACCAATAAACTGAGATAACTTTAACAAATTTGGTGATTGACATTTTTTTTAAGCCGTTGTTAGATCCACGAAAATAAATGCATCACATTAACCCTTTAAATTGATCCGAGAGATTAACAAGGGAGTACAAAAGTGAAAACATAGATTATAAATCAACCGGAACACCTGCATTGCTACCAAGTGCAGGTGTTTTTTTATGCCTTTTCCCAGGGAGATCCTTATGGCGACAGAAATTATTGAAATTCTTGACTCCGATGGGGTTAATCGAGCGTTGACCCGAATAGTTCACGAAATATTGGAACACAACAAGGGGATCGAAGATCTGGTGTTAATAGGCATCCGGACCGGTGGTGCTTATCTGGCGACCCAATTACAGCAAAAGATCTCTGAGATTGAAGGGACGGATGTCCCTTTAGGGATCATTGATGTGACAATGTACCGGGATGATCTGTCCTCTCGCAACAATCTGGCTGTTGGCCAGACGGACATCCCGTTTCGTCTCAGAGACCAGAAGATTATCCTGGTCGATGATGTCCTGTTTACCGGGCGAACGATCCGGGCTGCTATGGGCGCGGTCATGGATCTTGGACGGCCACAGAATATTCAGTTGGCTATTTTAATTGATCGCGGTCACCGTGAATTGCCAATTCGTCCAGACTATATTGGTCGCAATTTGCCAACTGCCAGAAATGAACAGATTAAGGTCGTTTTTGACGCTCAAAACCGGGCTCAGGCCGTTCACTTACTTAGAACTTGATGTGGAGGTTCGTGTATGTCTTTCAATCCGAAGCATATCCTTGGTATCAAAAGTCTGACTGCCGAAGAAATTAATTTTATTCTTGATACGGCAGACAGTTTTAAAGAGATCAATACCCGCCAAATCAAAAAGGTTCCGACTTTGCGGGGTAAAACAGTTGTCAATTTGTTTTTTGAAGCGAGTACCCGAACCCGGACATCTTTTGAAATCGCTGGAAAACGGCTTTCTGCCGATACGGTTAATATTACCGCTTCATCTTCATCTGTCGTTAAGGGAGAAACCCTGGAGGACACGGCACAAAATATCGAAGCGATGCACCCCGATATTATTGTCATGCGCCACAGTGCTTCCGGTGCCTGTGATTATCTGGCAGAGAGATTAAATTGTTCAGTCATTAACGCTGGAGACGGGACTCACGAGCATCCAAGTCAGGCGCTCCTGGATGCATTTACCATCCGTCAGCACAAAGGAGATATTAAAGGATTGACCGTTGCTATTGCCGGAGATATCACCCACAGTCGCGTTGTCCGCTCCAATATTTATTGTTTGAATAAACTGGGAGCGAAAGTTCGCATTACGGGTCCGCGGACAATGATTCCCCCGGGGATAGAAAAGCTCGGCTGTGAGGTTTATCACAATCTCAACGATGCGATAACTGATGCTGATTGCATTATGATGTTACGTATCCAGCGGGAGCGTCAGGGTGCTGCACTGATACCCTCGATCCGCGAATATGCCCGCTATTTCGGTTTGAGCGAAGCTAAATTAAAACTGGCTAAAAAAGATGCCATTGTGATGCACCCAGGACCAATTAACCGAGGGGTTGAACTGGCCTCTTCAGTGGCTGATGGGGCACAGAATGTCATTCTAGATCAGGTTGAAAATGGAGTTGCTGTTAGAATGGCACTGCTCTACCTGGTTGCCGGTGGTGAAAAACTTCAGCAAAATTAATCTCACGATAAAGGCGATAATTATGAAAATTCTAGTCAAATCGGGACGTGTTATTGACCCCGCAAATAATATCGATGAAAAGCTCGACATCCTTATTATTGATGGGAACATTGCTGAACTGGCTCCGAATATTGATGCTGGTGATGGTGAAGTTATTAATGCCGCCGGACTATTGGTCACTCCGGGACTGGTTGACATGCATGTCCATCTGCGTGACCCGGGTCAGGAGTACAAAGAAGATATTATCAGTGGGACTAAGGCTGCTGCCGCCGGTGGAGTTACATCCATGGCCTGCATGCCGAATACCAACCCGGTTAACGACAACCTGGCCATCACCAAATATATTATCAGCAAAGCCAAGGAACAAGGTTGTGCCAATGTCTTCCCGATCGGCTGCGTAACTATGGGGATGAAGGGGGATATTCTCACCGAAATGGGCGAGTTGAAAGAGGGCGGGTGTGTTGGATTCTCAGATGACGGCTTGCCCGTTAAAGACGGCGAAATGATGCGTCGTGCTCTTGAGTATGCCGACACCTTTGATGCTCCCATCATCTCTCACTCAGAAGACCCTTCACTTGATGTTGGCGGGGTTATGAATGAAGGCTCGGTTGCAACCGAACTCGGCCTCAAGGGTATCCCCTGGGTTGCAGAAGATGCAGCAACGGCCAGAGACATTATGCTTGCTGAATTTACCGGTGCACGCCTGCATGTTTGCCATGTATCGACTAAAGGCAGTATTGAGCTTGTGCGTCAAGCAAAGTCGCGTGGTGTCAGGGTCAGCTGCGAAGCAACTCCCCATCATTTTACCCTGACCGAAGAAGCCGTTCGTGGGTATAATACCAACGCCAAGATGAGTCCACCGTTACGCAGTCAGGAAGATGTCGACGCAATTCGTGCAGGCTTGGCAGATGGAACCATAGATGCGATTGCAACAGACCATGCTCCTCATCATCGTGATGAAAAAAATGTTGAATTTGCGATCGCGATGAATGGCATTATCGGGCTTGAAACGCTCTTACCACTGACCCTTAAGCTGGTTGGTGAAAAAGTGCTTTCACTTTCACAAGCTATTGCCCTGACCACCTGCCAACCAGCTAATATTTTGGGAATTGAACGAGGAACTTTGACCGTTGGTGCCTGCGCAGATATTGCCCTGATCAATCCAAACAAAGAATGGATAGTTGATGCGGGAGACCTGCAGTCAAAAAGTAAGAACAGCCCGTTCATCGGTTGGAAAATGAAGGGAGTCGCCATGATAACCTTACTCAATGGGAAAATTGTACATCAAAGATAAATTCAAAGATAACAACAACCAATTAGAGGCACGCTAGCATATGAAAGCAGTTCTGGCTCTTGCCGATGGCAAGTATTTTATTGGAAAAGCACTGGGAGCAATTGGTGAAGTCACAGGTGAAGTCGTTTTCAACACCAGTATGACCGGTTACCAGGAGATTCTGACCGATCCATCCTACCATGGTGAGATTGTCACCATGACCTATCCGCAGATCGGTAATTATGGAATCAATCCAGAAGATGTGGAGTCAAACCGGCTGTTTCTATCTGGATTTGTTGTTAAAGAAGCCTGCCCCTTTCCGAGTAATTTTCGTTCGGAGATGAGTCTTGATACTTACCTCAAAGATAACAACATCGTCAGCATTGAAGGAATTGATACTCGGGCGTTAGTGCGTCATATCCGGACTGTTGGTGCGCAGACAGGAATTATTTCTTCAAAAGACACGAACCCGGAGAGTTTAATAGAGAAAGCACAACAAGCTCCTTCCATTGTTGGACGTGATCTGGTGAAAGAAGTCACTTGTAATGAGCCGTATCAGCCAACTGAAGGGGTCTGGACTCTGGGTGAAGGTTATGCTGATTGTCGTCAAACCGAACCAATCTACAAAGTGATCGCTTATGATTTTGGAATCAAGCGCAATATTCTGCGCAATCTGACATCTCTGGGTTGTGACCTAACGGTTGTTCCGGCAGGGACACCTGCAGAGGAGGTTCTGAAGTTGAATCCCGACGGCGTATTTCTAAGTAATGGCCCCGGAGATCCTGAACCTTTGGACTACGCTCAGAAAAATATTCGTAAGTTACTAGGCAAAGTTCCTGTTTTTGGCATTTGTCTTGGCCATCAATTACTTTCCATCGCCGCTGGTGGAAAAACTTACAAACTCAAGTTCGGTCATCGGGGTGGAAATCAGCCCGTTCTTGATTATAAACGTCAGCAGGTTGAAATTACCTCACAGAACCATGGCTTTGCTGTTGATGAAAAGAGTTTAACCGGGCAGGTTGAGGTGACCCATATCAACCTGAATGACAACACTGTCGAAGGGATCAAGCTGCTTTCATCACCGGCCTTCTCGGTTCAATATCACCCGGAAGCATCCCCAGGACCCCATGATGCTCGGTATCTGTTTGAACGTTTTATAGAAATGATGGATCAACATAAGAGAGAGATTGACCATGCCCAAGCGTAACGACATAAAGAAAATTCTGATTATTGGTGCTGGTCCCATTGTTATCGGTCAGGCCTGCGAATTTGATTATTCAGGAACCCAGGCCTGTAAAGCCCTAAAAGAAGAAGGCTATGAAATTGTACTGCTGAATTCCAATCCGGCAACCATCATGACCGATCCAGATTTTGCTGATCGCACCTATATTGAGCCGGTAACACCAGATGTTTTAACCCAGATCATTAAAAAAGAACGACCGGATGCTTTATTGCCAACCATGGGTGGCCAGACTGCACTGAATACTGCGGTTGCAGTTGCCGAATCAGGGGTTCTGGAAGAGTATAATGTTGAATTGATTGGCGCAAAGCTTGGTTCGATTAAAAAAGCAGAAGATCGTACCCTGTTTAAACAAGCCATGCAGAAAATTAATATTGATGTTCCGCGCTCAGGATTAGCACATAATTTCAAAGAAGCAATTGAAATCATAGAGGATATTGGCTTTCCAGCGATTATTCGACCCTCATTCACCCTCGGGGGGACTGGTGGTGGAATTGCTTACAACCGTGAAGACTATAATCGCATGGCCATTGCTGGAATCGACGCTTCCCCGACCAGTGAAATCCTGATTGAAGAGTCAGTCATCGGCTGGAAAGAGTATGAACTGGAAGTCATGCGCGATAGTGCTGACAATGTTGTCATTATTTGTTCCATTGAAAATTTTGATGCGATGGGTGTGCATACGGGAGACTCTATTACCGTTGCTCCAGCCCAGACATTGACAGACAAAGAGTATCAAATCTTACGGGATGCTGCCCTGAAAATCATTCGCGAGATCGGAGTTGAAACAGGTGGCTCCAACATCCAGTTTGGAATCAACCCGAAAGACGGTCACCTGGTCGTGATCGAAATGAATCCTAGAGTTTCTCGATCTTCAGCATTGGCATCCAAGGCAACCGGCTTCCCGATTGCTAAAATTGCTGCTAAATTATCCGTCGGATATCGCCTTGATGAGATCCAAAACGATATAACTCGTGAAACCCTCGCTTCTTTTGAACCAACAATCGATTATGTCGTCACCAAAGTTCCCCGCTTTACCTTTGAAAAGTTTCCCCAGTCTGATGCTACGCTGACCACGCAGATGAAATCAGTGGGAGAAGCGATGGCCATTGGTCGAACCTTTAAGGAAAGTTTACAGAAAGCACTCCGCTCTCTTGAAATCGACTCTTATGGATTTGAAAGTCGGATTTTTATAAATCCAGCCGATTATGTTCGTAAGATAACGCCCGGCGAGCACGATAAACTTATTTCCCAATTACAGATCCCCAACTGGGAGCGAATGTGGTATCTGGCTGATGCAATTCGAGCTGGATTCACTATTGATAAAATCTACCAGCTGAGTGGAATCGACCCATGGTTCCTGTCTAATATCGCCCAGATAGTTGAGATGGAATCGATTCTCCTGACGCATAAAGACCAACTAAATACTGATGATCTCGATTTTATTGAATTATTACGTGAAGCCAAACAATATGGTTTTTCTGACCGGCGGTTGGCTTTTCTCTGGGGTATTACTGAAGAAGACGTTCGGGAAATGCGCCACAAACTGAAGGTTCTTCCGGTTTATAAACGCGTCGATACTTGCGGAGCGGAGTTTGAGGCGTTTACCCCTTATCTCTACTCTACTTATGAATCAGAATGTGAAGCTGAGCCGACTGATAAACGTAAAATTATTATTCTGGGGGGTGGTCCCAATCGGATCGGTCAAGGGATTGAGTTTGATTATTGCTGCGTCCATGGAGCATTTTCACTGTCGGATGCCGGGTTTGAAACCATTATGGTGAATTGCAATCCGGAAACAGTATCAACCGATTATGACACCTCCGACCGACTCTATTTTGAACCGCTCACTCTTGAAGATGTTCTTGCCATTGTCGAGATTGAAAAACCTGAAGGGGTTATCGTTCAATATGGTGGGCAAACCCCTTTAAAACTTGCTATGACACTGGAAAAAGCTGGAGTACCAATTATCGGAACATCTCCTGATGCGATCGACCGGGCAGAGGATCGGGAACGCTTTCAAGCGTTAGTAAATAAACTGAACCTGCTCCAGCCCCAGAATGGACTTGCGCGCGCTTTTGACGAGGCTGAGGTGATCGCCGAGAGGATCGGTTACCCGGTTGTTGTCAGACCTTCTTATGTCTTAGGCGGACGTGCCATGGAAATTGTTTATGGTGCCGAACGCTTACGCGATTATATGAAATATGCCGTTAATGCTTCGCCAGAACACCCGGTGCTGGTTGATAAGTTTCTACAGAATGCCATTGAAGTTGATGTTGATGCGCTGGCCGATGGACATGATGTTGTCATCGGTGGAATCATGCAACATATAGAGGAAGCGGGCATCCATTCAGGTGATTCAGCTTGTTCTCTGCCGCCATTTTCTTTGCCACAAAAAATAATTGCTGAGATCCGGCGTCAGACGATTGAGCTTGCCCTTGAATTAAAAGTCATCGGGTTGATGAATATTCAGTTTGCAGTCAAGGGCGGGGATGTTTATCTACTTGAAGTCAACCCCCGTGCCAGCCGAACTGTTCCGTTTGTTTCCAAAGCAACCGGACGACCCTTGGCGCAGATCGCTGCAAAAGTTATGGCGGGTCAAAGTTTGGCTGACTTGGGCGTTTCTGGGGAGATCATCCCTGATTACATATCTGTTAAAGAGGCCGTTTTCCCCTTTGTCAAGTTTCCGGGGGTCGATACCTTACTTGGTCCAGAGATGAAATCGACCGGTGAAGTCATGGGCATCGATTATGATTTTGGCAATGCTTATGCCAAATCACAGTTGGGAGCCGGGGTTAAATTACCACGGAGTGGAAAAATATTTATCAGTGTCAAAGACTCCGATAAAGAGGCAATTCTTGAGCCAACCAGAAAACTGATTGCTGCCGGTTTTTCTATCGTTGCAACCAGCGGTACCGCACAATATCTGAATCAACAGGGAATAGCTGCTGAGCAGATCAATAAAGTTAAAGAGGGGCGTCCACACTGTGTTGATGCGATCAAGAGCGGTGAAATCTGCCTGGTTTTCAATACCACAATGGGCGCGCAATCGGTCGCCGATTCCTACTCTATCCGCCGTTCTGTCATTATCTATGAAATTGCCTATTTTACCACCATGGAAGGGATTAAGGCCGGAACAGACGGCATTTTAGCCATGTTGCGAGAAAATCTTGACGTTAAACCATTACAAGAGTATTATCCCGTTAATTGATGGCACGACTAAATAGAGTACTAACCCAGTGGACGGTTTTTCCGTCCACTGTTTTTTTTGAGGAGTAATCAAGTATGGATGAACCAGTTCCCATGACAACCGAAGGACACCAGCGGTTGCAGGACGAATTAAAGCAACTGGTCCGGTTTGAACGTCCAAAAGTTGTCCAGGATATTGCTGAAGCTCGTAGTCATGGTGATCTTTCGGAAAATGCAGAATATGATGCTGCGAAAGATCGACAAGGTTTTGTCGAAGGGCGGATCAAGGAACTGAACCATAAGATTGCTGTGGCACAGGTTATTGATCCAACAACCATAAAAACTGACAAGATTGTATTCGGTGCCAAAGTCACCTTAATAGATATAGATACAGACAAAGAAGTCACTTATCAGATCGTTGGGGTTGATGAAGCTGATATCAAGGTTGGTAAAATTTCTGTCATCTCCCCAGTCGGCAGAGCTTTAGTCGGGCATAGAGTTGATGAAGAAGTGAATGTTAACGTTCCCTCGGGCGTCAAGGTTTATGAAGTTACGAATATAGAATACAGCTAGTGTCAGGATAAAATTTTTTCTGTGCGGTTGCATTTCAAAAGGTATTCTGGGAGAATCCGGATAGTTTTTTTATAGTCTTTCCTTATTTCTGGAGGTAGCAATGGCTCCGAAAATCACAGAAGATATGACCTTTTATCAGGTTTTACAGCTGAGTCCATCAGTTTCCAGGATTCTTGATAAGTTCAATCTGGATTGCGGAGAGTGCCTTGGGGCAACAACAGAATCGCTTGCTCAAGGAGCCAAAGCTCATGGTCTTGATGTCGAAGAAATTCTGGTTGAGTTGAATGCCATCTTCAAAGATTGATCTGGAGAATGACATCTTGCAACTCTACTCTTAATCAGCAGATTAACCTCAATAAACCTCTCGACAACCTCCACGGCGTCGGGCCGCGAATGCTTCCTAAGCTACAAAAACTTGGTCTAAATACTATCGAAGATGCTCTTTACCACCTTCCAATCAGATATGAAGATCGCCGTCAGTTCAAAAAAATCAATCAATTAACTGATAACCAACAGGAAGTTTTTGTCGGTTCCGTCCTCGCATCGGGTGAAACAGTCACGACCCGTAGCCGTCGCCGTATCTATGAAATTATTGTGGGTGATGATAGCGGCAAGATTTCACTGAAGTGGTTTCGTTACCGTAAGCCGTGGTTACAAAAGCGTTTTCCAGTTGGGCAAAAAGCAATTTTTATTGGTGAAATTAAACGATTTGCGGCCATCCGTGAAATTCACCACCCTGACTCTGAACTGATCAATTCTAATCAGGATTTACAGCAGTTATTAAAATCTGACCCGTTGAATTTTGGTCGAATTCTCCCAGTTTATTCCCTCACTGAGGGGTTAACTCAAAAGCAGGCGCGTAAAATCTGGTACCGATTGATTCAAGAATATGCTCAGGCTATCCCAACCTTTATACCTCCAGAAGTCCAACAGAAATACCAATTGCTGCCAACCGCAGTAGCTTTGAAACTGGTTCATTGGCCAGAAACATCCATAGATTTTCATGCATTGGAAAATGGACGAGATCAAGCTCGGTTTTCTCTAGTTTTTGACGAATTTTTTTATCTGGAACTCGGATTAGCCTTAAAAAGGGCAGGGGTGCAACTGGAAAAAGGAATTGCTTTTAAATTTGAACATAAATTTACCATTCCACTGAACAAGTTGCTGCCATTCAAGTTAACAGCGGCACAACGCCGAGTTCTTGGTGAAATCAAGCAGGACATGATGGCTCCACAACCAATGCACCGCTTATTGCAAGGCGATGTTGGGAGTGGCAAAACCCTTGTTGCTCTGATGGCTGCGTTGATTGCCATAGAAAACCAGGCTCAGGTTGCTATCGTTGCACCAACTGAAATTCTGGCGGAACAGCATTATCAGACATTCTGTACCTGGCTGGATAAGTTGGGTTTGAAAACCGGATTGCTTCAAGGAAGTATGCCTGCAGCGGCAAAAAGAAACCTGCTGGAAAAAATAGCCACAGGTGAAATCAATCTGATTGTCGGAACCCATGCTGTCTTGCAAGAAGGAGTGGAATTTCATTGCCTTGGTTTGGGAATTGTTGATGAACAACACCGCTTTGGAGTCCGCCAGCGCAGCCTTTTAAAACACAAAGGGGCGAATCCCGACATATTAGTGATGACCGCAACGCCGATTCCACGAACACTCTCCATGACCTTGTATGGCGATCTCTCGGTTTCTGTCATCGATCAGTTGCCACCAGGACGAAAACCGGTCACAACCAAATTATTCCGTTCTTCACAGCGAAAGCAGGCATACCAGAAGATACGCCAGGAATTAGAGCAGGGGAGACAGGCTTATGTCGTCTATCCTCTGGTCGAAGAATCTGAAAAAAGTGATTTGCAAGCGGCAACGGTTGCAGCTGAGTCTTTTACTAACGAGATTTTCTCTGAATTTAATATTGGTTTAATTCATGGACGGATGAAAACAGCAGAAAAAGACCTGGTAATGAATAAGTTTCGCCATGGTGATATCCAACTTCTGGTGTCAACAACAGTCATTGAAGTCGGTGTCGATGTGCCGAATGCGACAGTGATGATGATCGAACATGCTGATCGTTTTGGGCTTTCACAGTTGCATCAACTGCGCGGTCGTGTAGGTCGAGGAGCCGATAAAAGTTACTGTTTGCTGATACCTTCAGAGCATTACAGTGATGATGCACGGCGCAGGTTGCGGGTTATGGTTGAAACAAACGACGGCTTTCGTATTGCCGAAGCTGATTTAGAAATCCGAGGATCTGGTGATTTTCTCGGAACCCGACAAGCGGGATTGCCAGATTTTAGGGTTGCGAGTCTACTGAAGGATCTTCAGATTCTTGAAAAAGCACGATCTGAGGCTTTTGAATATGTTAAAAAGACGAATCAACTCAGTACTGCAGATGCAGAACCCATAAAACGGGAATTGATTCGTCGTTGGGGTGGCCGGCTGGCATTGGCGGGGATCGGTTGATATTGTAGGGGCAATTCATGAATTGCCCAGATTGCCATTGCCACAACATAAACAGGGCGATTCATGAATTGCCCCTACTGATTGTCAACAGGAGACAACTATGAAAGCGATCCAGGTTCATAAATTTGGTGATCCGGAAGAAATGCAACTTGAAGACATTCCTGATCTTGTCCCGGCTGCCAAGCAGCTGAAGATTGAAGTTAAAGCGATCGGTGTTAACCCGGTTGATGCCTATATCCGGGCAGGAATATATCCTCTGCGGCCAGATCTTCCATATACCCCAGGAAAAGATGCTGCCGGGGTTATTACCGCGGTCGGTTCAGATGTTGTCCATAGAAAGATCGGTGAACGCGTTTATGTTTGTGGTTGCCAGTCTGGTAGTTACGCGCAACACGTGATTTGCAATGAAGATCAGGCTTATATTTTGCCTGCGAATATAGATTTTAGCGCTGGAGCCGCACTAGGAGTGCCATATAGTACTGCCTTTTATGCTTTGAACTTTCGTGCACGAGCCTTACCAGGTGAAACGCTATTGATCCACGGAGCCAGTGGTGCTGTTGGAGTTGCCGCCATTCAAATTGCAAAAGCTAATGGCCTGGAAGTTATCGGCACAGCAGGAACAGAGCAAGGACTTGAACTTATTAAAAAACAGGGAGTTATTGCTGCTTTAAATCACAATACTGAGAACTACCTCGATGCAATTGAAGAATTAACCTGTGGCCAAGGTGTTGATGTCGTTCTGGAAATGCTTGCCAATGTCAACCTTGATAAAGATCTCAAGGTTCTTGCCAAGTTTGGGAGAATTGTTGTGATTGGTAATCGCGGCAGAATTGAAATTGATCCGCGTGACACCATGGGAAAAAATGCAGCCATTCTTGGGATTTCTTTATTCAATGCTGGTGCCAAAGATTTGAAGCAAATACATGCAGCCATCAGGGCAGGTTTAACCGATGGACGTTATAAACCAATCATCCAGGCAGAGATGCCACTCGTAGATGCTCCGAAAGCGCATAATCTTGTACTCCTGAATGGTGTATACGGAAAGATTGTTCTTATCCCTTAAAAAGGGACAACAATTAGTATACTCAGCGTTGAGCTATATTTTAGTTTACATAATATATATTATGCGACGTTAGATATTCTATAAACCCATCCGGTGGGGTCAGTTCATGACCCTGCTGGTAAACCTCCTCCAAGATAATCTCAAAGTCACCCCTACTGAAGATGATCAGATAACAATCTCTGTGACTCTTCCTTCTGAATATCTCCATCACTATATTCAACTCCTCAATTCTCTCACGGGCTTCACTCAGATAATTAAACGTCAAGCAAGACTCGCCAAGGCTAAAGATTCCTCCTACAATGTCGAAGCCGATCGGCAATCAAAACTATACAAAGAACAATATCACGCAAGAATAGTAAAACTTTTTGATCAGTACACCTCCCAAGGTTTAAACCGCAACTCCTCAATAAAAAAAATTGGTGCAGATCTACGCAAAGAAAAACACCCTTGGAGTTCTCCCGATCTGGTGCGTTTCTCTCTCGGTGCTGCTGGTCGTCCCGGTCGCCCAGGTAGACCACGGAGAAAGCAATCATGACGGCGGTGCGTGGCGACGGCATCCGTCCGGTCGAGAGTGCGCTTGTTACCACTCCCATATCTCACCGCAGTCCTGAAGATGAGGTTCACTTCTTTCCTGTTTCTTTTAGAGTTAAGAAATATGATACCAGCAAAAAGAACAATATTGCCCCTGATCGCACTTCTACTTCCATATCTGGATTTTCTAGCAAGTCCCGTTCAAGGCTCCGTTTTACCGCTGTTAACTCACCTCAAAAGTTCATTTCTCAATTTGGTCTGACTTATCACAACGAATGGCCTACCAATGGTAGGGAATGTAAAAAGCATCTTGATACTTGGCTAAAAACTGTCCGGAGAATTTACCCCGATATCTCCTATCTCTGGATTATGGAATTCCAATCCCGCAATGCTCCACATTATCACGTGTTCTTTGATGTTCCTCCGGATGAAATAAACCGTAAAAAACTGGCTGAAGCTTGGTGCCGTATAACTTCCTCCGATGACGAACAAGCCCTTAAATTCCACACTCACGCAAAAAACTGGATCGATTGGGACATGGGCTCTGCTCAATACTTGGCTAAATATCTCGATAAGGAATCACAAAAACATATTCCAAAAGGATACAAAAACTTTGGACGCTTCTGGGGAAACTCTCGCAATGTGAAACCCGTTCCACTGCCAATGGATCTGGAAGAATTGGAAAAATTATCAGTTGTAGATAAAGAAACTGGCGAAATATACGGAGGAAAAACAACCGTTCTTCGTTGGCTCGGTCGATTAGCAGAAAAACAGACAAACGGATATTCCAAGTTCAGGAAAAGAGTTGCTCACGGTTCTTACACCATTTTGCAAGGAATTAAAGCCTACTCCCAAATAGAAGAATACTTTTCCAAATTACAAGACCGAGATATCCCATTTTAGTTGCACCGAGTAAACTGGGGCTTCAGCAACCCCATAGAAAAGCCGGACGGGTCGAGCTATTGCTCCTCCTCCGGCTCTTTTTTTAACAACTGCTGCCGGATACTACCACCGCTGAAAAAACCACGGAACCACCCTTCCCTACTATCAGACAAGATTTTTGACTTTGGCAAGTTCGCAGGAATTAACCCCATGCTGGCAAGTGGAATACTTCTCTAGGCGCAAATAAAGTGCTGCAAGTTTCCAGCGCTCCGGATTAGGGGCGCAAGAAACGAGCGAAACAATAACAAAAGAGAGAAGAAAGTAATTGACATTGATGAAACATGGTGATAAATATGTCACATTAAAGATACACATACGGAGGATAAACATGGGAAGAAAAAGAGTAGCTTTAACAATTGATGAAAATATTTTTGAAAAATTTCAGGAAACAGTCGTTGATTATGGATATTCGAGAGCCACGGTATCTCTATTAGTTCAAAAATTCATGGCTGATACTCTCAGAGACATTGAAAAACATGGTACTTCACCTGCTCTGGAGCTATTCGGATATGAAGAGAAACAACCGGATATTTCCAATACTTGATGTTTATGAAGAAATAATTTAGATTAGAAAATGAACCGACACAGAACCATTAATGGTAACGACAATTATCATTTATGGTATCAAACATTAGAATAAAAAGAGCCATCAGGACGACAATTCTGAGAGCTTAAAGAGTGAAACCCCAGTGCGACAACACCAGGGCTTCATTGTTCAATCCACCAGCTTATCAAGGGCACAGGGGATTTCTTTATGATATTAAATATTAATGTTACATGTGTCAACTCCCCTTCTCTATCAACACATGCAACTTTCTATATATTATGCGACGTTAGAACTACGTCAACCCATAGCGGGGTCAATCCATGACCTCGCTATTCTCTTTCTTGCACAACTCTCACAAAGT
>JASFYS010000006.1:0-43151 GCA_045047095.1 Desulfuromusa sp. | reverse complement strand
TTTTCTGGAAGCATTGCCGGGGTACCATTGCGCCCCCTGACCCGCCATTTTCCATAATCGGTGTTGACGGAGCCGGGCAGGTGGGCGCGTTGATAACCATTGGGGTGTTGCAGATCCAATACCCGGATCTCCGGTTTATCCAAATTCGCTATTAACCAATCCGGTTCAACCAGGGGTGTCGCTGCACATGCCAGCCCGGTGGATACCAGGAGTAACATCAATATGAGCAGCGCCCTTGATATGGACGAATAAATGTTGTTCAAAGCATATTTTCCTTCTAACCCTTATTTGGGCAGGTCAACCATCATTTTTTTGCCACCATATCCATGCACCAGATCATGGGCACGGACAATCACCGAGGTGATCCCCGCATCGATAGCAACGCCTGAGAGACTGCGGGTAAAAGGTTGTTCGTTGACGTGGGGATGATAAAGCACCCGGGTCGCTACAACCTGGCCATCAGGGTCAACGATATCCCATTTGTCAGCATAATGCTGCCAACCCTCATCGTTATGGGCGACGGTTACGTTGAAAGTATAACTGCTCCCGCTACGCTGCACCTTAACCTTCAGCACATCGGCTTCACCAGCAAACAGGATCAGCGGATAAAATAACAATCCCGTTAACATCAGCACAATTAACTTCATCATATGTCCCTAACCTTGATTATCCTTGAGTCAATGAGCAAGAGCCGCACCGCTCATGCCGGTCAAAGCTTTCTGCAACTTTGCCGCAACGGGACAGCTTTCGACCTCATGGCGTTTTGCCAGATAGACCGGATCATTATAACCAAGCCACACCTGCCCGGCGGCATCTTGCCACACCAGAACTTTGAGCGGCAGGTCAATACCGACCGTCTGGCTACACTCCATAAAAGGGGTTCCACCCTGAGGATTGCCAAAAATCAAGACTTCGGTCGGGCGCAGCATTTTACCAATCTTTGCCGCTCCAGCAGCATGATTGATGCGCGCAAAAATATTCAGCCCCTTCTTTTTTGCAATAGCTTCAAAGCGATTCATCGTCTCTTCTGCAGAATAAGAGCTTTTCAGAGTAATAAGCCCATCTGCCGCCCAAACGGCGGTGGTACTGATCAAAACAAAACCCAATACAAGAACTAGACTGATTTTTTTCATTGCTAACCCCTTTTCGTTGTTGAAACGTAAAAATGAAGAAACAGTTCTGCAGACTTATGGTCTGCTAAAAACTACCCTCTTCGCCACGTGTGATACTTTTCTATCCAGGTCAAAAGCTTTTCCGGAGCATGGGCACGTTTCCACTCTCCAGCGGCAGACTTATTCATCTCGGATAACGTTGGATAGGTATGAATCGTGCCGAGAATTTTATTCAGGCCGAGTTTATACTTCATCGCTAGGACATATTCCGCCAACAGATCGCCAGCATGGGTGCCGACAATGGTCACCCCAAGAATTTTGTCAGAACCCGGTTTGGTGAGGATTTTAACCCAGCCATGATCCTCACTGTCGGCGATGGCCCGATCCAGATCGTCAATCCCGTAACGGGTGACTTCAAACGGAATTTTCTGCTCCGTTGCCTCTGTTTCATTGAGACCAACCCTGGCGACTTCAGCATCAGTAAAAGTACACCAGGGGATCACTCGATAATCAACTTTGAAACTTTTGAACTGCCCAAATAAGGCATTCACCGCAGCATACCAGGCCTGATGCGCTGCAGTATGGGTAAATTGGTAAGGGCCGGTGACATCACCAGCACAGAGGATATTGGGGAAATTAGTCCGCAGAAAAGGATCGCTGGCAACAGTGCCACGCGGACTGATCTTAACTCCCAATTCTTCCAGCCCGAAGCCAGTCACATTTGCTCTGCGACCAACAGCAATCAGGAGTTGATCAAATTCAATATCAATCTTTTCCCCCTGATGCTCACAAATTAGCCATTTATGACCGGCATCAACCCGCACTTCTTGCGCCTGGTGTTGAGTGAGAACCTGAACGCCATCTTCTTTAAATTTCTGCTCGATATATTCACCAACTTCTGGGTCTTCGCGACCGATAATCCGTGGACCCATCTCAACCTGCGTCACCTGACTTCCCAACCGGGCAAACGCCTGAGTCATCTCACTGCCAATCGGGCCACCGCCCAGCACCACCAGTTTTTCTGGAAGCTCACGCAATGCCCACAGATTATCTGAGGTCAGATAATCAATTTGATCCAACCCCTTGATTGGCGGAACAAATGGTTTAGCTCCTGTTGCAATAATAATACTTTGAGTCGTTAAAGTTTCTCCGTTGACTTCAACCGTCCACGGTGAGGTGATTTTTGCTTCCCCTTCAATCACCTCAACACCAAGACTTGTATACCGTTCAACCGAATCATGGGGTTCAACCTGAGCGATTTTCTGTTGAACCCGCTCCATCACCTTGGAAAAATCAAAATCAACCTCGGTCTTTTCAAAACCAAACTCTTGCGCCCGTTTTGCATAGGAAAGCATCTTGGCACTCCGCAGCAGGGCTTTACTTGGAACACAACCGGTATTGAGACAATCACCACCCATTTTATGCTTTTCAATCAAGGCTACTTTTGCCTTGACCGCTGCTGCGATATAAGAGCTGACCAGCCCGCCACTACCGGCACCCAGCACCACGAGGTTGTAGTCAAACTTTTGTGGTTTCTGATACCCGGCGAATACTTTACGTGCTTGAAAAACTCCAAGGAGTCGTTTTGCAACCAAAGGAAAGATGCCGAGCAGGGCAAATGAGATTAAAAGCCCGGGTGAAAGAATCCCGCCAGCGCTTTCAAGTTGACCGAGCTGGGTTCCGGCATTGACATAGACAAAGGTTCCCGCCAGCATTCCGACCTGACTGACAAGGTAATAAAGGGAGGTTTTTAGCGGGGTCAAACCCATCACCAGGTTGATAACAAAAAACGGGAAAAGGGGAACCAAACGCAGGGAGAACAGATAAAAAGCTCCCTCTTTCTCTACCCCTTCGTTGATCGCCTGCAATTTGTCACCAAATTTCCCCTGCACCCAATCGCGCAACAAAAAACGCGAAACCAGAAACGCCAAGGTTGCACCAATACTACTGGCAAAACTGACAACAATCACAGCTGTCCACAGTCCGAACAGAGCACCCCCGGCCAGGGTCATCACTGCTGCCCCCGGCAAGGACAAAGCAGTCACCACAACGTAAATAACAAAATAGATCAGCAGAGTTGAAAACCGGTTGTGCTGATAATAATTGTTAAATACCTGCTGCTGGCTTTTGAGGTAGCCCAAGGTTAAATATTGTCCCAAATCAAAGATGAAAAAACTTGCAAGCAGAACAATAATGACAGCCAGAATCGTTATTTTTGTTGTGCGACCACTCATAATCTACCCTTCTAGTCAGTTGTTACTGTTAGCCAAGCTCAACTTGGAGTGTATCAAGAAATCTGTTAAACGCAGTAAAAACTTCCATAACCCCCAAAGCTTCGACGATTTCAGCATCAGTTGCTCCAGCAGTACGGGCAGCACCGATATCTTCGTCTAAAATTTGTAAAGGAGAGGAATTTGCTTTGCGAGCGAACCTGATCAAAGCTTTCTCCTTTTGTGTAAAGTCAGCATTTTCCAGATCGGTTTCAATAATCTTAATCTCTTCGGAAGAAATTCCGATGCTCTGTAACGCTCCCTCATGGGCAGCGATACAATAGCTGCAGCTATTATCCAGCGAGACCAATACGGCAATCGACTCTTTCACTTTACGTTGCAACACTCCTTCCATCATCACCCGCTTGACTTTGTACCAGTTGGCTTCTAAAAGAGGCGGGTGATGAGCATAAGTTTTAAATAAATTGGGAATTCGGCCAAAAGCTGCGTTAATTTCTGCAAATATTTCCTGCACTTGGCTATTAACCATGGTTGGATCAACTGTTACGATTCGTGACATATTGATTTCCTTTCTATAGTGTTACTTTCTGCTTTTAGTTTCTTTCTGTATCCCCAGAACTGTTTCCAGGGCATCCAGAGATCGTTGCAAAGGTTTTTCGTCTTTCTGTAATCGCGCCTGCATAATTCCACCCTCGATTGTTGCGACCACCAGTTCGGCAAGCGCTTCAGGTGAAACATCGGTACGGATCTGTTCAGCGACTTGACCCGCAGTGATGACTTGGGCAACCCGGGAAATCCACTCAGTAAAAACCTCTTGAACCACTGTGGCATAAATGGGTGAAGTATCACTGGCTTCCAGAGCGGTATTACCGAACAAACAGCCGCCGACAAAGCCCTGCTGCCGGTTCTTGTCTAAAGCGCTGTGGAAAAGGTTTTCCAGCCCTTCTATTGGTGACTCGACCTCAAAAGCTTGATCAAGAAAGTGATAAAAAGATTGTTGCTCACGTTTAAGAACCTCCAGCCCAAGAGTTTCCTTGTCGGCAAAATGAAAATAGAGATTTCCTTTTGTGATTCCTGCAGCAGCAAGCAGGTCATTGATTGTGGTTGCACCAAACCCTTTACGTTTAAATACCAACCTTGCTTCTACTAATATCTTTTCACGCGTTTGCTCGCCTTTTGTTGCCATCTCTCTCGTCTCCACAAAAAAACAGACCGTTCGGTTTATTTATAGAAAACCTAACAGGTCATCTATTGGTTGTCAACAGGAAGAATCACATTGTTAAACTTGCTCCCGACGTTTGAGATAATGGGCAATCCCAAACCCCAGCGCCATGAAAAAGACTGAAAGGCTCAATACCAAGGTACGGTTTTGAACGCCCGAGGCAACCACCCCACCGAGCAGGACAAAACCAATCAGCGAAGGGAGAATGCCGATAAACGTACCGACGGCATAATCACGGTGGCGGATAGCAGTCAGGCCGCAGCCAAAATTAACCGCATCAAAAGGGAGCATCAGAAGACGCATGGTCATAACCGTGACAATGCCATTCTGTTTCAACTTTTCATCCCACCGACTCAACCACTCGGTTGAATATGTCTCCACGGTTTTTCGACCAAACCAGCGCACCAGACAAAATCCCAAGTTGGCACTGGCATTTTCACCCACCACGGTAAAGAGAGTGCCGAGCCAGGGGCCGAAGATAAGACCAGAGGCCACTGTCAGCAAGGTGGCGGGAAACAGAATCAGCGGCCGCACAGCATAGATCATAATGTAGATAAATGCGGCTTTGAACAGCCCGATATCATTCAGCCAGTGGGTGAGTAACTGCGGAATGTCAATCAAAGCTATTTGTGATCGCCACCAGAAAAGCAGGGTAACAACAAACAGACAAAGCCAGAGACTGCCGAAGATTATTTTTATGGGACTGACAGTCGATCTGGTCATAACCTGCCTTGACTTAAAGTCGAAGTGGAAACCAACAGCTATTTTTTGTTTAAATCCCAATTGTATCCATAGGCAATGGAGCCCTGATAAGCTTTCAATTTTACTGAAAGATCCGGGTCTAAAAATTTATCCAGATGGATAAACAGAGCTTCTTCGGAACCTCCAAAATCGACTTGGAACCAATCGTAGATACTTGAAAGTACCAGTTTCCCACTGGCAAAATCGACCCCGCGCGGGCTATTGATATAATCACGAGCCGCTTTATCCAGCAACCGCTCCATATTGTCAGCAGTAAAAGGCTCCGCTTGTAGGTTCGGACACCCCAGACTGGCACAGTTGACCGCATAATGAACCCGGTTATCCTGCCATATCGGCCGGAGGATACGATGTTCAACATCGTTGAGGGACAGCTTAGTTCCCTCTACCTCAACCAGTTTCAAACCCCAAGGTCCAGAGCTTAACCAACCGGAGCTGATTTTTCGAATACTCTTCACGGGGTAATGTTTGAGGATGGTCTGGACGGTCAGCGAGTTATAGAGATTGATCCAGACAGCCTGTTGTTCAGTACGATTCAGTGCTGATATTGGCAGAGAACTTAATGTTTTAATATATTTTGCAAGGGCGGCTTTATCCTCAGAACTGACCTCTGCATAGCGAACCAGACTTGTAGCTCCTGCGGTCCCAACGACTAGATACTTCTCCAGAAACTGAGCCCAGACCGAATGATCAACACGCGTGGTGCTTTGCGGATTATTTTCCTGCCAGCGCGGCCAGAGTTCAGCCTTTGGTGCAGCAAACACAACGGTATCTATGCAGGCCATGAGCAGCAGGAAGATGGTGATATATAAAGTTTTGGAAGTCGAACGCATGGATTTTTCCCTTTCAACAACTGATCATTAAATTGTTAGTCCGTTACTAATTTATTGTGCCTTGATACTTTCACATGTCGGGGAGCGCTGCGAGAAAATTCATCAATCTGCTCCAAATCAACCTCAGGCTGCAGATCAAAGCGCCTCTGCATCAGGGATTCGAGTTCAAAAGAACCTGCCAAAATGTGGAGCCGATACATCCCCTTACATGCGTGACAATGGATAATGTCACCATCTTTTTTATTGCGGGGCAAAGCGAGGACTGGACCATCCATAGGGCAGTTAACCAGAGGGCGCAATTCATCACTGTGACCTAGAATACAATTAAGACTTCCTTTCGCAGCCAAAGCCAGAAAGCCACTGACCAGTGTCCCATCAAGATGATGGTCACTTTCTGCGGATAATTTCGACAGAGCATCTTCTTGTGTCATTCCTTTAGAGTAAGAGCGAATGCTGGTCATGGCATCGAAGGTATCTACCACGGCGATAATACGCGGATAAATAGATAGTCTTTCCTCGGTCAGCTTCCCCGGGTAACCCTGGCCATCGAACCGCTCGTGATGGTGAGTGATGGCATCCAGAACCAAAGGAGCCAGCGGATGATCTGCGAGCAGAGTATTCCCAATCTGAGGATGGGTTTTGATGAGGGCAAACTCGTCGTTAGTAAGTCGCTCCGGCTTATTTAGAATCCGATCGGAGATCCCGATCTTGCCGATATCATGGACAAAGCCGCCAAGGCTGGCTAAGAAAACCTCAGCAGGTGCCAGCCCTGCTTGCTCGGCCAGTAACCGGCTGTATTGGCTGACCCGCCAGGTATGACCACCGGTATAGGCATCCCGCGCTTCGATAACGGCTCCCAGAACCAACACCGATTTCAACAGATTGACGTCCAGATCAATATGCTTAGTTTTTCCCAACAAAAATTGCTGCGGGTTAAATGTATATGACATAAACCACCATCCTCCCCTTGTCCTATTTATCGCGGAATTACGTAATCCCACTGGTAACCACAGGAAGGGCACTTGATATTCAATGGATTTTCGGCGCGAAAACCAGTGCACGAGGATAATAGAACAGCCAAAGTAAATATTAATCCGATAGTGATTATTTTTTTCATCACTCTACTCCTTGTGCAATTTCGCTAGCGGATTTTTCACGCTAAAAGATGATATCCAAGCTTCAAGAGCCTCAAAATGAGGCTCTTATTTTGTAACTCCAAGTACTTTATGGAGAGGTGCGGTAGTTAAGCATGGTCGCTGTACTCGCCGATTCCAAGCTCACGGTCATCAAGACGCGGACTGTTGTTAAAGGTCACTTCGTTGTATTCGCCAATCCCCAGTTCCCTGTCGTCCAGGCGAGGAGAGTTGGTGTGAGTGACTTCATTGTAGTTTCCGATTCCAAGTTCTTGATCACTTATCCGAGTTGCGGCTGCAGCAAATAATGAGGTGATTGCGAAGATACTGGCGATTGCGATTGATGTGGTTTGCTTTTTCATGATGTGTTCCTTTGTTTGAGTGAAGTTTTATTTGTTTGTTTGTCAATCTTGCCAGTCTATATATCAACCATCATGCCAACTTTTTTAATTCAATAAAGACATATACTTAGCGTGTACATAGGTTCATAGAAAAGGAATTTTGAAGAATATTCTACACTGGTGTTGTGGAATATTGACTGTTCTTGTCGTATATAGAGAGGGGTGAATGCTTTGATCAGGAGGCTGAACGTATTTTTCTGATTGACACAGAATTTTGATTAGTACGACCAGGCAACACTTAGGGATCCAAAAGCCTGTCTGCCAGTTTGAGTTTTAAACTGTTTTGTCCGATAAATGTAGGAATATGTAGTTTTGATATTCTTGTAGCGCCAAGCTATCCCAGCCATGATATCGGCAACAAAAGGCTTTTTATCCACGCTGTGACTCGATCTGAACGTGTTCCCATCAAGATAAATATCTCGCAAAATAGCCTTGCCATCAATTGCGGTAAAAAAATGAAATCCTAATTTATCTTGGTTGGAAAACCCCGTCCCTTCTCCATTGCTGGCACTGTTCGTTTCACAGCCAACCCGGATCGGGCAACTACCAAAGTCATTCGGCAAGTTCCAGCCGAAACGCATCTCTGCTCCAGCATTTGCAGAAATGTTTGTAGTGCCGATACGACCACCTAGATGGGGGATTAAATCATAACCAAAACCATGAACCCTTCTGGATCGCAGCCAGCGCCATTGAGATTCAAAAGCCAGATCAACTGTCAGTTCATTTTCAAGCTGGTTATCCCAGCCCTCAGATGGGTCTAAGCCCAACAGGTTATGAGTAAAATTCTGGGTGTCCTCGGCCAGGGATAACGGCCCAAGAACGCCAACGGTCAATCCCCAGGACATCTTTTGATTCCCAACGATACCGTGGAGTCCTGCAGTGAGGTAGGTCCAGCCAGCATAAGGCCGATCTGCCACGATCAGATCCCTGCGATCGGAATCTTCAGGGGTATAGATATCTTGACCGATCGACACGGACACTGAACGTAATAAATCGGGATCATTAACAAAGGGGAGATGGTTGATGAGCGGATAGCTCCAGCCTGGAAGGTGAGGGGTTGATTGCGCTCTCTCGTAAGGAGTACTCCAGGTCAGCTTAAACCCGTTGGTGTAGTCCCTGTCGGTTCCGGTGAAGGCATCATTTTCCCAATGGAGGGTAAACGAATCAAAAGTCTGTTCCGCAGCAGTTCGTGCTTGGGCGGCTAAAGGCAGAATTAAAATCAGTAACAGAAGGAACAAATATCTACTTCCCATCGTGTACTCCTCCGTCGATAGCACTTACTTTAAGCTGATTTGAAAACAAACTTTTGGTTCGATCTCAAGCTACGCCGGCGATTCAAACTACGACCTGACTCTAATTTAATGGTCTACACCAGTGATATGAGCAATTGATAAGGATCACTGCTGCTGTTTCCATTTCTGATACCGCTCCCACTGCTGCCAGTCTTGAAAATCTTTGTAGTCAGCTGAACCTGCAGCACCCTTTTTCCACTCTTGCCATTGTTTATAGGACTCGAATTCCTTAAAATCCTGAACTTGAGTCGTATTTTCCGGTGAAGGAACGGCAGCTGCTGCCGTTGCGGTAGGAGCTTCTGCCTTTTCTGGATTAATCAGACCTCCACCCTGAGAATCAAACAACACTGCACCAGTGTCCCCTTTGGTGAACAGCCCCGGACCTTTGGGGATTTCACCAGATTGAGGCGCTTCAAAATACTTACCACTGCTGCAACCTGCCAACAGCCAGAGCAGCATCAGGAGCAAGCAAAGGCTCCACATATTCAGATTGTGTGATTTCATTTCTGTTCTCTCCATTTAGCAGCCTGCCAGACTATCATAAGCTGGCTGCAAATTTGTCTGTATGGCTCAGATTTCAGCTTCTTTTCGACCAATAGCTATGGCTATTACTTATCAAACGAGCCAAAATCTGATCGCAAACAACCAAATTTTCGCTTCAGACCAAATAGTCCGGCAGGCGACGAGTGTTAGAACTTCACCCGTGTACCGACCATAACCTGGTTGATGTCATCATAATCGGTTCCGGCCCGATCCAGCGAATATGAACGATACGCACTGTATAGTTCAACACCCTTCCATGGTTTAACAACGTAAGCGAGCCCCCAGTTGTCAGACTCGTCGCCTTCCTGGTTCAGGTCCTCGGTTTGACCGTATTCGATCGCAACGGCATGTATTCCCTTGGTGTATCCAAGTTTAGTATAAAAGTTTGTCGAATCCCGACCGGAATTGCCCGGAGAAGAGTTTGACGTATCATAATCGCGGTTACCACCAGCCAGAGTCAAATTAAGACCCGAGCTGTGCAGCCATGACACTGAAGCACCGATCTGTTGGAATCCTGGATCCGAGCGCTGTGAAGAGTCCACGTAGCCGATGGCGGCACTAAATTTGCCGACATTATCAAATTCCTGACCCCAGCGACCCGCCAGTTCCCAAGCGTCGCCATTGGTAGTACTGGCCGATAGGGTCACCCCTCCAAACGTAGGGGTGTCGTAGCGCAAACGATCATTTCGACTCAGACCGTCAAAGTTACTCCGCGTTTGTCCGATTCGTGGACCTATTGCTCCGGCACTGTTGCGAAAGGTGAGGCCACCAGCAGTATCGTTTACACCCGAGTACATGATAACACTTGTACCAGAAAGATCCACCTCGGAGGAACCGTTAGCCGCGCCGTCGCCCTGGCCGATCCACAGCTTACCATAATTAGTGCCAAACCAGATTTCCAGTTTACGTTCCGTAAAAGTAGAACTACCGTCGCTGTCCTGTCCAATATCCACCCCAGAGGAGGTGTTGGATTCAAATTGGGTTTCCCACACGACGCCGACCTTGAAGTTTTTGCTGAACTCTTCCATGCCGGTCAAACGAAACCGAGTGGACGAATTATCGTTATCGACATGAAACAGTTCTGAGTCATTGCCGTTGTCGGCCCACATAACGGCGCGGTTGACCTGACCGGAAAGTTTAACCGTGACAGCGTAGGCTGATCCGACGCCAAACATGAACAGAGTCACCCCGAGAATTGAACAAAACATGATCTTTCTTTTCAGTTGTTCCATCATGATCATCTCCTTTGCCGATATGGTTAATCCAGCATTTGAACAGTATATTCAGTGCTGAAAAATGAGTGGTTTACAATTACTGGGACAAGTTCTGAGTCCGCTTATCGCGGCCTTTCAGTCCGCTTCCGCCCTGCAGGAGCTAGGCATTGAACCCCCGGAGACTAATTCCATGGGTTCAAAATCAACATCGGCTGAAAGTGTTCGCATCAGCCGAGTGAAATCTATCAACTGAATTGCCCGGTAGGATGTTTGCAGGAGGCCGGCCCGCTTAAATTTGGCCAGATGTTCGGTCACCGACTCCCGGGAGGCTCCAATAAGGTGAGCAAGATCACTTTGGGTCAAGTGCATGGAAACGCAGTTGTCATTCTCCCAAATTCCGTGTCGCCGAGCCTGCCATAAAAGGGCAAGAGCCAGTCGATTGGCCAAAGGTTGAAAGATCAGATCTTCCAGACGCATTTCCAGTTCACGGCGCCGTAAGCAAGCTAGTTTAAGTACACGGAGTGCGGTTTCAGGATGGTCTTTGAGTAGTTTCTCGAAATCGGAACGATGAATAATAAAAACCTGAATATTATCGACAGCTACAGCGCTATGGGAGCGGACATCTTCATCCACCATCGACAACTCCCCAAAAATTTCCCCCGGACCAAGGATGTCGAGAATGACTTCACGTCCTGCCTCACTCGTCCTGGTCAGCTTGACTCTTCCTTCCTTGATCAGATAAATCTTGTTGCCCTGTTCATAAGCAAAAAAGAGGGTGACGTTCCGTTGATACGACACCATTTCACTGCGCATGGCCAGCTTTGCCAGTTTCTCCTCTTTGAGCCAATAGAAAATTGCCGCTTCCTTGATGTGCCTGAGCCGATGTTGCATAATCACTCCACAAAACAGAGGAAACTAACCAAACTCAAGCACTTGCCTGGCCGGAAACGTGCTGAGAACAGATGAGCCGAGCCGGTATTGATTGCGCTAGCTGTCTTTCTTGCACTCTTATATAGAACTTCTTTTGTGAAATATAACCTGGGTTACAATGTTCAATTTTAATGAAGTGGCAAGTAGTGGAGCAGGGGAACCTATCCGGAGGGGCACAAAAGACCAGCAGCCTTTTACAGTAGAAAGTAGCTGATAACCCAAGATTTTTTTCTTGTTGTTCTTACGAATACTGATATGCTAACTCTTAACTAACCTAGAGCAGTGAGGATCAAATGGATCAAATGGATCAAAAACTCTGGTACATCAAAAAATCTGGCGGAGTATTTTCAGGCCTGAATGATGCAGAAATGCAAATCCTCGCAGATATTAGCAAGATGGTAGAGTGCCAGCGTAAACACCAATTTTATTTGTCAGATGAGGCCAGCGATAAAATCTATCTGGTAAAAAAAGGGAAAGTCCGGCTGGGAAAAGTCAATGCAGACGGAAATGAAATTACTCTCGGCGTACTGGGTCCTGGTGAAATTTTTGGTGAATTGGCAGTCACAGATGAGCAACAACGATCCCACTTTGCCGAAGCCACCGAAGAAACCCTGGTCTGCATTTTTCCCCGTGATAAATTTCAAAAGTTTCTGGGAGAACATCCGATCATAACCTTCAAAGTTATGAAACTGATCGGTTTTCGCTTGCGTGAATTGGAAACCCGCCTGCAAGATCTGGCTTTCAAGACTGTTGCCCAGCGCCTCCGTGGTACGCTGCTAAATCTTGCAGAAAAACATGGATCTTCTGAAAACAATGGTCAGATAAGGCTCTCAATCACCCAGAAGGACATTGCCTTTCTTGTTGGTGCGACCCGTGAATCTGTTGCAGAAGAACTCGGCATGATGAAACGTGCCGGGCTGGTGGAAACCTCCTATCGGTCACTGCTGCTCCCCAACCTTGAAACCCTTCGACAACAATTTTAATTTCTATTTTCCACCCAACTGAACAGACCAGCAAATCATTCCATAGTTTTTCCTTAAAAGTGTATCCCGGCTTACATTCATCTGAGCAATGCTTCTATAGAGTTATTTCAAGCCGAGTAAACAATAGTTTATTGGTAGGATTTATATAAATACAATTTACCATCCACATATTATCAATTCGGTTGGCTAAAACTCAAACAAAGAGGAGGCAAACATGGGAAAAAAATGGCTTGCAGTTATTGCTGGCGCAACCTGTATCATTTTGGCTGGCGGTATCGGTTTATCTCTGGCAGGGGGAATGGATCCTCCAGCGGCCGACGGTAAAGAGGTCTACGACTATATTACCAAAGCCAGTCCCTACCAGAACTGGGCTCTGTTCCCCGGCAAAGGAAAGCTCTACAAAGGCGCTCATCCGCATGGGGCATTTTTGACAACCTATGTTTCTCCCAACGCGCTGGAAGCAATTCAAAACCGATCAGGGCTGTTGCCTGATAATTCTTTCATCGTCAAAGAAAATTATCGACCAGACAAAACCCTTGCCGCTGTGACCGTAATGTATCGGGTCAAAGGCTATGACGCCGACGCAGGGGACTGGTTCTGGGCTAAATATACCGCAGCTGGAAAAATTGCAAAAGAAGGCAAGGTTTCTGGCTGTATCAACTGCCATGCGGCAGTGATTAATAATGACTGGATCTTTACCGGACCAGTTAAATAACCCTGTTGTGAGTTGATTTTCAACTCAAATATAAAAACCTCACAGAAAAGGAGTAAAATAATGAAGAAACTTAAAATTTGGGGAATTCTGTTAGTTATGGCTTTTGCACTCTCCGCCTGTGCTACCCCTCACATGGTTAAATGCCCCAGCTGTGGACATGTTTTTGATGCTCAGAAACATAAAGTTGAATACGGTGGTAAGTAACACTGACACCTGGCCCCCTTGGTTTATTACCAATCAAGGGGGCTAACTCTAATATCAGTAATATACTTCGATTTTTATAGCATCTAAACCCCCATCAGCTTATCTTTAGCTCCATTTTTCATATTCACTTCTGGAGCTTCCTTTGACCGAGAAAATTCACAACCTGTTACCGGCTATTAGCCTGATTATGGCCATGCTGCTCTGGGCCAGTTCCTTTGTCGCTCTGAAGCTTGCGTTTCAAGGTTACCACCCGATGCAGGTTATCTTTGGGCGGATGTTTATTGCCAGCCTCTGCTTTGTAGTCTTTATCCCTTCTTTCCGTAAAATCAATTGGCGTCGCCAGGATGTGAAATACCTGTTAATTATGGGAATATGCGAACCCTGTCTGTATTTTATATTTGAAGCTAAAGCCTTGGAATTAACCAGCGCCTCACAAGCGGGCATGATTACCGCTATGCTCCCATTATTGGTGGCCATACTGGCGTGGAGCTGGCTAAAAGAGAGCATCAGCAAACAAACCCTGGCAGGCTTCAGCTTAGCAATTATCGGTGCTGGCTGGTTGAGCCTGGCAAGCGAAACCAGCATAAATGCCCCTAATCCACTGTTAGGAAATTTTTTTGAATTTATGGCGATGGTATTTGCCGCAGGCTATACCGTGTCTCTTAAGCATCTGACCAACAACTACCCACCGCTGTTTCTGACTGCTTTTCAAGCCTTTATCGGCAGTCTGTTCTTTCTTCCGTTCCTGTTTCTGCCGGGGGTCGGCTGGACAGTCACTTGGGATCCAACCCCAGCACTGGCAGTTATTTATCTGGGAACCCTGATCACCTTCGGTGCCTACGGTTGTTATAATTATGGTGTCAGCCGTGTCCCAGCCAGCCGTGCTGCCGGATATGTCAACCTGATTCCGGTTTTTGGTGTCATCCTGGGAATGATTATTCTGGGTGACAAATTAAACCAATGGCAATGGTTGGCTTGCGGGTTGGTTTTTTGTGGTGTCTGGTTGAGTAGCAGAAGTGGGCGAACGACAAAGTAAAAGGTAAACGATGAATGACTACCCTTTAGCACCAATTGCACTTATCCATACGCCATTTAAAGAAAAATTTGCGACCCCACGACAACCGGGATTGACTCCCTCTATTCAGGCTCAAATTGATTTTTATTCCGGGTTTGCTACCCCTGAAGCGGTACGTGGATTAGAAGGGTTCAGCCACCTCTGGCTCATTTTTCTGTTTCATCAGAATTGGAAAAAAGGCTGGAAGCCAACAGTTCGTCCACCTCGTTTAGGAGGGAATAAAAGGGTCGGGGTTTACGCCTCCAGATCCCCTTTTCGACCCAATCCAATTGGTCTATCTGCCGTAAAATTGCTGGATATCCTTATTGAAAAGGGGGATGTTTCGCTGTTGGTAGAAGGGGCAGATTTGATCGATGGAACGCCGATCCTCGATATCAAACCCTATATTCCTTATGGTGACAGCATCCCGGATGCCAGCGGTGGTTTTGCCGCAGAGATCCCGAAACCCACTCTAAAAATTGAATTCACTGCGGGAGCCCGGCAGCAGCTGGATCAATATCAAAGCGAGAACCCGGGGCTGGAGCTGATGATCCGGGAAACTCTTGGCCTTGATCCACGGCCAGCCTACCGCCGTGGTTCAGAAGATTTACAGGAGTATGGAGTGCGGTTTGATCGCTATGAAATTCACTGGACGATTTTCGAAGAAAAACTCATCGTTTCTCGTATCGATCCCGTCACTTAGATTGATATTCACGTGCTATTGGCATTGAGCCTTTCCTAAAACAACCCATTCTTTAAGGTGGGCAAGTTTTTTGATGTCGATAATCTGTACGGCAACGTCCTTGTCCTGAATTCCCTTATCTCTGACTATCTGGCAAACGTGCTTTGCATACTCATCATATTTTTTTCCATTATCAAATACGCCAATTTTAAGCAATAATTTTGAGTCCCACACGGCATCTTTGGCTTCTGGTTCATCTTCACCCTGGAAAAATGTAACAATATTGTCATATTCAGACCCTAAACTATCAGTAAGAGCAAGGCATGGGGTTGCCAATAATGTTATCAGGAAAATGAGAAGAAGATTTTTCATGTTTTGTCCTTATTCCTTTGCAGGTGCAGATGAAAAGCCCCCGCCTTTCGACAGGGGCTTTTGTTTTCTACAGGATAATATCCTAGAGAGGACCAGAACTCATAACGGTACTCAAATCCTCAATCTTATTATTCTTAATTCGCCAGTTATAGATATCCTGCATATCCTTCATGACTTGGAACATCTGGAAGAAACCATGCCAGTGAGCATAGTCAGGTCCGTTCATCGCAGAACCCTGACGGGCACGGCGACCGGTATGGTGCCAGAGGTAGTACATCAACTCCTGATAACCATCTTTCCAGGCATCCTTTTTCAGTAGACCCTTAGCGGCAAGGTCTTTCTTCATCTTGACTGCTTCATCCCAGTAGACATTGTACAGGGCAACCGCACTGTCAAGAGTCTGCATGGTGGCTTCGGTGTGTGAAGGACCATGACAGTTGATACAGACTTTACGCATCAGTTTATCACCCTTGACTCCATCACCACGGGCACCACTGCGAATTTCACTGCGTTTGTGCATCAGGTCCCACTTGAGACGATCATTAACATTGTGGGTTGTTTCCAGTTCACCGATACCCGACATATGGCAGGTCGCACAAGTTGGTGCGGTGTAGTCACCGGGTTGCCAGGTTCCTGGAGCGCTGTCCCATTCCCACGTATCACCATGAGCTGCATACATTTGACCGTGCTTGGACTCGGTGTAGATTTCGATATCCGGATGATCCGGGCCTAAGTGACAACTGGCACAGGCTTCGGGTTTACGGGCTTCTGCGATAGAAAACTTATGCCGGGTATGACAGACGGTACAGGTACCGACCGAACCATCGGGATAAAGGGTACCAACGCCACCAGGCCAGGTGCTCTTGATTGGTTTGTTATCGGGGCCGACTTCAACGACGGAACCATGGCACATCTGACAACCACCTGTTCTTGACGCGTGATTGACCAGAGAGCCTTCTTCAACACCAAGGAATCCGGCACCTTCGTTGATAACCTGCAGTGCTATCAGTTTGCCACCAGCTTTATTTTTGTCATAAACGGCAGCACGGGATAAATCAGCGTGACCACTCTTGAGGAACTCATCAACTTCAGATGGGTGACAGCGGGCACAGGTCTTGGAAGAGACCATCGGGGAAATCATGATGCTGGTCCCTTTTAATCCGGAGCATTGGCTGGCCATCGGGGAGGTGGCTTCAACAACGTGACAGTCATAACAGGAAATCCCGGCATGCCCCATCTTGCCAAGTTTCCAGTCTTCCACAATTCCCGGTGTTTTTTTGGCATGACATTCAATACATGCCGCCGCCTCTTCGGTGTAACCACGTTTAATTTCAATCTTACGCGGAGCCAGATTCGGGGTATTAGCCGCAGCTGCAATCCCGACCCAGACAAACAGACAGGCGAGACTGATTAACCCGATTTTTCCATAAATTTGTTTCACGTTAAACCTCCTTTTCGTTCAGTTATTTTTCCGCCTTATAAAAATATTTGACCGTTTTCAACATATCTTTGTGACCCACATGCATATGACATTCGGTGCAGCGTTTTTTGGCTTCACCCCGCAAATAGGAACGGTGCGCGGTCAGACCTCCCTTTGAGATTCCCGGTGGGGTCAGATTGTGATGGCAGCGATGACAGGCGCTGTCAAAAGTGAATTCCAGACGATTCTCTTCAGCATTTGCAGCCCAATCAAAACTTGCCCCATCAATGGTGAAATTCTGAAAAACATCGTTGGTTCCAGTGATCGCCTTGGTAACAAGGTAATTCACAAAACCTTCATGTGGCAGGTGGCAATCAACACATTGAGCGGTAAATCCTTGGGGATTTTTACCGCCGTGGACAGAGGCTTGCCATGAGGTTCTGAATGGTTCCATGACATGACACTTGGAGCAGAAGGCATCGGTGTTGGTTGATTCCACCATGAAACCGGAAGCCAGAACCAAAAGCATCGCAGCGACAACACCAAAAACTGCTCCGAGTATCCACATTTTCTTCGCTGTGGATATCTTTGGTTTTGGGGCTTTTTTACTCGACATTCAATCACCTCCTTACTTGAGTGGCAGTCTTTGTACTTTTCGAGAAAATTTCAACTCTGCAAAAAATGTTACTATTCTAATTAATATCAGAATTGAAATTAATAACAACAATTCTTTCAAAAGATTTTTGTCTGCAACTGACGTGCCGCAATAAACTCTCTATTTTTCACTATGATGCATTATTTTGAATATATTATATGTTACCGTCGGGTAGCTTTTCGTCAACTCCTCATGTTACCATTCGGTAGCAATGACCAAAAATATGTAACCTCTTATGATTAATAAGGTTTTCTCTTTTATGCAGTTGAAAACTAAACTCATTCTTTTGATCAGCTTGGTGATTTGTATCTCTTACGGGGTCACCTTTTATCGAACCTCAGACTTTCAAGAAAAGCTGGTTGTTGAACAGGCAACCCGCCAGGCAAAAATGCTTTTTAACCAGATTCGACTGACCCGACAATGGGTTTCGGATCATAATGGGCTTTTTTTCGTAAAATCTCCTGGTGTTGAGAAAAATCCGTTTCTGGATCAAGGCGAAATTCAGGATATCAAAGGGAACTGGCTGGTCAAACGCAACCCGGCAATGGTAACTCGCGAACTTTCTGCTTATGCTGCCAGAGAGGGAATGGGACAGTTCAATGTGACCAGCCTGAAACCGGTCAATCCCGATAATGCTCCCGACAATTTTGAGCGGCGGAGTTTGCTTAAATTTGCCAATGGAGAAGCTGAAGCAATTGAGATCGAGAAGAACAAGGGGAATTATCGTCTCCGTTATATGGCTCCGCTGAAGGTTGATGCCCAATGTCTTGGTTGCCATAGAAAACAGGGGTATGTCCTCGGCGATATTCGTGGCGGCATGAATGTCACGGTTCCAATGAATTGGGCGTATGCCGAAATAAAGGCCAATAACCAGATGTTGCTCTGGATAGCCCTTGCAACCATTATTATCGTTTCACTCAGTATCTACCTGCTGTTTAGTACACTGGTTGCCAAGCGGCTGAAGTTGCTTGCCGGTGCTATGGATCATTACCCGGAGCAATCTTTTCCTACGGCGGAGGAAACCAATGATGAGATCGGGGTGTTGAGTCAACATTTTCAAAACCTTTGCCGCCGGCTTGAAACTTCACAGCAAGAACTTGATGCAAGCCGTGAGCAGGTCTTCCAGAGTGAGAAACAAGCGGCTCTGGGACGACTGGTTGCCGGAATCTCTCACGAAATCAACAATCCGTTGGGAGGGATGCAGAATTGTATTCAGACCATGCAGCGGAACATGGATCAACCGGAACTGCAGAATCGTTACCTGGCACTTTTAGGGCAAGGTGTGGAAAAAATCAAGGGGACAGTTCAGCAACTGTTAAATATGGGGAGAAAAGAACCTCTGGAGATCCGACCGGGCGATGTTGATCAGCTGATCCGGGATTGCCTGGAGTTATCCTGTATCGGGCGCAAGAACATTCATCTGGATCTGTATCTTGAGATTGGACGACCAGTCACAACCGGTATTGAAGCTTTACGCCAAGTGATTATGAATCTGGCCGGAAATGCGGTTCAGGCCATCGGTAAGAAAAACGGGGTTATCAAGGTTACCAGTTCTCTGAATAATGATTCAATCCATATTGAGATTTCCGACACTGGCCCTGGAGTCAACCCGGAGTATCTGGATAATATTTTTGAACCCTTTTTTACCACCAAAGAGGTCGGAGAGGGAACTGGCCTGGGACTTTCTGTTTCCGATTCATTGATCAAGCGTTTAGGCGGTCATATCTCGGTGAAAAACAACCCGGGTAGCGGGTGTTGTTTCAGCTTGATGGTACCAGTTAGTGATTACTGATACATGTTTTCGAAGAGTGTGATCAGACAATTTAACAACATAAGAAATTGATTGAAGAAGAGTTCAAAAAGCTGATGTTTGGAGAGTAGCGATGAAAAAATCAGAGTTACTGGATCGAATCGCCAATGGTGAAGATAGCTATACCCAATTCAAAATCAATATAACTAACAGCGATAATTTAGCGGGTGAGTTGGTTGCGTTTTCAAATGCCAGAGGTGGGCTGCTTATCGTTGGTGTGGATGATAAGGGGACGATTGCAGGGTTGCACGATGAAGACATAAGAAGAATCAATCAGCTTATCGGTAATGTTATCAATACATGCGTGATACCGCCCATTTATCCTCTTGTAAAAATAGAAAATATTGACGATAAAAAGATCCTTACGATTGAAATTGATGAGGGAGGTAATAAGCCTTACTCCACTAACGGGGGGATTTATCTTACCAAAGCGGGCAGCGATAAAAGAAAAATATCACCTCAAGAACTGAGAAGATTATTCGCAGAATCTAAAAACCTGTTCCCTGATGAAGAGATTGTCCATAACAGCGATATTGATGATCTGGATATCCACAAATTAAGAAAATTTTTAAAGCAGGATAATATCGAAGTTTTAAAGAAGTTAGATACTAATGAATTGAATTTAGAAACGGTTTTGACCAATTTAGAACTGTTTAGAGATAACCGTCTTACTTTGGCAGGTAATTTGCTTTTCGGAGAAACCCCGCAACGCTTCAATCCATCCTTTTTTATCGATTGCTGTTATTTCGATGGCAACGATATTTCCGTTACCAAGTTTATCTCTAAAAAGGCAATTAAAGGGACATTTGATGAGCTTTATGAAGATAGCTTTCGTTTTGTTGTCAGCCAGTTGCGAACATATCAAGTAGAGAAAGATTTTAATTCAACCGGTGAATTAGAGATAAAAGAGGAGGTATTAAGTGAACTTATTGTCAATGCCTTAATTCATCGTGATTATTACATTCAGTCATCAATAAAAGTTTTTATCTTCCATAATCGGATTGAAATAATCAGCCCGGGGAAACTAACCAACTCTTTAACGGTGGAGAAAATAAAAAACGGGATTGCCGTTCATCGAAACCCTATTTTAAGCTCTATTAGTAAAAATCTATTGCCATACACTGGTTACGGCAGTGGCATTAAAAGGGTACTCGCACTTAACCCAGCTGTAGAATTTATAAACAATATCGATACGGAACAATTCAAATGCGTGATATATCGGGATGAAACAGAAAAAACCGCCAAGGCCCCTGTAAATGTCCCTGTAAATGTCCCTGTAAATGTCCCTGTAAATGTCCCTGTAAATGTCCCTGTAAATGTCCCTGTAAAAAGAACTGAAACTGTTTTTGATCTTATTAAGAATAATAATCAGATAACGTCAGCACAAATTGCCGAAAAACTTGGTGTCTCAGATAAGACCATAAAGCGAGATATTGCCCAACTCAAAAAAGATAACAAAATTATTCGGGCGGGCAGTTTTAAGGCTGGACACTGGAAGGTCTTAAAATGAAATTTAACGATAAATTAGTCCTCAACTCATGCTTGTTGTCGCTGTTGGGAATGGATGAGCATACGACCTTTCATTCATGAGGAAAATTGATGAACACACGAATTCTGGTTGCTGAAGATGAAGAGATCATGCGCATTACTGTGCTTGACCACTTGCAAAATCAAGGTTGGCTGGTGGATGAAGCGACAAATGGAACCGCTGCCTTAGCTTTGATCAAGAAGAACAACTATGATCTGATGATTTCTGATATCCGCATGCCAGGGATGGATGGCGAACAGCTTTTGGCTGAGGTGAAGTTATTAGCACCACGCACTGAAGTTATCCTGATGACAGCTCACGGCAATACAGAAGGTGCCATCAGTTGTCTTAAACAAGGGGCGGCAGACTATATTTTGAAACCCTTTGACCTGGATGATCTGACCTTTCGAATTCAACGTCTGTTGAATATTCAAGCGATCAAAGCCCGCTGTGTTTCCCTTGAGAATTGCTGTGGTCAACGTCAACCATTAATCGGCTCCAGCGCTCCGATGCAACAGATGCTCAAATTGATCAGCCAAGTTTCACAATCCGATGCAACGGTTTTGATTCAGGGTGAAAGTGGCACCGGCAAGGAGCTGGTTGCTGCCGCCATCCATTACGAAAGTCGTCGGGCTGACAAACCATATATCCGGGTTAATTGTGCGGCGATTCCGGCAGGGCTTTTGGAATCCGAGTTATTTGGTCACGAAAAAGGGGCTTTTACTGGTGCCGAACAGGTCTCTGTTGGTAAATTTGAACTGGCTGATCAGGGAACTATTCTGCTTGATGAAATTGGCGACATGCCCATCAGCCTGCAGGTTAAACTGTTGCGCGTATTACAGGAGCATGAAATTGAACGGGTGGGTGGGAAAAGCCCGATTCCCATTGATGTCAGGGTTCTTTGTGCCACCGCCAGAAATCTGACCACAGAGATAAAAAAGGGTAAGTTCCGCGAAGATCTCTATTATCGCCTCCAGGTTATTCCTATTTCCGTCCCGACCTTAAGAGAAAGAAAAGAAGATATTCCGGAGTTTAGCGATTACTTTCTGCAACAATTTGGCCAGGAAAGAGGTTTGCAATTCACCCTTGCTGCGGAGGCTTCTCAAGCATTAAACAACTACCCTTTCCCCGGGAATGTCCGTGAACTGAAAAATATCCTGGAGAGATTGACGGTGTTGGCACCAGCTCCAAAAATTCAACTCTGGGACTTACCGGTTGAAATCCGTGGGAGTGGAGAGAAGACCGTAGGGAAAACCGAGGTTAATCTTGCTGCTGCCGTTGCCACTGCAGAAAAAAAATGTATTTTGGATGCCTTGAAAAAAACTGCTGGGAACAAAACCGAAGCAGCTGAGGTTCTTGGTATCAGCCGTAAAAATCTTTGGGAGAAGACGAAGCTTTATCAGTTGTGATCTGAAAATTGCAATAGATGCGGATTTTTTATGAAGGAAAGTTTTACGATTAAGTCATTTGTCTATTGTATGATCAACAGCTTCCTGCGGATAAAGATCAGTCAATTTCTTGAAAATATTTTCCAATCGCTGACGATATGCATAGAGATAAATGTATGCTGAAGGTCATGAAACAATTGTTTCCCCAGCGTGAAATTGTCCAGATTAACCCTTTACGGTTAAACTGGCATGGAGGAGGGATGCATTGTCTTTTACAGCAGCAGCCAGCACCTTTTCCGTAAATCAAGAGAGGATATAAATTAGGTTTCTGACCCTGATGAAGAAAATCCTTTTCAGTCTGATATTGGTTTTATTGCTGGCGATTGTTCTGCTTGCTGGAGTCGGCTGGTTCTACTCTGAGCAGGTTCTGGACTGGATCGTTCGACCCCAAATTGTGGAGATGGCGGCGCAATCGTTGGGGGCAGAGGTTCAGATCGGACATCTGAAGCGGACAGAAAACGGGCTGGAAATTGTTGCGTTAAGGCTCGACAGCCCGGAACAGTTCCAGATTGTTATCCCACACATCCAACTCGATTTCACCCTCACGTCACTCTGGCGGCGGCAGCTTGATACCCTAAGCATCACAAACCCGCAGGTTGAAATTTTCTCTTCAGTACCTTCTAGCAAAGGGAAAGAAGGGGCACGTAATTTTCCCGCCAAACTCCCCCTGATCATCAAAAATCTGGTCGTGACTGACGGGCTGGTGCTTATCAATGATGGTAACCGACAATGGCGATTACATGGGCTGAACTTTTCGGGAGAGTTACAGCCGCAAAGTAATTTTGAACTTTCACTATTTTGGGGCTCGGATCGAAAACAGCCGATCGAAATAGCGGGACAGGTCGAATTTTTCCCGCGACAAACGGTAACCCTGACACATATTTCGTGGCAGCATCAGCAACTTGTCACCGCGCCGGTGTCGGTCGATCTGAATGGAACGGAGGGCTCTCCGGGAGAGGGCGCGATTCATCTGGATCAATTTGATCATCTCCGGCTTCAGGAGATTCTTGCAACATTGGGGTATTCTTCGTTACTGCCGCAAGAGCTTTTGTTTTTGCTCAACAATTCAACCCTTCATTTCACTCTGAATAAACCGGTTCCACAGTTTGAGCTGCAAGTCGCACAGGGCCATTTTGGCTGGGATGGTCAGAATGGGGCGTTTACCCGACTCCGGTTGTTGCTTGACCACCACCCTGATCGTTGGCAAATCACTGGCCAGTTGCAGGGAGATGCTGGATCATCTCTCGATTTTAGTGCCCGATTTGACAGCGACAATAACCTTTCCGGGCAGGCGCGGGTGGATATTCCCGACCCTGACAGGTTTAAGGTCGCGATGTTGGGTGGTTCTCCTTTACCCATTTCCGGTGGTTTGCGACTGACAGCAGAGTATTCTTTGAAAAATTCTCAATTTCAACTGTCGACAGATATCCACTGTTATCCGATGGCGGTCGCGGGCAGAAAACATTTGCTCGATATCGGCAGGCTCAGCGGTCAGGGAACTCTCGCAATTAACGGGAACCGCAGAACTTTTTCTCTCGGTCTCAGACAGGCATCACATCCGCTACTTGATGTTTCCGGAAACTTTCAAAAGATAAAATTCTCTCTGGTTTCGACTAATTTACACGATATTCACCAGCTGGTTCCGGGACAGATTCCCGCACAACTTCAATCAGCTACCGATCTTAAGATTGCTGGTGAAATATCGCGAAAAGCCTCCGGCTGGGCGGGGAATATCCGCGGGACTGCTGGCAAAATTGCTTTGCCGCAGTTGACCCTGAGCCATTTTGTCAGTAGTGGGACATTTTCCCTCAGTTCCGGGCAGTTGAAAATGACCGATGCATCAATAAATATGGCACTGGAATATGGCGACGAGTTGACAGGACAAGCCAGTGCCAGCGGTGTGGGGAATTTCTCGACACACGGTTTTTCACTGACATTACAGCAACTTTCTCTGACCCATCTGAATTATATGGCTGCCAATGGACAAACCGGGGTCGGGGAGGCAGCTCTTGAACTACAGGGTCATATTCACAGCGTAAAACAGGATAATCAGGTCGCCCTTGAACTGGCAGGAAATTTCAGTGCTGAAGAAGTTCTTGCCGGGGAATTCTATGCCGATATGTCTCCCTATCGGGGAGCCTTTTCTCTTGTTGGTGAGGTCAACCCGGAAACGGCTGAATTGAGCGCCGATGTCATCAGCATTAAACTGCCGCAGCTGGGGGTTCTGATGGCTGCCGGACAGTTCAGCTCACGGAAAATCAGCGCGACAGGAAGGATCAAATTGACCGATCTGTCGGAAAGTTACGACGATCACATCGGACCACTTTTGAGTGATATCAACTCAACACTGGCAGGCCTGACTCTGGAAGGGAAGGTTTCACTCAATTACAGTCTTTTCTGGAACCCTGAATCGTGGCAGATTCACGGTGCTTTGAACATCGCCGGGCTGGATGGCTACTGGGAACATCGAGGACTGGAAATAGTCGATGGAACCGGTTCTCTCCCTTTCACTTTCAAGTCGATGGGGCAACCGGCTAAAACAGCATCAGAGGGGGAATCCTTCGGAAGTGTTGCTTTCAGTGCGCTGTCATTTGGACCGGTAACAATGGATCAAGGCCGCCTTGAACTTGCCGCATCACCCAACAGAATGACTCTCCTCTCTCCTCTGCAGTTACATCTTGCTGGAGGAGAAGTTGTGACTGATGACCTCTCTCTGGGGATAACCGAGGCTGGAATTCAGGGTCGTGCAAAAATTGTTATTTCCGCAGTTGATCTTGAAACCCTGACCCGTGAACTTGGCCTGCCGGTTATGCAGGGACGGTTAAATGCGGATCTAGGAAGCCTTCATTATGCCGACCATCAACTCAATAGCGATGGTCTCATCAGCATTGGAGTTTTCGGTGGCCAGTTTCAGTTGCACAATCTGTCTTGTCATGACCCCTTTGGCAACTATCCTCTGTTTTATACCGATATCGATTTTTCAGATCTGAATCTGCTGGAAGCAACCCGGACATTTGACTTTGGTGAGATGAACGGAATCCTCGATGGGTATATTCACGGTCTGCAGATTTTCGGCACCATCCCCGCCACTTTTGCCGCTGCCGTCACCACCCGGGATCGGGGGAAACGCAATATCAGCGTCAAAGCCCTCAATAACATCAGCATTATCAGCCAGGGTGGGTTGTCTGCGGCACTTTCGCAGGGAGTTTACCGCTTTATCGATTTTTACCGCTATAAAAAGATCGGTTTTCAATGTTCGTTAAAGAATGATACCTTTACACTGATTGGAACAGCCCTCCCCGGATCAGAAAAGTATCTGGTTCATGGTGGGCTGCTTCCGCCCAAGATTGATATAACAACGACAACGCCAACAATTTCGTTCAAAGAGATGGTCAATCGTCTCAGCCGTATCAATCGAACGGGAAACTGAAACTGACAGAGGAGGATTACAATGAAAACGATTATCCGTAGTTTACTGTTGTTACTAGCTGTATCGGTTATCTCTTGCGTCACTATCAATATCTATTTCCCGGCGGAAGAGCTGCGCGGAGCTGCCGACAAAATTGTCAATGATGTCTGGGGAACTCCCGGGTCAGAAATGAGAGAGACTAAACCGCAGAGTCAGAAGAAAAATCCGGATCGCAGTTTTTATCGTATTATCCTGCCAACAAACGCTATTGCGGGTCAGGATATTAATGTCAGTACTCCTGCTATCAGGGCAATAAAGGATGCAATAAAAAACCGCTCTACGGCACTGATCGCTTTTTTGAATACTGGTAATATCGGACTCAGCTCTGACGGGCTGCTTAAAATCCGTGAGACCCAGGGGTTAGCACTTAAAAAAAAGGGACAGCTTAACAAACTGGTTAAAGCTGAAAATAAGGATCGTGAGCGCCTTTATCATGAAATTGCCATTGCCAACAATTTTCCTGATAAGGTCGGAGAAGTGCAGACGATTTTTGCCAATTCCTGGCGGGGTCAGGCACAATCAGGCTGGTATCTGGAAAACCCTGATGGAAGTTGGATGCAGAAATAATCAGAATTTTCATAAAAAGGAGAAATCAGAACTATGCTATTTGTCATTCGCTGTATCGATAAAAAGAATCACCTGTCCATTCGCCAGGAAAACCGTCCCGCCCATGTAGAATACTTGAAAAGTTTCGGGGAAAAACTTTTTGCTGCCGGCGCAACTCTGGATGATGACGAGAGAATGTGTGGCTCGGTTGTCATTCTTGATGTTGCTGACAGGGCTGAAGCCGACGCTTTTGCTGCAGGAGATCCCTACAATAAAGCGGGGTTGTTTGCAGAGCGGACTATTGACCGCTGGAATAAAGTATTACCTTAAATAACATGGTAACACCTTCCACCGGATAAACAACCGTCAAGCTTGTGGTCATCCATTAATCTGCCGTGGTAACAACCACAATCCTGCCCTGATTGCTCTCTTGATCTGGAAGATCCCACCTATGATCTTAATGATATCGATTGGTTGTGTTATCTGAGTATCAAAACCTTTCTTTCAAATCTGGGTTAGGTTTCATTGTCATTGGCAATTCTGTACCCTTTGTTGACATTCGTTATATAATCAACTATATAACCAGAGAGTGCTATTTATCTCAGGAGCTTGTCAGCGATGGATAATGGAAAAGTTGCAGTAATAGCGCCGCTGTGGATGCAGAAGGGGGAGCAGAAGTTTCTTGGTGGCAACCGGATTGATCTGCTGGAGCAGATCAATCGCTGTGGTTCTATTTCAACTGCGGCCAAGGCGGCAGGGATGAGCTACAAGACTGCCTGGGATGGGTTGAATGTGATGAACAATCTTGCCGATCGTCCTTTGACGGTTGCCGTCACTGGCGGCTCGGGTGGCGGTGGGACGCGGTTGACCGAGGAAGGGAAAAAAGTTGTCCGCCTTTATCGGCTGATTGAGGCAGAACATCAGGGGATGCTGGCTCGGCTTGAAGAATCCCTTGGCGATTTCAATAATTACCTCCCCTTGTTGCAGAGGATGACAATGAAGATCAGTGCAAAGAATGTTTTTTCGGGAACTATCTGTGAAATTGTTCGTGATGTTTCCGTATCCCAAGTTGTTCTACAGTTGAAATCGGGACATCAGATGACGGCGGTGGTCAGTACCGACAGTATTGACGCACTTAGACTGGAAATTGGAACTTCGGCCTATGCCCTGGTGAAAGCCTCTTCGGTGATGATTGCCGATAATTGTCTTACCCTGAAGATCAGTGCCAAAAATCGGATTACGGGTCGGATTACCAAAATCACTGAAAGTGCGGTGATTGGTGAAGTTGTTCTTGATATTGGTGCCGGTGAAACCATTACTGCCACAATTACCGATAGCAGCGTGCGTAATCTGGAACTACAGGAAGGTCACGAAGTCTGCGCTATTATCAAATCGACCAGTGTTATTATCGGTGTTCAATAAATGATGGCGTCGCAAAAAGTCCGCCCCACGGCGTTGCAGCGGTTTTTCAAGACCTTAATATACACTATGTATGTCTTCGTCCTTGAAAAACCACTACGCCTTGTGGGACGAAATTTTTGCTTAGCCATCTGATTTGTTTTTGCGAGACCATCATAAATAAATTTCAGAGAGGAGGGAAGGGTGAATAAAGGCTATCGGTTTCTTCTTGGGGTTGTATCTTTCAGTTTTTGCTTTCTCCCGACGCTAGTATTTTCAGCGCCCCACGGGGTTGTAACGATTTTTCATGCTGGAAGTTTAACTGTCCCGATGGCAGCGATTGAAAAAGCATTTGAGGCAAAGTATCCCAATGTTGATGTCCAGCGCGAATCATCGGGGAGTTCCAGAGCGGCACAAAAAATCAGCGGCTTGGGAAGGCCGTGCGATATTATGGCGGCTGCCGACTACAAAGTGATCAATAAACTGTTGCGCCCTGATTATACCGATAACAATATCCGTTTTGCTTCCAATCGGATGGTTCTTTGCTATACCGATAAGAGCCGCTTTGCCGACACAATCAGCGAAAAAAACTGGGTGGATATATTGCAAAAGTCCGGTGTCGTCTGGGGCCATTCGGAACCCGATCTCGACCCCTGCGGTTATCGGACGCTGATGGTGCTGCAATTGGCCGAAATATATTACCAGCAGACCGGTTTATACCAGAAAATCATCGCCAACCGTCCTGAACGAAATGTTCGACCCAAAGCGGTTGAGCTGATCTCGCTGCTGCAAACTGGCAATATGGATTATGCCTGGGAGTACCGCTCTGTGGCGGCTCAGCACAATCTCAAATTTATTGAAATGCCCGATGAGATCAACCTCGGTAACTACAAATTTGACAAGGAATACGCTCAAACGACAGTTGAAGTGAGTGGTACAAAACCCGGTACCACCATGACGATGACAGGGAAATCGATCACTTACGGCATCACCCTGCTCAAAGATGCGCCGAACCGGGAAGCGGCGATTGCGTTTCTCGCTTTTATGCTTGATGGTGATGGCGGACTGAAAATTCTTGAAAAGATGGGACAACCCCCGTTTATCCCGGCACGGGTCGCATCTGCAGAGATGAAAGCAGTTCTTCCGCAGCAACTTCAATCACTGGTGACGGTTAAACAATAGGGGTTAGCGATGCGCCACAAGGATTTCTTTTTCTGGGTGACTTTTGCCGGTGCGGTGACGGTGATTGCGTTTATCACCCTGCCGCTGGTACAGATGTTGGCGGCACCGTCACTGGAGTCATTGATTGAGACAATTCTTGATAAAGATGTCCTTAATTCCATCATTTTGAGCCTCTCAGCTGCCGCTCTGGCCGCCCTGATCTCTTTTATTCTGGGAACGCCGCTGGCCTACCTGCTCTCCCGCCGGGAGTTTCGTGGCAAGCGACTGGTCGAGGGGATCATCGACCTGCCGATTATCATTCCCCATCCGGTTGTCGGTATCGCCATCCTCAGTGTCACCGGACGCAACTACTGGTTTGGTCAGCTGCTGACCGATCTGGGAATCCGGATCATGGGCAGTGTCACCGGAATTGTTACGGTGATGGTGTTTGTGGCAATCCCTTTCTACATAAAAGCGGCCAAAGAGGGATTTGACGCGATCTCGCCCCGACTGGAAAATGTCTCCCGCAGTTTGGGAGCCTCGATGTTCAGTACTTTTTTTCGCATCACCTTTCCGTTGGCATGGCGCAGTATGCTGGCAGGGATTATCATGGCGTGTGCCCGGGCGATCAGTGAATTCGGCGCGATTGTGATTGTCGCCTACCATCCGATGATTGCGCCGGTGATGATCTATGAACGCTTTGAAAGTTACGGTTTGAAATATTCACAGCCGGTTGCGGTCTGGCTGATTGCTATCTGCCTGATTCTGTTCCTGCTGTTGCGGATTCTTACCACCGGCCAGAAGAAAAACGGATGATTACTCTCGAAAACCTCTATGTTGAGCTAGGTGAATTCAGGCTCCACGATATTGATCTTCACATTGAAAAGAACGATTTTTTCATGCTGATGGGACCGAGCGGAGCCGGGAAAACAATCCTTCTCGAAGCGATAGCCGGGCTGGTTCCAGTTAAGAGTGGCCGGATCAATGTGGCTGGACAGGATATTACCCAACGTCCACCGGAAAAACGCGGCATCAGTATTGTCTATCAGGATTACGCCCTGTTTCCCCACCTGAGTGTCGCTGATAATATCCGCTACGGGCTCCATTTCCACCATCGTGACAAGCAAGCGGGAGAAAAACGACTGCACGAATTGCTGGAACTGTTCAATCTGCAAGAACTCAAAAATCGCTCTCCTGAAACGTTGAGTGGCGGCGAACAGCAGCGGATTGCCATGGCCCGAGCAATGATCATCGATCCTCAGGTGTTGCTGCTTGACGAACCACTATCAGCTCTTGATCCACGCTTGCGCGAAGAGTTTCGGTCGATTCTGAATCAGTTGCAGCAGAACACCAGCGCCACCATTCTGATGGTGACCCATGATTTTTCTGAAGCTCTGGCATTGGGAGGGCATGGTGCAGTGATCAATCGAGGAACAGTCGAGCAGATTGGATCGATGGCAGATCTGTTTCAGCGGCCGCAATCGACGCTGGTGGCTGATTTTGTCGGAATGAAAAATCTTTTTGAGGTGCACTTACAAAACGAAATCGCAGAATTAGGATCTCTGAAAATCCAATTGGGACGTGATTTTAACGAAATCCGTGGCTATATTGCGATCCGTCCAGAAGATATTGTCCTGAGTACAACGCAATTACAATCAAGTATGCGCAACTGCTTCCGTGGAACGATCAGCCAGATTATCTCTCAGGGATTCTATTTCGAAGTCCACATGGGGGTCGATGAGGTCAGTTTTTGTGCTCTGGTGACTAAAGGGGCATTGCTGGAAATGAAACTAGCCGAAGGAAAGGAGATTTATCTGTTTTTTAAATCAACAGCAATCCACGTCTTTTAATGCAATCCTCCCTCTCTTTCCCACATCCATAATCCCTTTCTCTGCATACCCTGGACAAGAAAGCAAAACCGTCTTGCCATAAATTGTGCTAGGTTGTCAGAGAATCGGCCTGTTCGGAGACTCAATTCTGAATAGCAAATATTGCTTCGGAGCCACGGTCATGGAAATTTTTACAATCATCACAGTATTGATCATCTTCTCGGCCTTTTTCGGTTATATCAATGTCCGTTTTCTGGACATGCCGAACTCTATCGGTCTGATGGTGATTACCCTGGTTTTCACCATGATTGTGCTGGCGGTAGGATATTTTGATACCACCCTGCTGGAGAAGGAACGGGCTTTTATCCAGCAGATCGATTTCAAAACGGTTCTCCTCGATATCATGCTGAGTTTTCTGCTGTTTGCCGGAGCCATGCACACCAACTTTCAGCAGTTGAAATTACAGCGGAAACCTATTCTTGCATTTGCAACCATGGGAACGCTGGTGTCGACTTTTCTGACTGCAACCTTTGTTTTTACCATCCTGAAAATTGTTCAGCTGGATGTAGATTTCATCTATTGCCTGTTGTTCGGGGCGCTGATCTCACCGACCGATCCGATTGCTGTTCTGGGGATTATGAAAAAAGTCGGAGCACCGAAAAAACTGGAGACGAATATTATCGGTGAATCCCTTTTCAATGATGGGGTTGGTGTGGTTATTTTTGTGACTATTTATGAGATAGCTGAAGCCGGGCTGGAACATGCCTCTGTTATGGCTGTTTTTGAGCTGTTTTTACTCGAAGTGGTTGGCGGTCTACTGTTGGGTGTGTTGCTGGGAGGAATAACCTACGGTCTCCTGAAATCCATCGATGATTATGATACCGAGGTTGTGATTACTATTGCGACGGTTATGGGCGGTACCTCAATTGCCCATTACCTTCACCTGTCGGCTCCTCTGGCGATGGTCGCAGCGGGACTGGTTGTTGGGAATGATACGATCAGGCAAACCTCGATGAGTGAAATTACCGAACAGTATGTGGATAAATTTTGGGAACTGATTGACATTCTGTTCAACACCATCCTGTTTGTTATGATCGGGATGGAACTGCTGATGCTGACTTTTAACGGCAGGTATATGCTGGCAGGTCTTTTAACTATTCCATTACTGCTGTTTGCCCGCTACCTGTCGTTATTATTGCCGGTCAGAATATATGCCCGGCGCTTGAATTTTGTAGAAAATACTACGGCAATCATGACCTGGGGCGGCCTGCGCGGAGGGATATCTATTGCTCTGGCCTTAAGCTTGACTCCACTGATGGAGCGGGAACTGTTCCTGGTCATGACCTATGTTATTGTGGTTTTTTCTATAATAGTCCAGGGGCTGACGATGGGAAAAGTGATCAAAAAACTGACCTGAATATCACATCACAATCTCATCCGGCAGATCCATATCCGGAGCAAACCACTCTTCTTCGATAAAATTGCTGTCAGTGATCTGTTTCAAGTTCCGTTTCATGTATTTACCCTGCGCCAATACGGCAACAGTCCCATCTGGCAGGTACAGCTCTCCAGTTCCCTCATAAAGCCGCCCCCGGTCATTGGTGACGCGTCCAATCACTTTTAGCTCCACTCCAAGGGGCACGGGTTTTTTATATTTGACCTGTAAATCGACCGTGACACCAAAAGTATCCTGACCATAATGTGCCATAATCGCCCGGCCGATCACTTCATCAAGCAATGCTGCAGAAACCCCGCCATGTGCAATCCCCGGATAGCTCTGGTGTTCCTCACGTGGGGTAAACAAGGCAATTACTTCATTGTCTTCCGTTTCAAAAAACCGGGTTTTCAGCCCGAACTGATTTTCGGTTCCACACACCAGACAATGTTTGGAAATGTGCTGACAATTTTTGATTTTGTGGTTCATTTTGGCTCCCATGAGTATTTTTACGTCAGAATCTGTAACCGCTTCAGGCCATCATAAAACAGTTTTCCTGCCAGGATGATTATGAATAAACCAAGACAACGAATAATAGCGATGGCCAAAAAGTTGATCATGGTCGTCCCGCCTAGTCTGTCAGTCGTCTCTCGACAAGGCGAGCAAAGTTTCTGAGCGTTTCAGCTGCGATTGGTGTTTCACATACAGTACGACACAGTTCTGAGCTATTCAACCCTGCTGACTTGAGTTCTTCTGCCTGCTCATTAATGTATGATCGCATAATCTCGGCATTGTATTCTGGATGAAACTGTACTCCCCAGGCACAATCCCCAAGACGAAAAGCATGATTTGGCTCATAGGCGTTGGCTGCTAAACGCGTAGCACCCGGGGGCAGGCAGAACACTGATTGAGAATGCGTGGCATGAACAACGAAAGACTCCGGGAGTGACCGAAACAGGGCATCATTCACATAATCAGAAAGGAGGTGGACAGGGACGGTTCCAATCTCTTTGCCGCGTGGATGGAAACCCACTTGACCACCTGCCGCCTGCGCAAGCAGTTGGTGCCCGTAGCAGATACCAAAAAAAGGAATCTCGACATCCAGAATCAACATTATCCATTTTTCTAGTTCGACACTCCATGGAAGGTTGTCCGTTACCATCGCGTGTGATCCCGTTATAACCACCCCCGCACACTCCCCCACCTTTGGAAGAACAGCCCCATGTTCAACGTTCAGGATACAAGTTTCAACAGCCATAACCCCAAGCGCAGCAGCTGTCCACGTATCAAAATCCCCAAAACATTTTTCTATAGTGCTAAACGTGGTGCCAACTTTGAGAATATATAGTTTCTTCATTCTTCGCCCTGTAGCTTTGTGATACCCCTTTTGAAACCCGCCAAAGGGGTGACCCATTAAAAGGCTCAAGCATGATTAAAATTTGTAACTGAATTGAATGCTGGTAATATCGACAGCGTTTTCAAATTTACCAACGACGGTTCCACGAGCCGCATCCTCAGGATCCGATGCGTATTTTTCCATTTTGGAATCGCTGACAAACAGGTGAGCATAAGCAACGTCTATGTTGATATGTTCAGTGAACTGATAGCCCGCGCCTAGAGAGACCCAGAAACGGTCTTCACCAGGTATCCGTGGGGTATACGGTATTCATCGGAAATGGGGGTTTCATCGAAGGCCATTCCGCCGCGCAGCTTCAGAGATTCCGTTGTCTGATAGGAAGCACCAACCGAATAACGCCAGGTGTTATCCCAGTTTTCGGTCGTTGTTGAGCTGGTTTTTGTAGCGATACCTGTTCCTTCAAAGTCAATGGTTAGCTCATCAAAAGAACTCCAGCACGTCCAGGTGACATCGCCCATGAAGGCCAGTTTGTCAGTCACTTTGGAATAGAAACTGGCAGAAGCTGTCGCAGGAAGGGTGATCTCTCCATGAATATTTTGATTTGCGAACAGTGTCCTTAAACCTACCATAGAGGTAGGAATATCAAGGGCTACAGCACCCTCTAACTTATGTGCTATTTCAGAGCGATAGGCTAAGCCGATACGGGTATCTGGGGAGAATTCATACATTAAGCCAAGATTAAAACCAAAAGCCCAGTCATCGGCGGTATTTTCGGCAAAAATGTCGTAATTCGTGTTGCTAACGGCCAGCAAAGAGCCAAGAGGATTTGACGGCGTTGCTAAACCAAGAGGATCTCCAGCGCTTAGATTTACCAAGCCACCATCAATCATACTGGACAGAGTAACATCCGCATACTCAGCACTCACTCCAGCAGCAAGAGTAAGCTGATCAGTTGCCCTATAGGCAACCACCGGGTTGATATTGATTGTTGCAATATCGGATTCCTTTGCATGATAACGTCCAACCCAGGTTCTGTCATAGTCAGTAGCCAAACCAAAAGGAGCATTGATCCCCAGACCGATGGCAAGTTTGTCGTTCAGTTTGTGGGTATAATAGAGGTTGGAGATCAGTGCGGTGACACGACCATCACCACCATTATTGGTTCCGAAGGATACCGACCCTAGAACAGGGACAGGAGTACTCCCAGTAGTTGTTGCCTTAAATTTGGTCGAAGGGATTATCGCGTGCAGACCAGCTGTTGCTTGTTGCCCTTCAAGCAGAGATATAGATGCCGGATTAAAAAACATCGCTGAGGGATCTTCACCACTGACAGCCCCGGAAAAAGAATGACCCAATCCAGAAACCGATTGCTCCACAACGGCAAACCCGGAACCCTGAGCCGAGCCCGACATCCCGGCAATGAACAGGAGTGCAATAATAGCAGATCCTAATTTTACTCGCATGCTACTCTCCTTTAGGGGGGGGGGTCAAGTTAGCAATAAAATACGCATAGGTCAAACAGAGACCTGACCCTTATTTTGACTAGCGGATTGATGACGCCAATCGTCTGCAGATTTTTGAAGTGTTGGAACAGGACATTTCACAACGGCAGATTGCGGATGAATTGGGGGTCGGTATCACGACAGTGACACGTGGTTCCAATACGCTTAAAAACCGTGACGGCTATTAATGCGTAAATGAGGAGATAAAACTCACCTCGTACTAAATCAACAGCATCCGGTCAGAAACAAATTCTTCGCCGCGGACTTTGTAGAATTGTTCCAGTAGGTCTTCCACAGTCATTGCTGATTTTTCACTTCCTGAAACATCCAGAATAATCTGACCACTGTGAAGCATGATCAAGCGATTGCCGAGCTGTAGCGCTTGGCGCATATTATGGGTGACCATCAAAGCGGTCAAATGTTGATCTACAATAAGTTGCTGTGTCAGTTTCAGCACTTGTAATGCCGTTTTAGGGTCAAGTGCAGCGGTGTGTTCGTCGAGAAGCAGGATTTTGGGTTTAACCAAGGTTGCCATGAGCAGAGTGAGGGCTTGGCGCTGCCCACCAGAGAGCAAACCAACACTGTCTTTCAAGCGGCTTTCCAGCCCCAAGTTCAACTGTGCTAACTGCTTGCGAAATAGTGTTCGGTCGCTACGTTGTACACCTCGCTTTAAACCATGATATTTTCCACGTCGATTTGCCAAAGCTAAATTCTGTTCAATGGAAAGTGGCCCGCAGGTTCCGAGTAGTGGATCTTGAAAGACCCGACTGATTTGAGTGGCACGCCGGTACTCAGGCCAGCGGGAAATATCCTGCTCGTCAACCAGGATATGCCCGCTGTCAATAGAATAGCTGCCTGCCAGACAATTCAACAAGGTACTTTTCCCCGCTCCATTGGAACCAATGACAGTAATAAAATCACCTTTTTTAACTTGAAGATTGATTCCCGAGAGCGCAAGGACTTCATTGACGCTGCCGCGGTGAAAGGTTTTAACCAGATCGATGATCTTAATCATCGACTTAACATCTTCCTGCGCAATTTCGGCAGGGTCAGTGCTCCAACCACTAACAGTGCAGTCAATAAATTAAGATCACTCGGGGTAAAAGAAAATTGTCCTAAATTCAAACTCAGTGCCAGAGCGACAGTTAACCGATAAATGAGTGATCCTAGTAATGCGGCAAGCAGCGCCCGACCAACAGTATTGCAACCGAACAGGGTTTCACCAACAATCACCGATGCGAGTCCTGCAACGATGGTTCCGACCCCCATATTGACATCAGCAGCTCCTTGACTTTGACAAAGCAGCGCCCCGCTGACAGCTGCTAGACCGTTAGATAATCCGACAGTCAGGATGATCACCCGGTCGGTGTTAACTCCCTGACTGGTGATCATCTGTCGATTAACCCCAGTTGCCTGCATGGCCAGACCAAAGGCGGTATGCAGAAGCCAGAACAGCAGCAATAACGCAAAGATAGAGAGAATTGCAAAGAGGAGTGGAGCCGCATTAAACATGCCGATTCCGGCATTTGTCAGGGGCTCCAGTACCGTTGGTTTGCCCAGCAAAGTTATATTGGGGCGCCCCATGATCCGTAAATTAATCGAATAGAGGGCAATCATCGTCAGGATTGAAGCCAGCAGATGAAGAATCCCGAATTTGGTGTTAAGGATACCGGTGACAACTCCAGCCAGAAAACCTGCAATCAGGGCAAACAAGAGGGAGAGAAAAGGGTCGTAGCCAGCGGTAATCGCCACGGCAGAAACGGCAGCTCCCAACGGCAGACTGCCATCAACTGTCAAATCAGGAAAATCGAGCACACGGAACGTCAAATAAACACCGAGAACCAGAAAACCATAAGCGAAACCCTGTTCGAGGGCTCCTATAAATGCAAAATAAGTCATAATTAATATAGGGAGAGCAAGAAAGCTTTTCTACTCGATAATCTTGTCCGCTTTTTTCAGCAAAGCAGCGGGGACATCCAGTCCCATTTTTGCAGCAGAGCCTGGGTTCAGATAAATCTGGAATTTACGCAGGGTTTCCACGGGCATCTCTCCTGGATTGGATCCCTTGAAAACCCGACTGACCATCTCTCCGGTCTGACGCCCCATTTTATAATAATCAACAGCCAAAGCGGCAATGGCTCCCCGGGTCACAGAGTCGGTATCTGCAGCAAAAATCGGCAGTTGAGCTTGATAGCCAACCTGAGTAATCGCTTCAAATGCTGAAACTACGGTGTTGTCGGTTGGAATATATACCGCATCAACTTTGCCAATCAGGCTTTTTGCTGCCTGGGAAACACCGGCAGAATTACTGATCGTAGCCTCTTCAACAGAAATTCCTTTTTTATTCGCCTCTTCTTTGAGAATCCGCACCAAGGTGACGGAATTTACTTCGCCTGAGTTATAAATGACACCAATTGTTTTCAATTTCGGCAGAAATTCAAGAATGAGTTCCAACTGCCGGTCAATCGGACTCATATCCGTTGTTCCGGTGATGTTCCCCCCCGGTTGTTCCAATGACTGCACCAGCCCGGCACCCACCGGATCAGTGACTGCGGCAAAAACAATTGGAATAGTTTTGATCACCTGAGCACAGGCTTGCGCTGTGGGAGTCGCAATACCAACGGCAACATCGGGTTGTTCTCCTAAAATTTGTTTGGCAATCAAATTGGCAGTTGCAATATTCCCCTGAGCAATATGGTCATGATAACGAACTGAAAGCCCCTGGGCAGATAGTTCATCCTTGACCCCTTGGCGGAGGGCATCAAGCGCCGGATGTTCAACAATCTGATTAAATGAAACCGTATAGTCCGCAGCCAGACTCGGTAATGCTGGCAGCAATAGTGCCAGCAGGCAGGATAATTGATAGATGAAACGTTTCATATCATGTTCTCCATTGAGAATTATTGGATTTCGTAAAAGGATAAAGGGGCAGTTATCTGAAACAGAGGCGTTAATCTAACCTTTAGCAGGAATTGAGGTCAAGAAGTGCGGCAGTAATTTCTTGCCGCAGAAACAACTATTAATATATTGATATTGGCAACTGTTCATGTTTAGTCTATAGTCACAGCAGAAATGCGAAAGGGGTAAGATCATGCTAAATATTGCGGTAATGGCCTATGACAATTGTCTGCAGTCGGGAATTTCTGGAATGCTTGATTTGTTTACTCTGGCCAATTGGGAACAAAAACGTTTATCTCCGGATTCTAGTTCTCTCTTCTGTCATACCGAAGTTGTCACCCTCGATGGGGAACCGGTTACCAGCTTTAATCGCCAGCCGGTATCGGCTAATCACAGTCTGGCTGATTGCAAAGATATTGATCTGCTGATTGTTCCGGGAGTCATGGGGCGACCGGACCGCTTATTGGAGCAGTCTGAGTTGGCAGAATGGATTGCTGAACAGCACCAAAATGGGACAGTTGTCGCCAGTGCCTGTTCCGGAGCTTTTTTACTTGCTGAAGCAGGCATTCTTAAAGGTCGCCAGGCGACAACACATTGGCAGCTTGCAGATCGCTTTCGACTGCGTTTCCCAAAAATTAATCTGCAAATTGATCGACTGATTATTGATGGCGGGGATTATCTCTGTGCTGGCGGTACCGGAGCGCATGTCGATCTGGCTCTCCATCTGATTGAGAAGTATGGATCAAAGTCTTTAGCCAATGTCTGTGCACGGATGATGATGATTGACGGAAGTCACCGTGAACAGGCGCCATTTATCAAATTTAAGGGAAGTAGAGAACACATTGATGAACCTGTTCTCAAGGTTCAACAGTGGCTGGATCGGTATTATCGAGAAAAGGTTTCCGTACGGGTGATGGCCAAGCGGGCAGGGTTGAATGAACGTACCTTTCTCCGCCGTTTCAGGAAAGCTACTGGTGAAGCGCCCTTGGAATATCTGCAAAAAATGCGGATTGAGAAGGCAAAACAGTTACTGATGGAAACCGATCAATCTCTGGAATCCATTACCACCGCAGTTGGCTATGTCGATCTCAGTTCTTTTCGCCGGTTGTTCCATCAAATTGTCGGGATTTCTCCAACCGTTTATCGGCAGCGCTTTGGTGAAGACTGAAGCTGGCGCAGAGATAAAAAGGTATGAATCAACAAAGTTCCAAGAATCAGTAACCCTGCAACCATGGTTCTGGAGTGGGGTACTTCCCCCAGAGCCAGCCACACCCATATCGGCCCCAGGACAGTTTCGATAAGAAGAATCAAACTCACTTCCGGAGCTTGCAGATAACGCGGACTAAGGGTAATCATGGCAAAAGAAATTGGCAAAATTACGACACCAAGAAGCAGCAAAAAACCGGCATCAGCAGGAGCGAGCAGCAGCGGTTGTGCTCCGAGAAAGTAGACAATCGGGGCGACACTCAGGTTACCAAGAACATTAGCCGGGATCATATTGACCCCTTTCCCGCTGCGGATAATAACCACATTTGACCCCCACATGGCCGTTGCACCGAGTGCCATCAAATCACCAAGCAGCAGTCCATTTTGTAAACTCCCTGAAAAGATCAGCAAGATTCCCCCAAAACAGGTGAAAATTGACACTTTTGTTCGTAATGGGATTTTTTCGCGAAGAATTAACCAACTCAGTAAGCTGCTAAAAATTGGAGCGGCGGCCAGAATAACTAATGTGTTTGCCGCCGTTGTCTGCTTCAGAGAACCAATAAACAGCAGCGATCCAATAATGATCATCAGGGCAGAGATAAGGCCAGTACGGCCGATAGCGTAAAAACTTTGGAAAAACTGCCGGCGGTAGCGGATTGCCAGGAATAGAGACATCATGATGCCAGTGAGGAGACAACGCCAGAACAGCAGCGTCCACACATCAGCTTGGATCAGACGCACTAAAAGTGCATCCGGGCTGAGAATCAGCACGGCGATAAAAGTTAATAAAATTCCTTTGAGGTGATTAGAGTCTCTCATGGCAGCAATTGATCTCACAGGAGCTATTGGAAAGGCAAGCAGCTTTTCTTTGGTTCAGGATTCAAAGCAGTGTATGATCTTTTAAAGGAGGATCTGCGCATGGCAATTTCTGGAAATCCCAAGAAGCTGGCACAAGACATCGCGGGAGGCTTTTACAGTTTGTCGCCGCCAGTGCTGAAAAAATATAACCCAGCTGATTTGAAGATCATTCTGTCTAATTTAACCTTGGTTCAGAGGGAGATTCGACAAACCCAGGTGCCGCTGGAAGAGGTTCAACTGGTTAAAGCAAAAAATATGCAGATATCACGCTTGAACCAGGCACTCATGGTCTTACGCAGTTATTGTAAGAAGATGCGCATCCCCATCTGATCAATGGCTCGTTTAAGAGGAGAATTCCCATGGACACAAAAATTTTAATTCCAGTAAATGATTCCCCCACCACACAACAAACTATTGCGGATGTGATTGTCTATAAACAAAAATTTCCGCAGCAGCTGGTTTTACTGCATGTCATAAATGATCAATTGGCTTATCGGATGATTCCCGACTTTCAAATTGAAATGGTCAGGGAGAATGCGGAAAAGGCGGCTCAGCAGCGATTGGAAGTGCTGGCAAAGAAACTGCGTGATGCAGGATTCGAAATTGAGCTGCGGCTTGAATTTGGGACTCCCCGCCAGGTGATCCCGCGGATTGCCAATGAAGAAGAGTTTCAATTGCTGGTGATAGGTCGCAAGACGGGAAGTGGCGAAATCCGCGATGTTTTGTTCGGATCAGTCGCAAATTATGTTTTGCACAATGTAAAATGTCCGGTTTTACTGTTTTAAAATCATAACGACTGAGAAGCAATCTCTGCTGCTCGCAGGCACGACGTCAAACGTCCATCAAACTCTTCAACCTTCGGTATCTGTTCAGCACATTGTGGTGTCGCATAGGGGCAACGGGTGTGGAAAACACAGCCCGAAGGTGGCGACAGCGGCGAAGGAAGTTCACCGGAAAGAATCACCCGTTGTTTCCGATTCTGGGCTTTCAGGTGCGGAGTGGATGCCAATAAAGCCTGGGTGTAGGGATGGCGGGGGCGGGAAAAAATTTGCTCAGCCTGGCCATATTCGGCAATCCGACCTAAATACATCACCATCACCTTGTCAGCAATATAGCGCACCACCGACAGGTCGTGAGCAATAAACACAAACGCCAGCGTCATCTCCTGTTGCAGATCCTTGAGAAGATTCAAGACCTGCGCTTGAACTGAAACATCCAACGCCGAAACCGGTTCATCTGCCACCACCAGTTTTGGTTCCAGCATCAGCGCTCTGGCAATGGCGATCCGCTGCCGCTGACCACCTGAAAACATGTGTGGATAGCGATTATAATGCTCCGGACGCAGCCCCACCTTGGTCATAATACTGCGAACCCGCTCCTCAACTTCGGTTTTTGCCAGTTGACTGTTGATGACCAGCGGTTCCCCAATGATTGTGCCGATTTTTTTTCTGGGATTCAGGGATCCATAAGGGTTCTGAAAAATCATCTGCACCCGCTGGCGAGCCAGCTTGAGTTCATTATCTGAAGCATTGACCAGATCAAAACCATCAAACATTAACTCACCACTGGTCGGACGCTCAATCATGGTCAACTGACGCGCCAAAGTCGATTTACCACACCCCGATTCACCAACAACCGCCAGAGTTTTCCCCGCCTCAACCTCAAAGCTGACGCCATCAAGAGCCTTGACCGTTGCAGCAGGCTTGAATGGTCCTTGAGAGACCATGTAATAACGGGTTAGATCCCGGGCTTCAAGAATCAGATTCGGTGAACTCATTGCTGTGGTTTTCCTTCTGTATCCAACGGCGTATGGCAACGAACCTGACGACCATCCGTATCAGTCTGAAGTTGCGGGATCTCAAGCCGACACCGTTCTGTTGCAAATTCACAACGCGGATTCAATAGACATCCTGTGGGGCGGTCAAACTGTCCAGGAACCACTCCGGGGATGGTCTTCAACCGGGTTGCACCCACGGAACGTTCGGGCAGCGCTTCGAGTAAAGCGGCCGTATAGGGGTGGCGTGGCGTCTCAAAGATTACAGGAACGGGTCCGGTTTCAACCACCTGTCCAGCATACATGACCACGATCCGATGGGCAGCTTCGGCAACCAGTGCCAGATCATGGGTAATCAAGATCAAGGCCATCTGTCGTTGTTGCTGCAGATTAAGCAACAGGTCAATAATTTGTGCCTGGATGGTCACATCAAGGGCGGTTGTGGGTTCATCAGCAATCAACAAACGGGGGTTGCAAGCAATCGCCATGGCAATCATCACCCGCTGGCTCATCCCCCCGGAGAGCTGGTGAGAATACGCTTTAAGGCGTGCATTCGGATCGGGGATACCAACCTGCTCCAGCAACTCCAAAGCGCGGGCATGCCGTTGAGCGCGGCTCCCCCCTTCGTGAATTTTAAGCGCTTCGGCAATCTGAAATCCGGCAGTAAAGCAGGGATTAAGGCTGGTCATCGGTTCCTGAAAAATCATCGCAACTTCACGGCCAGTAATTTTGCGCCGTTGTTTATCCGGCATGGCCAGCAAATCCTGACCATCAAATTCCAACTTGTCAGCCACAACCCGACCTGGCCAATCAATCAGACCCATAACCGCTTTGGCAGTGACTGATTTTCCAGACCCGGACTCACCCACAATCCCCAGGACTTCACCCTTTTCGATCTCCAGACAAACATTATCAACAGCTCTAAAAGGGCTTTTTTCGCTGCTGAATTCGACCGTCAGATTTTCTATATGTAATAGTGCCATTAAATATTATTTCTTTCAGTTACCAACATTTTTAACCAGCCGCAGCTAGTAAACTTGGGACTGCCCCCAGCCTTATCGGGGGCTGTCCCAAAAGTTTACGGGTTATGGAACTGCGACGGTTCAAACCACAAAGCTCTGAGGTTTACGGGTTAACCATCCCTGCTGATACGCGCCGCAAAATCCTTGGAACAGCC
>JASFYS010000005.1:0-29996 GCA_045047095.1 Desulfuromusa sp. | reverse complement strand
AACCTGCGGACAAAGGCGATAAGCCCGCGCACATGACATGGCTGAATGAATCCCAAAGCGACGCGCTTCATAGGAACAAGTTGCGACAACGCCCCGGCTATCGGGGTTACCGCCGACAACAATCGGCTTACCACGCAATTGAGGGTTATCACGTTGCTCCACAGAAGCATAGAAGGCATCCATATCAATATGGATAATTTTTCTCTGAGATTCTGACATTTTTACAGCATAAAAAAACCACAGAGAATTAACAACCCTGTGGTTTCTTGAACTTTTGAAATCTTGGATCTAAGCGATCTCAACAACTTCCAAATCAAAGTTCAGTGTTTTCCCCGCCATCGGATGATTAGCATCAAGAATAACTTTTCCATCTTCTACTGATTTGACTAATAATAAAAGTGGGGTTCCATCTTCCATCTCGGTTTGAAACTGTTGCCCAACCTCCGGGGTTAATCCTTCTTCAAACTGGTTCGGATCAGCATCAAAAACCATCTCTTGATTGTAGGGGCCATAGGCTTCATCTTCTTGCAACCGCACTTGTTTTGTTTCGCCAACGTTCATGCCGATTACAGCGCTATCAAATCCTGAGATAACCTCACCGGAACCGACTTCAAATTCTAAGGGTTCTGTCTCACGCGAGGAGTCAAAGATCTCACCATCATCAAAGGTTCCAGTATAATGAATCTTAACTTTACTTCCGGCTATAATGGCTGACATTATTTGCTCCTGTTCACCAATTTTGGACGTTGCTGCTTGAATCCACGGACGCTTCTTCGTTGTTGTAACAAATTGAACATATTCACAACTTTAATTTCAAGATACGGTCACTGATCCACCTGTGGCAACCCGACCAATGAGCTGATAGACATGCTCCAGCATCGTTACGACAGAACAATCTGCCTGCTGCACAATTCCCAGTAGATATTTATCAATGATAAAAACATAAAAGTGCTGCATATTGAGCCGATTGAAACTAAGGTAACGACAGTGGCTAAAACCAACGTTAGCCATAATATCGGCAGACAAACCAGCACTGATCTGTAGCAGGGCAGAATAAACTTCGGGATCCTCCACTGTTTGACCAAGCAATACACCATCCTCTTTAACCAGCAAACAACCAGCGACACCATCAATCTGGTTGATCCGGTCAACAAAATCTTTTGCAGTTGCCATAGCCGTCTACCCTTTCTGAAAATCCTTGAGTACTGACGCAATATGCTGGCGGTAATTACCTATTTTATCCGGATCAGCAATCTCCTGATTAATCTGTTCGATCAACTCCTCAATCCGGGAAAAATCAGGAGAGCCCTGCGCAACCCATTCTTCTACAACCTCATCAAAGATAAAACCTGCCATCGGCCCTAGAATTTTACCAAGCGCTTCTTTCATTTCATCAAGAAGACTTTGCAGTTCTCGACTTATTTTCTGCTCGGTCGACAATGGTGAGTCAGCTGCCGTTACCGCCGCTGATGGAGTCGTTTGAGCTGCCGCTTCGGTGAAATTTCCAAGCTTGTATTCTTCGTGAAGCAGATTAAACGACATGGCCAAAAGATTATGATTAAAAGTGGGGTCACAAATGGCAAAAATCAATGTCCCCGGTTCTAATTCACGTGCCACCACCACCGATTCATCATAGTTCAAGGTGATATCTGTCAAATCAGCAAAATTCATGCGTCCAGCAGAAGAGAGTTTCAGCAAGTGTTTGCCAACCAGACCCAAACGTTCGGGTTTAAAAATTGCTGGTAGATTCGTGACCTTCAACCCCTCTCGGGAGCTCACAATGCAAGCACCTATAACCCCCGGAATTACCTTGAGCTCATCGATTAAATGTATCATCCCTTGTCCTCTCCAGAACGGTGTTGGCTATGACCGCGTTAGCGGTTGATAGAACGCTCAACTTCATTGATGATTTGCTGCGATTGGGTTCCTGGCTTTAATTTTGACAGAATCGTGTGTTTCTGATTTTGGAACAGTAGATAACGATTTCTACTAGCACTGTTGAAAGTCACAAAACGGCAGAAACCAAATCCCAGATTCTCTGTCAGGGGTGCAAGTAAATAATTAAAAGTAGCCGCATCAATCCCGTCCAGTGAGCACTTTCCAGTATTTCGACTGACCAGAATATTTTTATCATCAAAAATTGCAAATTCCTGCACCGGAGCTAACCGGGTCAGAACCTGTACCAGAGGTTTATGTGCAACATTTTTAGGAACCTCAACGGTTTTTTCTAGCGTCGACAATCCGTCTAAAAAACCACTGACACGCTCATCCACGTCCACAGAATCAGTTTTTTCAAACTCGGCAGCTTCGTCCTTACGTTTAAATGCTTCAATCAGCAGATGTTCCATCGGGAGATTGATAACATCATCCTGGCGACGACAGATACCGTCCATTTCTATTTCAGCATCATTCCAGCCCACAATTTCCAGAGCCGCTTCCAATCCAGCCAAGTCACCTAATTCGGCATCAATCAACTCACCCCGCCGAACATACAGATATGCAGACTGATCGGGATGTGATATTTTGAGAGTGCAATTTTTCTTTTCAACTTTCATCAACTGTAGAAATGTTGCCAGGGTAATTCCACGGATAAAACTTTTCCCACCGGCATTCAAACCATTGAAAATACCCTCTTCCAGCATCTGGATATCAAGGGGTTTTTCCAGAAACTGTAACGTATCCATCTTTGCCAGGCGCGCTTCAATCTCTGGAGTGCCAAAAGCAGACATCACAATCACCGGTAACTGTGGTTGATGTCGACTGGTCCAGGCTAACAGCTCAAAACCATTCATTTCAGGTAATTTTAAATCCGTGACCAAGAGATCTACCGGCAGTGCGCGCAGCACATCAACCGCTTCCCGACCATTCTCAGCGGTCAAAATTTGAAACTTATCGCTATGTGTGCTCAGACCATCTTTCAAAGAAAGAAGGAATGATTTTTCATCATCAACTATCAGTATTTTTTTCACAATTTGACCTGTTTTTGCGTCATCTGAAGCTGCTTCTGAGGGTTCCTAGCCTTCCGATACCACGATCGGCAACCGGATGGTTACCTGAGTTCCATAACCCGGTTGGCTGGCAATATCGATATCACTGTTCATCATCGCCAGCAGTTTACGGGTAATCACCAGTCCTAAACCATTACCATTCGGTTTATTGGTATTGAAGGGTTGAAAAAGATGCTTTAACTGTTCCGGAAAGATTCCACAACCATTATCTGAAATTGTTAACCACATCAATTGATCACGCACTTCAGCACGAATATGGATTTCTGGGGTTTGTTGTGCTTTCAGGGCATCAGCAGCATTATTAAAAATATTCAGCAAGGCCTGATGCAATGCCCGCTCATCAATCCTGACCCAGGCGATATCTACCGGAATTTCAGTCTTGATGCGAATACCGTATGACTGAAAATCACGCTCAATCAACGCAATAAACTTGCCCATAAACTCAACTAAATGCAGATTTTTGAGATCAACACTGTCGTACATGGTAAACGTTTTCAGTGATTTCAGCAGGTATTCCATCCGCCCGATATCGGCCAGTCCACGCTCAATATATTCTTGCAACATCTCTGCTGAAGTTGTTTCTGAGCTCTGTTTCAGTACACTTAAAGCCATTTTCAGTGAATTTAGAGGATTACCGATCTCATGGCGAATTCCGGAAAATATAAAACCGATATTATCCATTGCATTGACCGCCTGAGCGATCGATTCAAGACGGCTTTTCTCAGTAATATCACGGATAAAAACACAGCGGTAATGTGATGCCGCTTTGTAAACAGAATGACCAAACAAACGCCCCTGATGAGTCACTTGGTGGGCAACACGCCCAGCAAGTCCAAAATCATCCAGGGCTTCAATATCCCGGACAAACAGGTCATACAACCCCTGGTAGCTACGGCAGAGCTTCTCATCTTGCAACACTTCAAAAAATGCAGCATTACAATAATCGATCGCTTGCTGATTCAAATCCAGAACCAGAATTCCAATATCAATATGTTCAAGGAGCTGGGCAAACCCCCAAGTATTTTTATAGCTGTCATCCAACCGCGTGGCGGCATCCCAAACCATTATGGGCAGGCTCCTCAAGAAACAACTGCAGTATAAACCAGGAGGCTATCAAGCCTTCCCAATAGATTTCTGACGAATGAACATTATAACAACTGAAGTTAAAAATTCAAGAAAACTAATAAAACTAAATCAATTTTATTTAAGAATGGGGTCGCAGACCTCGGCCAGACGACCACCGCTCAATTGGAGCAATTGAGCGACAGTAACCGGAACCGCAGAATAATTGTTTCCGGCAGCGGCGTACACCACCGGGAATCGATGTAAAGAAGTGTCAAGAAAAAGGGGCAGTTCCGGCGGAAGTAAAAAAGGACAGACCCCTCCTGGCACATAGCCCGTGTGACCAAAAACTTCATCCGCCAGGGGCAACTTAACTTTACCTGAGAACCCAGAGGCCTGTTTCAAGCGGGAACTCTTTACCTTCATATCGCCACAGGTGACGACAGCAACAGGGTTACCGCCAACAAGAAACAGTAAGGTTTTCGCAATCTCAGCCACATCACAGCCAACAGCATCCGCAGCAGCCAGCGCCGTTGCTGTCGGTTCGACATATTCCCACACCTCAATATTATGAGTTGCCAGATATGCTTTCAACTCTGCCAATTCAGCCATGATGTTTAGCAAACAACTGCTCCGCCTCTTGAGCCAAGTCGGGTTCCAAACGTGGGTCATGTACCACTTTACATAGCAGCTTCAAACCATCTTTAACCCAATTGCGTGCCAGATAGGTCTGCGCAACCCGCAGCTGCCAACGCGGGTTTTCTGGATCTTCCCGACAAGCGGCATTAAAGGTATCAAGAATATTGCCAAGCTCGCGATTATGCCGAAGCCAGAATTCAGCTAATGGCAGACTGGCACCACCTTGACAGCCAGAAGCGGGGAATAATTTCAATGCAGCCTCCGCTTCATTTAATGCTCCGACGTGTTCCAAAACTGATGCTGCCACTAAGATAAACCTTGAATCAGTATTCCCAGCCGCAAGCGCCTGCCGGGCATGTTCAGCCGCCACAGGTATTTTTTGCTGTTGAACATAGAGCATTGTCAATTGTGCATAGCAAAATGGCGGATCTATCCCTTGATCAAGGAACTGCAGTAACCGTTCTTCTGCTAATTGATAGTCATCCGTAGCAACCAGAATCGGAACCAGTGCCTCAATCGCCAACAACAATCCCGGATTTTGCTCTAATGCCGTTTCCAGCGCGGGACGCGCCTCTGTCAGATCACCAGTACGCGCAAACAGTGATCCCACCTCAAACCAGTAGAGGTCATCCTGATCCTCAGCTTCTACTTGCTGCCACAACGGCAGAGCTTGCTCATCCTGTCCGGCATGCGACAACAAGAAAGCCTCTTTAAAGATGCTGTTTTTAATAGCATAACGCGCGGCCAAATCAGCAGGATAGGACGTTAAAATCAACTCCAACTGGCTCTCGTTATCGCCAAACATTGCATCCTCATCATTCAACAATGTTGTCGGTTGAGGAGAACAGCTGGCACAGGCATTCGGGTGTTCCTCAGCTGTAGAATCGATTTCTGGATCCAGTGGTTCAGCAGCGATTGCCGCCTCAATTTCTTCACATAGCTCAGCACTACAGACCTGTCCCTGTGCCAGGTGCAAGTGTTCTGCCGCTTGGGTATAATCTCCACCGCGTTGTAATCCCAAAGCTTCGTTCAAATTGAGTTGAGCCAGCCCGTCTCCGGCACCTATCCGCAATTCTTCAACTTCAACCACCTCAGCTTCATTCAATGGTTGTTCTGCCAGTTGTTCAACCAGCCGCCTGGCATCAACATAACGTCGCTGCGCAATTGCTTTACGCAACCCCTCGATAGAGACACTTCCACCGCCAAAAATCTTTCCCAGTAAGCCCATAAAAAAATACTTTCAGAAGAGCGAATCAATTAATTCAAAATCAAGCTCGCTCTCGGCTAGTTGTTGAATCAGAGCGATCTTTTCCTTATCGTCAGCCCCGATTTTAGCGACATCGTCCTGAATCGTTGTATAAATTTCTGCTGTGGTTTCCGCTGTCCGCATATAAGGAATTTTTGCATTGTCAAGAACCCGCTGAACAATTTCAGCCAGTGGAGCAACACCAATAATAACCACACCCGCGATTTTGCTTTTGAATTCTGGCAAATGGTAGAGCGTTGATAACATCACCAACACTTCATCCCGACTGCTCGGAACAATCAGCAGGGTTGACTCTTGTAACAGATCAACGATTCTCTGTGTCGAAGCAGCGCCAAGTTGGACATGATGGACAATCTGGCTGGCCTGTTCATGATCGGCCTGGAGCTCAAGTCGCAACAATTCGGAAAGATACCTCAAGGTTGGATTAGCCAGGATTGGTGAATAATTAAACCCGCCAACGATTTGAATTTTGCTATCAGCAAAGGCAAGCTGGAGATATTTCAGGGTGTTTTCCCGCTTACTCTTAATCAGTTTATTCAGCAAAATCATCCGCACCTCGGCACCAGTTTCACGATAAAGAGCCAAGTTCAGTTGAATAGAGTCAATCACATTCCCAATGCCGCCACCGGCAACCATCAAAACAGGAGCATCAAGTTGCTGCGCCAGCTGAGCATTATTAAGCCCCATGACTGACCCAACTCCCGTATGGCCCGCTCCCTCAATAATCAGGAAATCGCAGTGTTTTTCTAATTCGTAAGTCGCATGACAAATTTTCTGCAGATAACGTTGCGGATCATCCTTCCCTTCAAGAACATCACGGGTTGTATGGGAATCAAGAACCACTGGAGACATCAGCTCAAGTTGTTCTTCCATGCCGTAAACATGGGCGATTAAAGCAGCATCAATATCGACAAATTGCCCAAGATAGCTGGTTCTCTTAGGACCAAATGGCTTGATAAAACCAACTCGATTATATTTTTTACGGGCAAGATGCAGCAGAGACAAGCTGGTTGTCGTTTTACCGGCGTGTTGACCAGTGGCAGCAATGAAGATCTTCTTACACATAACCAGCTCCTTGTGCTAAAAAAATGATACTCCAGGAAAAACTAAGACAGGAACAGGTTACGTTCTTTAACAAATTCAGGATAAAATTGTTCCGCCAACTCCTCAACAATCATCGGATTTGCTTCTAGCGCCAGAGTCCCTCGGCAGCGGGTCAAATCCATTTTTGTTTCTTCAGCATATCCAATTCCAAAATGGAGGCAAAAATCACTCGCTAAACTGACAATCGCACAAATAGTGAATATTTCTTTATTTTCTGCCCGTTGGCTCTCAAACTCATGATGGTGCAGGGTAACCTCAACAATCGTTTTTGGATAATTCCAGTGATCAAGGAGTGCAGCACCGACCACTTCATGCGAATAAGCAAACAAACCTCGCTCAACATCCCGAAGCTGTCCCTCACCCGAGTCAACAATCCGCAACACTTCTTTATAAAGTTTCTTGTCCCGATTAACCATCACGACCTTACCGATATGATGCTGTAATCCAGCAAGGTAAGCCTCATTCTTGTCAATATCGGTCAACCGGTCAGCCAGCATCCGGCAAGCGACAGCGCAACCAATCGAATTTTCCCACAACTTGCGTTCAATAACACCGTAGGTTCTGCTTGTTGAGCGCAAACTATATTCAAGAGCAAGATTTTTTAGAACATCTTCACCAACAACAATAATCGCCCGATTAACCGTACCGACTTGCTTCACCTGTTGATAAAAAACCGAGTTGGCCATCCGCAGCAAACGTGCTGAAATAACCGGATCAAGGGAAACAGCGTTGGCCAATTCCTTAATTTTCAAGTCGGGCTTACGTAATAATTCAAGCAGCTTGGTAGCTACAATCGGTGATGCTGGAAGCTCCCCCATACTCTTGGTAATTGACTCAAAATCCCTGAACATGCTCATCGAGCTTCTACCTTTTCAAACTTTTCTACCTGTCCCGCTGCAGAAGAGCGAAACCCAATGGCACTAATAAGCCCGATACTTATTATCGCCATAAATTTTATCAGGATAAATAATATTGACATCAAAAGGGAGTATAGCAAAAAAAAATAAAACAATAAATAAACATTAATTATATGAGTTTACCGCTCTTATTCTCGATGATGATCCAATCACCAATTTACAGTCATGGATAGAGATCGGGCAAGCTATCCCGTTTATTTTCAGCCTCTTCCTTCTGCCAGTCCACTATCATCTTTGCCAAAAATTCTCCGTTCCAGATTGCTGCAGAGCTCCCGTAAAGGCAACGATCCAGAGCTTCCAATTGCTGGCTGAGAACTGGCTCGGCACCACTTAAAAATTGCTCATAAGCACCGGTCGGCAACTCAGGATAAAGAATTCGACACCACTGCCGCAACGCTTGGCGAGTGGCTTGGGGGTTGTTTTTACGGGCAAACTGAATAACCAGGTTTCGGGCCTTTTTCTCATCGGATGGCTCGGCTGTTGCGTTAACCTCCCGGACTGGCTGGAGATGGCGCCGGCGCCGAAATAGTAACACGGTTAATAACCAGCCAAGAGCCAGACCAAGGCTCAACCACGGCCAGAAACGGGCCGAAGGCAAAGCCGTATCTATAGTCGAGGCTCCAGTAGCAACCGGGTCTGGCAGGGCTGTTTGTGGTGGTGGAGATTTTTTCTCTGCATCAGGCGGCGTGGGATTAGAAGCAACTGGGATGTTCTCAACGGCACCAGCTGCTGCTGCGGCAACATCAATAGAGATGGCAGCCAGATGAGCCTGTTGCCACTTTCCGGTGGTGACATCCCACCAGGCAAGATCAATCGCAGGGAGCTGATAATGACCTGGATGAGTTGGAACCAGAGCAATTTTCTGTTCCAATATCCCGGTTATACCACCAGCACTCAACTGATCTTCTCGATACGGTTGATCGGGATAACTCTTAAACCCATCCGGGAGGTTCAATTGTAATAGGGGAAGCTGGGCCGACAATACCCCTCCAGCACTCAGACGCAGTGTCCGGGTAACCGGCTCCCCGACAATAAATTTCGGCACCTGCCGCTGCCAATCATCCTGCAGCTTAAGAGTGGTTGCAGGAATCCAGGGTCGTTGTCCCAGATCTACGGGTCGTGGTAGCACTTCAACTTGCAACGGTTGCGTCATCTGGCGAACCCGCTGCCCCTGCCGACCAAGCGGATCAAAACGGGACGTTCCATTAGCGACAGTCCCATCAAATTGCAACGCCGGAATCTTCAGGGTACCACTTCCCTGAGGGAAGATTGCGTAGTCGCGCTCAATCACCTTATAGATCCGGCCATTACGCCGGGTTTCATAACTATGGGCATCTCCAAGCTTTTTAACCACCGTTGTCACCCCATCGGGGGCCGGTTCGGTCAATTGACCATCGATCAGATCAATCCGCCGTAAGAGACGGATTTTAAGCAACAGTTGCTCCTGGGCCACAACTTTCTGCGGGGAGATATCAGCTTCAAGAAGCAGGGGAGAACCAGTTGCCTTCCCGGAATTGGACTGGGATGCCACCTCAATGGGCAGGGGAATAGTACAGTCAGAACCAAAACAGACCGCCGGGATTGTCACCGTCCCAGTTTTTTTCGGCATTAAGGTTAAATTATAAACAACTGAACGGTTTATACTGCTGTTGACAATCTTGATCTGACTACTCTGTGAGCGACTGAGAATCTCCCAGTTCTGCTTGAGAGAAGAGAGATCGGGATCTTTATCAGGATGACCCGCCACTCTCAATTCCAGGGTTAAACTTTCACCGGCGGCAACCCGGTCGCGATCTGCAACCGCCTGAACTGAAATAGCCAGGACCGGACTGACCCAGAGAATATAAAACAAAACAAACAGAGAAATTATACGCCAGATATTTACCATGATCGATCCATTTCAGATTGTTGACCGCGTTGACGGTACTGATAGAGAAATTTACGGCGCAGTAGGCCACCGGGGTCATCTGGAATTTGTTGCAATAATAGTCTTGATTCACGCTGTTCAGCCGTTTCAGGAATCTTATCTACAGAGGCAGTTGCAGAATCAGGTTGTTTCTCAGCCTTTTTATCCGCGGACTTCTTGGCCCGGTTTTGGGCCATATCAGCAGATTGTTTAGTAGTTTTTTTTGGTTCCTTTTCTGCCGTAGCTGGCTTAGAGGATTCACCCTTTTGCGACTTTTTATCGTTCTTGGCCGGCTGATCTGATTGCCCCTTTTTATCAGTATCTTGCTCCGATTTAGAGGATGAAGGTTTCTGCTGTCCTGGAGACTGATCCCTTTTATCCGACGAATTTTGGCTATCAGTAGACTTGCTGTGTTGCTCTCTGGTCTGACTTTTCTTATCACCCGGTTTATTCTGTTGATTCTTCTTATTCTGCTGCTGTTGTTGCTGTTGCAGCGCCTTTTCGACCAGGTTTTTGTTGAATTCAGTGTCAGTATCCCCCGGTTTCAGTTTCAATGCCTGCTGATAAGCTTTGAGTGCTGCAGCAAAATCGCCACTCTTGGCCAGAGCATTGCCCTGATTGTACCAGTCATCAGCAGATTGTGGCGACTTGAGCAATTTGGCTGCCCCGGCAAAGTCACCACTGCGATAGAGGGCACTCGCCTTCCAGCGTGGGTTCTGAAACTGTTGCGCCGCAGCGGGGTAATCCTTCTCAATAAAGGCTTGCGCTGCTTGTTGATTTTGAGTCTGCCAAAGCTGCGACCAGCTGAACGCCTCCGCCGGAGACGGAACCAGCAGCAGCAACGGCAAGACCAGCAGCCAGCCCCGCCGGAAAGCCAGTGCCGCAAGCAGCAGCAATGGCCAGAGGAGCCAGACCCCTTCCTCGCGCCACCGCTCCCCAACCGCAGCAGCCCTCTTCCCCGCTTGATGCAGACGATGATCATCCAGCCCGGCGAGCAAATGGTGAAGATCACTGTCATCAACACTCAGCCGCCGGTACTGGCCACCACCAGCAATCGCCAGTTGTTTTAAGCCGCGGCCATTTAATTTAGGTAACACCAGATTACCGTGCCGATCTTTAAAAAAACCACCGCCGGGAAGAGGTATTGGCGCCCCTGCCGGGGTACCGACACCAAAGACATAGAGTTCAAAGCCAGCTTTTTTCAGCTGTCGGGCCGAGTCCAGATACTTTTCCGGTCGATCTTCATCAGTCACCAATAACAGTCGCCCCTGTTTCAGCCCCGCCTGTTGCAACAACTTTTCCCCCCGTTGCATTGCCCAGGCCGGATTGCTCCCCTGAACCGGCATCAACTCGGGATCGAGACTGTTCAACAGGGCTTCTATGGTATGTCGATCCTCAGTCAGTGGAGTCACGGTGAAAGCATCGGCAGCAAAAACGATCAGCGCCGTCTGCCCCTCTTTGCGCTGTTGTAGCAGATCAACAATTTTGAGTCGGGCCCGTAAAAACCGGCTCGGGCGCAAATCGGCCACTTCCATCGAACGAGAGAGATCAAACAGGATCACCAATGCTGATTGCTGACGAAACAGCGGTTGGGGTTGCCGTTTCCAGACCGGACCAGCCAGAGCAAGAACCGCCAACAACAGTCCGACAGAGAGTAACCAGAATGGCCAGTTCGCCCGCCGTACTGAACGGCCCAGCAGCAGATGTGGTAGCAGTTCCGGATCACAGACCGCCTGCCAGCTGCGACTTCGAAGCTGCTGCCGAACTAACCAGTAAAGGAGCAGGAATAGCGGCAGTAAGGCGACAAACCACTCAGGGCGCAAAAAGTGAAAATTATTCATTGCCCCTCCGAGCTGTTCGCCGTAGAGATTGTGGCAATTGTGGCAATAAGAGGAGGAGGAAACTACACAGCAGTGCCAACCCTAAAGGCCAGGGATAGAGTTCAGAAATTGGACGGTACACATCATGATCCCGCTCGACCGGCTCAAGGCGATCCAGTTCGGCATAGATTTTTGCCAACTGATCAGTATCCCGGGCGCGGAAGTAACGCCCACCGGTCTTCTGCGCAATTTCTGTCAGGGTTTTTTCATCCAGATCAGCTGAAGGATTCACGGTTCGATTGAAGAAAAATCCTCCCACCTCCATGGTGTCGGCACCGAGTCCAATCGTGTAGATCTTCAGCCCGGCAGCAGCAGCCAAGTCAGCTGCTTTAAGTGGTGACAGATGTCCGGCAGTATTAGCACCATCGGTGAGGAGAATTAATACCTCCTCTTTCCCATCCCCCCCCTTAAGCCGTTTGACCGCCAGGCCGATGGCATCACCAATAGCGGTTTTTTCTCCGGCCAGACCGATAGCGGACTCATTCAAAAGTTGCTCAACGGTCCGGCGATCAAAAGTGAGCGGCACCTGAACATAGGGTTGATCACCAAACAAAATCAATCCGAGACGATCTCCAACCCGCTGCTGAATAAATTGACCGGCAACAGCTTTGAGTGCCGTCAAACGATTAACATTTTCACCATGAAGTTTAAAATCCTTGGTTTGCATACTGCCGGAGAGATCGACCGCCAACAACAGATCGCGGCCACTGACCGGCAATTCAATCGGCTCACCAAGCCACTGCGGCCGGGCGGTTGCCCCCACCAGCAACAACCAGCAACACAGTGCCAATAGCAACTGCCAGCGCCCTTTTCGGCGGCTCCGCTGGTGTTGCACCGTGGCAAAAGGGGACAAACTCGGGACCCAGAGAGCTGCTTCTTCAGCCGCTAATGCCGGTGGGTAGAATTTGTAAATCAACCAGGGGAGCGGGATGAGGATAAAAGCCCAGGGCCAGGCAAAATGGATCATTTTTCCCTCCGGTGGGAAAAACTTTGTGGCGGAAGTTTTTTCAACCAGTTGCGGCACAGATTGACCAGAGCAGCCGTATCAATTTGCATCTCAGGTCGATAGGGAGCATCACTCAAGCAACTGCCAATACCAGCGCTAAACGGGTGATCATAAAATGGACGATCCAGAAATTTCAACCACTCCTGCCCACTCAAGCCGGCACAATCCTGCTGTGCAAAATGGCTGATAGCAGCTTGCCGTAACAACCGAGAGAGAGCGACAAGCAACTCTGTTTCGGGCAAACCAGTCAGTTCTTCAAGTTGCTGAAGAGCCAGACGCTGTAGCTTCCGGCGCTTCCGGAAACGGCTTAAACCCCAGACAAAAATAGCCATCACGAGCAACAGTCCACCCAGAATCCACCAGCCGGGAGCCGGCGGCCACCAGCTGACCGGAGTAGGAAGATGGATATCATGCAAAGGGAGGTTAACCGCTGTCATGGCGCTGTCTTGACCCATTTCAACGCCCCCGTTTCACGCTGGAAAGAGATTCCAGAGGATCCCCGTCCGTTGGCAGTAAAAAAAATCGACAATGCTGGCGACGACAGAAATTCTCTAACTGTTGACGGTGCTGTCTGAACGAATCCTGATACTGCTGTCGCCCATGCCGATCAACAGTAGTCATCGTCAAATCCCGCTCGCCATCACTCAGCCGATAGGAGCCGGCCAACGGTAGCTCAGCTTCGAAAGGGTCGAAACAATGAATCAGACCCAGATCACAATGACGGCCAAGCAGTGCCAGCTGTTTCTCAACCTGATCATCCCACTGGCTGAAATCACTGAGTAATAAGATCAGACTCCCGGGGCGGGCGACCCGATGAAGCCGTTGCAAGGTTGCCGCAAGACGTTGCTGCGGGGCAAACGGATGGTGAGGAGAGCGCTGCCAGACCGGATCCGCAACCATCTGTCGCAACAGTTGCAGAACTGCCTTTTTCCCCAGTTGCGGGCGCAGCTCAAGGTTACGCTCTTCGGAAAAAATAAATCCGCCGACCCGATCCCCACGTGACAACGCCTGCCAGGCTAACAACGCCGCCAGATGGGAAGCCTGCACCGCTTTAAACCGACCCCGGGTGGCAAAAAACATTGGCCTTCGGTAATCGAGGGCAACAATCACCGGACGTTCCCGTTCTTCATGAAACAGCTTGGTGTGCACCTTGCCCCGCCGGGCAGTAACCCGCCAATCGATACTGCGAACGTCATCACCGGGCAAATAGGCACGGACTTCAGCAAATTCCATACCACGGCCACGAAAGCGGCTACGGTAACCACCACTTTGCGCTGCTAACTGACGGTTGGGTTGCCAATTAGCAGGAGGCAACCGGTCACCCAGGGCAATCAGTTCGGTCAGAATAATTTTGACCGGGGATGTTTTGGCCGAGGCCACCCGTTTTGGCATCAGGGCACCGGAACACGGGCAATCAGTTCAGAAATCACGCGGTCGGCATTCATCCCGTTGGCCTCGGCCTCATAACTAAGAATCAGTCGATGGCGCAACACATCGAAAACCAGGTTCTGGATATCTTCGGGCAAGACATGGTCACGTCCGGCCAGCCAGGCTCGTGCCCGGGCACAGCGATCAAGAGCAATACTGGCTCGGGGACTTCCTCCGTATAAAATTGCCCCGTCTAAATCATCACCATAGGGTTGTGGATTGCGACTGGCCAGGACTAACTGCAACAGGTATTCTTCCAGATTCTCCGCCAGATAGAGATCCAGAACCTGTTGCCGGGCATGACGTAACTCAACGACAGAAAGAACCGCAACTGAACTCAAAGAAGAATCTGCGGTAACTTCTCCAGCCGCCTCACGTCGTGCCAGAGCAAGAATCTGTCGCTCACTTGCCACAGCGGGGTAATCGACCCGCACATGCAACAGAAACCGATCCAGTTGGGCTTCCGGAAGAGGATAGGTCCCCTCCTGCTCAATCGGATTCTGGGTCGCCATCACCAGAAATGGATCTGCCAGTTGATAAGTCGTTTGTCCGACACTGATCTGCCTCTCTGCCATTGCCTCAAGCAGGGCCGATTGAACTTTGGCTGGCGCCCGGTTGATTTCATCGGCAAGGATCAGATTATGAAATAATGGTCCAGGCTGAAAAGCAAAGGTGGCATCCTGGGCACGATAAACATCAGTTCCGGTCAAATCTGCTGGCAGCAAATCAGGGGTAAATTGGATCCGGTGAAAACTCCCCTCCAACAGTTTCCCCAGCTGCCGGATGGCACGGGTTTTAGCCAATCCAGGAGCACCCTCAACCAGCAAATGACCATCAGCCAACAGTGCAATCAACAGCCGTTCAATCAACTCCGGCTGGCCAATAACCTGCTGTGAGAGAGAATCTTTTAATTGACTAAAATGTTGCTGCAATACATCCACAATGAAAAATCCTTGCGCAAGAGAGTTTTATTAATGAAGGAACACACCCAATCCCGATGAAACACAAGTCTTCAACAATCAGTCAACCCAAGGTTCATGGATTTGCGGGCACTAGCTGAAGCAGAAAAGAATAACTGGCGGGGGGCGTGCAAAAAGGGAGGAAAAACTCTCTACAGCCGAAGTCAGAAGTTGAAGAGAAGATTGTTGACATAGTAAAGCAGTAGCAATGGATAGGATAATTTCTGGAGTCAAAAATGGCAGACAATCAGAACCTTCATCGCTATCCACCAGCGCAATAAAACACCCGGAAGGGAGCGAATTAAAAGTGGGACAACTGTATTCTGCCGCGGTAGAGAAAGCAATGAAGCGGGGCAATACCTGCAGTTGACCGACCAGCAAAACCCCAGCAGCAATTACCCAGAAACTTTGTCGCAAGAAAAAAAATAATGCCACACGTTGATGGAACATTTTGGAACTCACTTACGGCTTATATACCAAGTCAAGTAGCAACAGTTAATAACAATTACATCCGATTAAATGCTGAGTCAAGCGAACCAATCACTCATGTTCATGATATCCCAGAACAACCAGCACACAGCTACCATCAGCGATCACGTTTAAGCCCTGTTCTTCACAATACTGGACTGCTGCAGGGCTTTCAGAACCCACTTGCATCCAGATATTCTTGATTCCGTGAGCCGCGGCCTGCTCAACGATTTTTTCAGTGATCTTTGGCGGCGTTATTATTGAAATACTTTGGACCTCTTTGGGCAGGTCTGCAACTGAAGCAACACAGTGAACGGCTTCAATCTGTTTTTCCTTTGGATGAACCGGGATAACCTGCAGGTTGTTCTGTTGATAGCAGCGCAGAACCTTATTTCCATATTTATCACGATTGGTTGAAGCACCAACCACACCAAAAACCGGGGAGGTAAAAAATCGTTCAATTTGTTTTTCGATAGACATGTTTCCCTCCTAAATTAATAACTGCTATTTACCCGATATTAGCAGAAGCTTTTGATATCTCCAAACGTGCCAGTTCATCACAGCGTTCATTTTCCAGATGCCCGGCATGCCCCTTGACCCAAACCCACTCAATCTGATGTTTTCCAGCCAGCGCCAGCAACCGCTCCCAGAGATCACGATTGGCAACTTCCACTTTTTTTGAATTCTTCCACCCCTTGCGTTGCCAACCTTCAATCCATTCAGTCATCCCCTTAACCAGATACTGAGAATCGGTTGTTAAACAAACGCAACAAGGGCGTTTAAGCGCCTCCAGACCAGTAATCGCTCCAAGCATTTCCATCCGATTATTCGTTGTTTCAGCAGCATAACCTGAAAGTTCTTTCTCATGCTTTCCCTGGCGCAAAATTGTGCCATAACCACCTGGACCAGGATTTCCGGAGCAAGCTCCATCAGAAAAAATTTCAACTTGATTGGTTAATTGAAGCATGTAAATCCCTATTGTGGCTTAAGTATGATTGTAAATTAATACGATAGCATAATCAGTTCAGAAAAATAAAAACAGTGAAAAATATGATTTTGTTGGTACTTCACGCTGCATTATTTCCAGTTGATCTTTTTCCTGTCCGGGCGTATTACAATCCACACTAATTGAGAAAAAAGGAGTCTCTCCATGAATCAAACTCTTCTTCACGTTTTCCGCAACACCCCGTTTGGGCGGGAAACCCTTTTACAGTCTGCCTATAGTTGCCAGAAGTTGCAATTATCGCTTGATATTTACATTCCGGAAGATAAAAAATTCCTCTTTTATTTCGGTGGCGAGGTTGTTCAGGTCGATCTCGATAAGTCCTATCTTTTTGATCCTCTAACGGCTCGGGAACATGTGGAGCAAGTGCTTTCACAGCACCCAGATCTTGAGTACCAATTTATTCGCCAGGAAAGTTACACCGCCACGAGCCTTCCAGATTTACCAACCGATTGTTCAGTAATGACCTGCCCCCGCTCTATCAGCGATGCCAGTAACCGGATCGGGCTTGGTCATATCGGCCCAAAAGTCCGGAAGATTGTTCAGCAGGCCACGTTTCCAATCCTGATTCCCGGTGCAGTTTTTAAACCATGGCAAAAGATTGTGGTCCTCTATGGAGGATCTCCATCTGCCAGCAAAGCACTACGTTTGGCTCTCACCTTTCAGAAGCAGAGCAAGCAACCATTGCAGGTTATCAGTGTTGGAGACCGTGCTACGCTTGAAACAGTGCTGGAAGATCAAGGGCTATTGGAGCAGCTCAGCGCTCATGATTGGCAAGTTTTCCCCGGAAGTTCACTGCAAACACATCTCTTCCAGATTCCCCACGACGCACTGGTGGTTCTTGGTGCCTACGGACACGGTTCGATCAAAGCTCTGTTTGGCAGTAGCATGGAGCTGATCCAGTCGCAGCTTCCCAACCCCTTGTTGGTTGTCGGACCACGTTATGGGATTTAGTCCCAGCTTTTCAAAAAGTAGATAAAGAGCTTGTTTCGAATCCCGATAATGAACGAATAAAAGAAGCCCTTTCCGATCAACGGAAAGGGCTTCTTTTATTTGGCGTCCCCAGGGGGATTCGAACCCCCGTCGCCGCCGTGAAAGGGCGGTGTCCTGGGCCAGGCTAGACGATAGGGACTTATAATTTTAAGTCCCTGCGGAAATTGAATCCGCAGGTGTTTCGTGAAAGGACTTAATACCCTAAATTCCTGTAGATTTGCAAGTGGAAAATACCAATCGAATAGCAAGAATCGGGTTGGCAACTCCGGCAACCAGTGGTAATTTTAAATCAAATAAACAAGGAGTCATCCATGCCAGACGATTACCAGCGCATCGCCACCGCAATCCACTTTCTCAAAACTTCGGTTCTTGATCAGCCATCCCTTGACACTGCCGCCAAGCAGGTCGGGTTGAGTCCTTACCATTTTCAGCGGTTATTTTATCGTTTTGCTGGGATCAGCCCAAAACGATTTCTCCAACACCTGACCAGTGAATATGCCAAAGAGTTGTTGGAACAATCAACGTCAGTACTTGAAACCAGTTTTGCAGTCGGGTTAAGCAGCCCCAGTCGCCTCCATGATTTACTGATCAGCGTGGATGCTGTCACCCCGGGAGAATACAAATCAGGAGGGAGCGATCTACACATTGATTACGCCATTCACCCGACCCCTTTCGGCAGATGCTTTATTGCCGTTACAGGAAGAGGGATTTGCAAATTGGAATTTATTGAAACCGACGAAGCCAACATTTCCATACAGAGGTTACAGAAAGCTTGGCCAAATGCTCTATTAAGAGAGGATGCCATTGTCACTAAAAAAATCATCCAGCAGGTTTTCAGTCCGCAGCATAATTCGGCAACCAAACCCTTGCAGCTATTAATCCAAGGAACAAATTTTCAACTTAAAGTCTGGCAGGCATTGCTGAAAATACCTGAAGGCTGTGTTACTTCTTACGGCTATCTGGCTGAAAAGATCGGGCAACCTACAGCCAGTCGCGCCGTCGGAACCGCCATTGGCAATAACCCGATCAGCTACCTGATCCCCTGTCATCGGGTCTTACGCGGCGATGGTGGAATTGGCGGTTATCGCTGGGGGACGGATCGAAAACTGGCAATTTTAGGAAAAGAGTTTTGTAAAGGCTGAAAATTGCCACATGAGACACCTTAAACCAAAAAACATTGAGACAAGCAAAAACAAAGTCAAAAGCATAAGCTGGCGTCGGCTCCCCTCCACTTGCTGATGCGGCCATCCTCAGTGTCCTGCAATGTCAGCGCTCGCTTCGCTTCGAATCCCGATTGACAACAGATACAAAAAGACCCTTCCCGAAAAAACGGAAAGGGTCTTTTTGATTTGGCGTCCCCAGGGGGATTCGAACCCCCGTCGCCGCCGTGAAAGGGCGGTGTCCTGGGCCAGGCTAGACGATAGGGACTTAAAACTTCTAAGTCCCTGCGGAAATTGAATCCGCAGGATGCTACATGTTAAATGGTGAGCCGGGGGGGGATCGAACCCACGACCATCTGATTAAAAGTCAGATGCTCTACCAACTGAGCTACCGGCCCAAACAACGAAAGGACTTTATACGTGAATCACCTTAGTGCGTCAACCCTTTTTTCAGTCTTTTCCGGTAAAGGGGTTGGTACGAATAAGGGTCTGATCCCGGCGCGGGCCAACCGATACCAATACCACCGGACAACCGGTCCAACCCTCTATTTTATCGACATACTCCTGAACTTGATTGGGGAGTTCAGCATAATCGCTAAGAGAACATATATCTTTCTGCCACCCGGCAATCTCTTCATAAACCGGGGTGCACTCTTTGAGAACATCATAATCCTGCGGAAATTCTTCCAACAGTTCTTCTCTGTAGCGATAAGCAGTGCAAACCTTAACCGTTTCCAGTTCACTCAGAACATCCATTTTTGTCAGCGCAATACCGGTTAAACCATTGGTACGAACAGCTTCACGCAGAGCAACGATATCGAGCCAACCACAACGACGCGGGCGACCAGTTGTGGCTCCAAATTCACTGCCAGCAGCGCGCAATTGCTCGCCCATCTCATCATTCAGTTCAGTGGGGAATGGCCCCTCACCCACCCGGGTCACATAGGCTTTGGAGATGCCAATAACTTCATCGATGAGATGTGGTCCAATACCTGCTCCGGTACAAGCCCCACCAGCAATGGTTGAAGATGACGTGACGTAAGGGTAAGTTCCGTGATCAATATCGAGCAGACTTCCCTGAGCTCCTTCGAACAGGACGTTATGTCCATCTTTTATAGCGCGATCGATGGTTGTTGAAGCACGTCCCAAGTAACCACGCAGCCGTTCTGCATAGCCGAGATACTCTGCAACAATTTCATCCTCAGACAAAGGTTTTTCACCTAGATATTTTTCCAGATAAAAATTCTTCTCGGGGAGAACCTCGTGCAATTTACGCTTAAAGGTTTCCGGTTTTAAAAGATCGGCAAAGCGAATACCACGGCGACCAACCTTATCTTCATAGGTGGGTCCGATCCCCCGGCCAGTGGTCCCAATCTTCTTGGCTCCAGCTTTTTGTTCCCGGGCAATATCGATTTTTTTATGATAAGGCATGATCAAGTTGACAGCTCCGTCAATCATCAACTGTTTTTCATCTTTCAAATAACCTTTTTTTCTCAAGCCATCAATTTCTTCAAGGATAACCTGCGGATCAAGCACCACACCATTACCAATAATACAACGCTTCCCCTCGTGGAGAATCCCTGATGGAATCAAGTGTAGAACCGTTTTCTCGTCACCGACAACCAGAGTATGTCCGGCATTATTCCCCCCCTGGTAGCGAACGACTTCCTGAGAGTATTCGGTGTAGAGATCGACAACTTTTCCTTTGCCTTCATCACCCCATTGGGCGCCGACAATAATTACGTTGGCCATGTCCTTAGTATGCTCCTGTTATGTCAATAACCTGATGCCATTGACGCTTAAATAGTTATTATAGCTCAAACTCTTTTTGCTTCAACTGTTGCCAAGAAACCTGTTTTTTCTCCCCATCCGACAAAGAGATCAGTTCAACATCCTGATCCTCCCCGGCAACCACCGCCATAAAACGATAATTCATCTGTCGGGCATATTCAAGGGCTTCTGCCTGAGGACGATCAAGGATATCCCGGGCAACAGTATATCCCAGTTGCCGGAATTGACAAGCCAGCTCTTGTGCCACACGCAAATTTTCACCCGTGGAAAAAATCAACAGATCGCAGCTGAGGATAACCTGCTGATCCAAACTTTTATCCAGGGCAAATATTAACGGCAACAAACTGAAGGTAAAACCGGTTGCAGGAGCAGGAAATCCATATTTTTCGGTTAAATTATTGTAGCGGCCACCGCTACAAACAGGGTGCCCAATCCCTGAGAGAAAGCCCTGAAAAGTGATTCCGGTATGATAATTCAGACCACGGAGTTCACCAAGATCAATCGTCACATGATCCAAAACACCATACACATCCAGAACATCCAACACCTGAGTCAAGCTATCCAATGCTTTACGAGACCGTTGGTTACTGACGGATTTTTCAGCCCGTTCCAAAACTTCCCGGCCACCATAAAGTCGCGGCAGGGCAAGAATTTCTTCACAACTGCTAGCTTTTAACTCGCTGTGCTCCAACAACAGCTTCAGCTCAGAACTATCCTTGCGTAAAATAGCATCGGCAACCTGTTCAGCCAAACGATCAGCCAATGGCAAACCATCCATCACCCCACGGAAGAACTCGACTTGACCAATATCGATAGTAAATTGTTCTGCCCCAACCGCCGCCAGAGATTCAACTGCCATGGCAATCATCTCAGCATCCGCTTCGGGGCTGTCCAGGCCGATCAACTCAACCCCGGATTGAAAGATATCGCGATCTTTCCCAGCCTGCTGCTCAGTATGGCGCAAAACTCGGCCACTGTAACAAAGGCGCAGCGGTAATGGTAATTCACTCATCCGGGTCGCTGCAATCCGGGCAATCTGCGGGGTTATATCGGGGGGGAAAGCAAGCAGGCGACCGCTCTGACGATCCTCAAAACGAAACGTCCGTTCTCGCAGCCCGGCTCCAAAACCCCGCTCCAAAACATCCAGATATTCCAGCTGAGGAGTGATCACCGGACGGAAACCCCAAGCGGCATAAACCTGCTGCAGTTGCTGCTGTAGATATTCCACCTTGGCAGCTTTAAGTGGCAGAAAATCGCGCACCCCTTTTGGCAGGTCAGTTTCCAAGTGTGAATCAGAAAAACGCATCTATTTAATCTCCACCCGGTCAAAGATATTTCCATCGAGACAGGAATTTTTCAACATCGCTTTAAGGCAAAAACCTCACTTTGAACGCAGCAATTTAGCAACAGTTTCCAGTCCATGTCAAGCAAGGGGAAGCCCTGCTAATTTGCAGATTTAGAGCCTGGTAAAAATTATAATTTATCTAAAAACTGGAAGTAACCTGATCACACTTTTACTCCCCCTCATGTACAGGAAAGATTCCAGGAGTAACCGAGCGCAAATGCAGATCCTGTTGTGGAAAAGGAATTTCGATCCCCTCTTCTCGAAAACGATGATCAATCGCAAGCAGCAGGTCATTTTTAACTTCCAGACGATTATCCACATTACTGATCCAGACACGCAATTCGAAATCGAGGGAGCTTCCACCAAACTCAACAAAAAGCGGAGAAGGTTTCGGTTTCTTAAGAACTAACGAATGCTGCTCACTCACATCGGTCAGAATCGCCAGAACTTTCTCCAGATCACTGCCATAAGCAACCCCGACCGGCACCACCACTCGAACCCGCCGGTTGGTGAGAGTCCAGTTGATCACTTTCTGCGAAATCATCTGCGAATTGGGCACAATCAATTCAGCTTCATCCAGATTTTTAACAACAGTCGATCTCAAGCCAATATGATTGACTGTACCGTATTCACCATCGATCAGAACCCCGTCTCCCACTTTAATGGGGCGTTCAAACAACAGGATCAGACCCGATAAAAAGTTATTGACGATATCCTGCAGACCAAAACCAATACCAACACCGAAAGCACCAAGAACAACAATAAAATGTTGCAGACTCAGCCCAAGCAGGCTCAGGGCTATCAAAAATCCAATCAGGACGACCCCATAATGAATCAGTTTTTTGACCGCGTCACGGACACCACGATCAACGTCGTGACGGGTGAGAACCTGTGCCTCGCTGACCCCCTGTAACACCCAGGATGCCTGCAAAGACAAGTATAAAGCGATGACAGCCGACACCAGCATTTGCATCGAAAGGTTGAAGTTGCCAAGCGCAATTGTCCACTGACTAAGATAATTCCAGCCGTCGTTCATGGTTGCAAAAAGGCGCCAGACCGGGAGAAGATATAGAATCAAGAAACCGTAAATCAGGAACTTCAGCAGTCTTTTCAGACGCAGAGCCAGCTCTGCACCAAATTCTCTAAAAAATGGCTGCCCCGACTGAACCAGCAAGCCATTGCCCAATTCAATTCCGCCGCTCATTAGCATGACCGCCATTTTTGCAAAGAGCAGCACCATCCCAGTTTCGAAAGTCGCCTGGATTAACCAGGTTGAGAAGTTCATGTATCCAGCAATCTGTCCGATGAGACTGATTGCCAGGACAATCACAGTCAAGCGCATCAGGACTCTGAATAGCCGGCCTTCTCCTGATTGTCGAATACTTTTAGAGAAAAGAACCTGTTGAATCAAGAGAGGGATGAAGACGATTGCCAGAAGAGCAATATAAATTCTGAACAGGGGTTGTGGAAGGGCGATTAAACGAAACGCTGACGTGAGGAAAACCACTAATGCGGCCAGTGATAACACCCATGCTTGTCGACGATTTTTCAAAAGAGGTATTGCCAAAGCCGTAGCCGAAACTGCGGCCAGCAGTAAAAATGCAAAACGAAATAGTGGCGGCGGTGCAGGAAACCAGAACCAAAAAGCAATGATTGCAAAAAAACTTGCCGCAGCCCAGGAATGTCTGAGGATAAAGTGCCATTCTTCGGTTTCCTGGAGTTGACTCCGATAATGACGCAGAAAACTGACGACCAGAAAAAAAACAGCTGCCATCAATCCCAAGAGCCAACCGTTTTCTTCCAGATAGGACTGGTTAAATTTGAGTGCGGCCGTCAATCCTGCTTTGGCCTGAACTTGCAAATCTGCTGTAAATTGGCGATAAAACTTTGCGGAACCAAAGGAATAAGCGTTCTTGCGAAAAGTCGCTTTGCGTAATTTCGCCAGCGAAAGGCTCAGATTATCACCAGCAGAACTCACCTGACGATAGATAGTGCTGACTTTTTCCTGCAACTGCACTAACAGCAAGGTTGTTTTTTTCAATGAAGCACCAAGCTGACCCAATAATCTCTTAACCAGATCCACCGTTTGTTTCGGGAGTGTGACCCCTTGCTTTTTGAGCTCCCCTCCCCAGGTCGTCCAGAATTCTCTATCTTTCTGCGCCTGCTTGCGGATTTCTTCGACCTCCTGCTGACGCGAAGTCACCTTTTCCTGCAGACCATCCAGATTCTGACGAATTTGGGTGAACAGGTTAAGGTAGTTGGTCAAGCGATCGACATACCAGTCATCTGGAGAACCAAGGGGCTTGATCTCTGCTGTTATCTTTTTAAACTGCTCAGAAATCCCCGCCAAAGATTCATTCTGCCTGGATAGATCAGCCAATTGCAGAAGACGCCCTTCTGATCTGGCAACAAAATCTGCCAGAGCCGTGGAACGTGGACCCAACTCGCTCAACCCGGGGAAGGCAGGAACCTGGGTTGCGGTTTCGCCGGCAACAGGTTCCGTTGCAACAACATCAGCTGCCCAAGATGGAGCCGGGGAGATCAGGCACAAGAGTAAAATGATATTTAGCAAACATCTCAGAACCATTTTTTCCTCTTAAAGAACCAGAGCATTCCGACAACACAGGTAATCATCAGTCCCCAAACCATCGGATAGCCGTAACGCCACTTTAATTCCGGCATCAGTTCGAAATTCATTCCATAAATACCGGCGATAAAGGTCAACGGAATAAATATCGATGCTGTGATCGTCAAAACCTGCATCACCTCATTCGTCCGTTGACTGACGCTCGACATATAGAGATCAACCAGCCCAGAGGCCGTATCACGAAAGTTTTCTACAGTTTCGAGAGCCTGGAGACCGTGGTCGTAAAGATCGCGTAAAAAATGTTCGTAGAGTCAGCAATTAACGGTGATTCACTGTGCATCAAGTTGCCGATCAATTCGCGCAGCGGCCAGACACCTCTGCGCAAATAGATCAGTTGCCCTTTGAGTTGGTGAACCTGTTGCAGTAATTCTTGCGTTGGTCGACTGATCAATTCCGTTTCCAAATAATCAAGCCGTTCGCCGATTTTTTCAAGAACATGGAAATAACTATCCACCACAGAATCAAGCAGCGCATAGGCAAGATAATCTGGCCCGCGCTGGCGAATCCGTCCAGTCTTACGCTCCAGACGTAGCCTCACCTCATTAAAAACGTCGCCCGACTGCTCCTGAAAAGTCAGCACATTTTCGGTGGTCAGCACCAGACTGATTTGCTCTGCTTGAATCTGATGACTTTGTTCATCGAAAAAGAACATTTTCAAGATAATCAGGGCTGATTTTTCAAACTCTTCAAATTTCGGCGGGTGGTTCGTATCCAGGATATCTTCCAACGTCAGCGCATGGAGGTCGAAAGCGTTGCCGATGGCTTCGACTTGAGTGGGGTCATGAACTCCGTCCAAGTTGATCCAGCTAACAGTCGGCTGGGTTTTCAATGGTAAACAGGTTTCCAAACTGACATCGGTTTCACTTATAATAAAGTCTTCTGAATAATCAAAATACGAAAAGACTGGTCGCTCCATCTTCTGTTCGCCCACATGAATCAACGAGCCAGGGGGTAGACCAATTTTTTTCGGTGGACTTCGGAACAGGGAGGTGACTGTTTGTAAAGGATTGAAGAGCTTCATAAATCCACCATCGGTTAAATCTTAACGTTCCAGACCAAAATCCTTATCTGAAGACTATTAGCACTCAAGTATACTCTATCTGAAATCCCTTTTTTCTTTATCCTGATCGGAATCTTGGCCGGTAAGTATACTTTTCTGAAACAGGCCATCAAGAATCTGGAGAAAAATACGAACACTTTTTCCACAGAAATACTTGGCTCATATTTTTATAGTTCCGTGCAGATATTCAACCAAGACTCGCACACCAAAACCAGTTCCCCCTTTGGGTTGCCCAGCCTTGCCACTCCCTTCCCAGGCCATCCCGGCGATATCGAGATGTGCCCAGCGGTAGTCGTCGGCAAATTTCTGCAGAAAAGCTGCGGCGGTGATGGTTCCAGCGGCTCGACCGCCGGTATTTTTCACATCGGCAAAATCACTTTTGATCAACTCAGCGTATTCCTCCCAGAGCGGCAATTGCCAAAGCCGTTCGCCACTCTGTTCCCCGGCTTTAATCAATTTCCGGATCAGGCCGTCGTGGTTGCCAAGAACACCAGCGGCACAGTTACCCAAACCAACGATAACCGCCCCGGTCAAAGTAGCAACATCGATAACAACACGTGGCTTGTAGCGCCCGACATAGGTAAGCGCATCAGCCAGGATGAGTCGACCTTCGGCATCGGTATTCAAAACTTCAATGGTTTTTCCCGATAATGAGGTGAGAATATCACCAGGACGGATCGCTGTCCCGGAAGGCATATTCTCCACCGCAGGCACAACAGCAACCAGATTGATCGGCAGCCTCAGCCTTGCAGCCACCATGATGGTTCCGAGCACTGCGGCTGCACCCCCCATATCCATCTTCATCTCATCCATTTTTTCCGCTGGTTTCAGGGAAATTCCGCCAGCATCAAACGTGACTCCCTTGCCAACCAGAGCAATCGGCTGGTCAGCTTCATTTCCACCCTGATATTCCAACACAATCAGATACGGCTCTCGTTCGCTCCCCTGTGCAACACCAAGCATGGCACCAAAACCCTGCCGCTCCAACTCTCGACGATCGAGTAAATTGGCCTTGATCCCAACCTGCTCCGCCATGGCAACCGCCTGCATTGCCAGATACTTTGGGGATTTCAGGTTTCCCGGAGCGTTCACCAGATCGCGGGCAAAACAGACCCCTGCACCAACAGCTTCAGCCGTTTCAACAGCAGCTTTTGCAACATTAGTACTTTCCTTGGTAGAAACCAGCAAAACAACCTTGTCCACAACCACCGGTTGCCCTGCTTGCGCTTTAGGGAGATAGCGATCGTAACGGTAATCTGCCAACAAAAGTCCTTCAGTAATAGCCTGAATCCGTTCAGCAAAAGCGGTTTTCTTGATCGGTACCTGCGGTAATGCAAGAACAAAACTTCCCAAGTGTTTTCCAGCCAAAAACTTCACTGCGTCACTGGTTACCTGCCGCAGAGAACGAAGCGAAAAAGCAGATTCCTGTCCCAACCCGATCAGTAAAATTCGTTCAGCAACAGCCTGATTCCCACCATGCAACAATAAGGTTCCACCTTTGCTGCCAGTGAATTCCTTGCTTCTGGTGGCTCGGCCAAAAGCTCCCCCGACCTGTTGATCAAGCTGAACCAACGGCTCTTCTTTGTATTTTTCTTCAAAGACACCCAGCACCAGACAAGCTGTTTTCTGTTCCAGAGCATTTCCTTTTTTGACTGTAATTTTCATCGCAACCCTCTTTTCGGTACTTTATAATGGTTATCCCCCCTTTGACAAAAGGGGAGGTTTTTATCCCCGTGCCCTATGTTCCCCCCTTTGCCAAAGGGGAGCCAGGGGGATTTTCTTCGCCAACTCATCCAGTGCAGCAGCAACCTTCTGTGTTGCTGACTCAACTGTTTCCAACTCAACTTCAACTCTTCGTTCTGGCAAAGTATGCATATAAAGCGGATCATAGTAACGAACCATCAGCTCACGCACCAGTTTATCCCACTGCCCGGTATCTAATAATTCGAGAAACTCAGTGACAACTTTGCCACCCAGCCGTTCTTTTAAAGCATGGATTGGTTTTTTAAACTGTTCTTTTAATTGATCGAGGGCGGGATAATCTTCAAGGATGATCTGTGTTCGCACATCGAGAGAGGCATTAACCCAGAGACTAGGTTGGATCTGCATCGCCTGATGAAATGTTTTCGGTACCATGATCCGACCGATATGGAGGCTCTCCCCTTCGGTGATTAGATAGGGACTTTCTTTCAGCTCTTCCAATCGCGCCCAGAGGAGTGCTTCAAACTTTTTCTGCGATGGCTGCGGTTCCAGCCCCAGAGCACCAAACGCACTGCCCCGGTGGTTCGCCAATCCTTCCAGATCGACAACCGGATAATTCAGCGCAGCCAACTGCTGTAAAATTCTGGTTTTCCCCGTTCCGGTTAATCCACGTAGAACAAAAACTGGTGGCCATTGTTGTTGCTCGAAATAATCGAGAATTTTACGCCGGAATCCCTTGTGACCACCCAACAGCTGCTGCGCCGGAATACCCGCAAGGTTCATAAATGAAGTCATCGCCAGTGAGCGCATCCCTCCGCGCCAACAAAAAACTATCACCGGCCCGGGATGATCCCGCCGCAAATTTTCAATTTGATCCATTAACAGGGGAATCTTCGGTGCAACCAGTTGGACACCAAGTTTTCGCGCGTCCCTTTTCCCCTGTTGCTTAAACAAAGTTCCAACCTGCACCCGTTCCTCGTTACTAAAAATAGGAACATTAACTGCGCCGGGAATTGTTGCTTCGGCAAACTCAGCCGGAGTTCGTACGTCGATGATTAAAGTCCCTTTGCGTTGCCGCTCAAGAGCCTGTTCAAGTTCAATTGTTTCCCGCATTTAAAATCCCAAGAATAGTCCCCTCTCCTTGGAGAAAGGGTCAGGGTGAGGGGGAATCACCAGCATTTCAGCATTGCCACAAGCCCCCTCATCCGGCTTGCAGCCACCTTCTCCTCCAGGGAGAAGGGATGACGACATCAGACGTTGGTTCTACACCAATAACACCCCCTGCACAATAGCGCGCAAAAAAAAGACAAAAACAGGTTGACCAGCGAGTCCAATTCGGCTACTGTCTACAACCGTTGTCGCGGGATGGAGCAGTCTGGTAGCTCGTCGGGCTCATAACCCGAAGGTCGGAGGTTCAAATCCTTCTCCCGCAACCAAAAAAATTCAGGGATTTGCATGATATGCAGATCCCTTTTTTATTTTCTCCACCGAACTCGCGTCAGAATATCCTTCTCTCTGTCCTCAAAGCAGACTGCCCCTTAGCTCAGCGTCTCTTTCTCTTATGCCTGTAGTTTACATCCCCCCCCACATGTGGCAGAATCGCTTTGGAACTTTCAGGGAGAACTTTTATGCGCCGAGAGGAAGCAATCGAACAGCTGGCCAACAATCTGACTGAGCTACGTAACCAATACGGTGTGGCAAATTTGTCTATTTTTGGTTCTGTAGCACGCAACCAGGCAAACGCGGATAGCGATCTCGATGTTCTGATCGATTTTGCAACGACCCCCGGATTGTTGCGCTATATTGAGCTGAAGACTCATCTGGAAGATTTACTCGGTGTTCCGGTTGACATAGTGACCCGTAAAGCTCTCAAGCGACAACTGCGCGACACAATTCTCTCCGAGGCAATCCGTGTCTGCTAGAAACTGGCAACTACGAGCAGAGGATATTTTTGAGTCGATTCAAAATATCCGTACCTACACCGAGGGCATGGATTATCCCACTTGGTGTGAGGATAAAAAAACCATTGATGCGATGGTTCGCAACTTTGAAATTATCGGCGAAGCCGCAAATCATATCCCGGCAGACTTCCAATCCCGATATCCTCATATTCCCTGGCAACAAATAAGAGGAATACGCAACGTCCTGATCCATGAATATTTTGGTGTGGATGAGGAAGTCATATGGAAGGCTATTCAGGACGACATTCCTGCTCTTGAGAAAATGTTCGCCCAGTTACTTGAAAAGCACGGCTGAGCTGCCAAGAACCTGCCAGCACCTTTTGTTAACCTGGACAAAAAGGGAGGTATCTGTTGGGACGTGACCTGCGGGTTCTTGTCTGCGGAATCAAGAGATAGATAAACTGTCCCCTGAACTCCGCAAAAGAATCAAGACATCAACGCCAGGGTTCCTTTAGAAAAGTAAAATCAACCCGCTTTGCTTGGCTTTGCCCTGTCTGTTTTCGCATAGATCCGCCCATGTTTATTTCGATAACTAGCATCAGGAGGAACAAGTATGAAGAAAATACTGATAACCGCATGCCTTGCCATGCTAATAGCGTCCACAACGTCATTTGCAGATTTCAATCAACTCTACATTTTTGGAGATAGCCTCTCTGATTCAGGTGCCTATGAGGGTAACGCTGATGCGGGA
>JASFYS010000004.1:0-8079 GCA_045047095.1 Desulfuromusa sp. | reverse complement strand
GCAATCGGCCCAGATTGTTTGCCGCCGAGCAGATCACCGGCACCACGCAGTTCCAGATCATGACTGGCAATTCGAAATCCAGCTCCTAACTCGGTGAGCTCTTGCAGAACCCGGAGTCGTTCCCGGGCATCCTTCGTCAGTGCGGCCTCTCCTGGAATCAACAGGTAGGCATAGGCGCGGCGGTCACTGCGCCCGACCCGACCCCGCAGCTGGTAGAGTTGTGAAAGGCCAAAGCGATCAGCACGGTTGATAATAATGGTGTTTGCACGGGGAATATCCAAACCATTTTCGATAATGGTTGACGCGACCAGCAAGTTACTTTTGCCGGCGATAAAATCAAGCATCACCTGTTCCAGATCTTTTTCCGCCAGCTGACCATGACCGACAGAAACGGTTGCTTCCGGAACCAGCTGGCGCAATTGTTCTGCCATGGCATCAATGGTCTGTACCCGGTTATGGACAAAGTAGATTTGTCCGCCCCGGCGCAGTTCACGCAGGATTGCCTGGCGAATCAGCTCATCATCAAAACGGGTGACATAGGTACGGATTGCCAACCGATCAACTGGCGCCGTTTCAATCACCGACAAATCCCGCATCCCGGTCATACTCATATGCAGAGTCCGGGGGATCGGGGTTGCGCTCAGGGTGAGGATATCGACCTCGGCACGCAACTGTTTCAGTTTCTCTTTGTGACTGACCCCAAAGCGCTGTTCCTCGTCAACCACCAATAATCCAAGATCTTTAAAGCGGACGTCGCGTTGTAACAAGCGGTGGGTGCCGATTAGAATGTCAATTTTACCCGCTGCGGCCGCTTCCAGCGTTTTCCGGTTTTCTGCGGTGGTGCGAAAGCGCGAAACCATTTCGACCCGGATGGGGAAATCCTGCAGCCGCTGTTGAAAACTTTCCCAATGCTGGCTCGCCAGAACCGTGGTCGGCACCAGAACCGCCACCTGTTTGCTGTCCAGAACGGCCTTGACGGCAGCACGCATGGCAACCTCGGTTTTTCCGTAGCCGACATCACCACAGATCAAGCGATCCATCGGTTTGGTCGATTGCATATCGTCCAGAATGTCTTCTATGGCCTGTTGCTGGTCGACCGTTTCTTCATACGGAAATGTTGCCTCAAATTCGCGGAATAACTGATCAGGAGGAGAATAGGCGAATCCCTGGCGCAGTTCCCGCTTGGCGTAGAGTTCCAGCAGCTGTCGCGCTAATTCTTCAACTGCAGCGCGGGCTTTAAGATGAGCTTTAGCCCAACCCTGTCCGCCCATTTTATCCAGCTTAGGAGCATAGCCCTCACCACCAATATATTTTTGCACTTTTTCAATGCGCTCAATCGGCAGATAAAGTTTGTCGTTTCCAGCATATTGAAGGTTCAAAAAATCGCCTTCGATCGTTCCAGTTTGCAGATGTGTCAATCCAAGGTAGCGGCCGATCCCATGGTCAGTATGAACAATGAAATCACCATTTTTCAATTCTGCCAAACTGGTCATCAACTGCCGCGCGCGTTGCCTCCCGGTTTTTTTCTGCCGATGGCTGCGCCCGCCAAAAATTTCTTCTTCGCTGATAATATTGAGCTTCTCGTCCGGCAGATAAAAACCATGACTTAATTCACCAATGGTTATTTTCGGCAATTTTGATGTTAAATCAGACAGATTCAGGGTTGTTTCGATGCTCAGATCAACTTCGTGGGCAGCAAGCAGATCTTGCAAACGTTTGGCTTGTCCCTGTTGATGGCAGACCAACAGAATTTTTTCATTGTTGTTTTTGTGGTGCTGTAGTCGTTCCAGAACGGGTTCGAGACCATCCTGATCAGTGGTTGGTTTTGCCCGCAGAGAACTATTACCCTGGCAGTTGAAATGATAACATTGCCGTTCATCGTCCAACTGAATGACCTGCAACCGTGAGATTTCAATCCGTGATCGATTCTGCAGTAAAGGTTGCAGTTCATCTGGTTCAAGGTACAAAGCCTGGCGGCGAGCGTGTGGTAACCCTTGATTTAACATCCGCGTTTCACCGTCACGGATATCACGCTGAAACTGGTCAATCTCCTGTTCAATGGCTGGTGGATCGATCATCACCAGATGTGGGTTATCAAGATATTGCTCTAGCGAGTCAAGTTCTGGATAGTTGAAAGGGAGCAGAAATGCCCGTCCCGGTGAAAGAATTCCCTCACGCAGTTCCGTCATGATGGCGTCACGATCAGTCCGTGGGATCGCCAGCTCATCACAGCGTTGTTTCAGCTTTTGTCCGAGGGTTTCCAGAAATGATCCGTGCAGAATCATTTCTCTCGACGGAATCAGGGTCAGTGCCTTCAAGGTTGCATCCCCAGAACGCTGGCTGGCCGGATCAAAGGGGCGCATTTTTTCAATAAAATCACCATAAAAATCAAGCCGAACGGGTTGTTTTGCATCGGGGGAGAACAGATCAATAATATCACCGCGAACCGCAAAGCTCCCGCGTTCTTCAACCAGGGGAACGGGTTGATAACCAAGTTGGCTTAAGGAGTTCAGCAGTGGTTTGCGTTCATATTCTTCCTCGACAAGAAGTTCCAGAGAAACGCTATCGAGAATCTGGCGCGGTATCATCTTTTGCATCAGCGAACGCACCGGCAATACCAATGCCTTTACTTTGCCCTGATTCAGCCCCGCTAAAGTGGTGATTCGAATCGCTTCAAGCTCAGGATGTGGGGTGAGTGGATCATAGGGATTCAACTCCCAATGGGGCAGCAGAGCGATCTCATTTGGATGGGGATGAAAAAATTGCAGTTCAGCAACCAGTTGCCGCGCCGGTTCCAGTTCCGCACAAAGAATCACCAACAGTTTAGTGCTTTTGCACAGTAGCTGGGCCAGCAAGTAAGCATCAGCTGAACCGTGCAGTCCAAGAACTTCAACTGTCTGCTGGTTTGCAGTGACGCCATCAATAAAGCTGTGAATTGTTGCGTTGTGGATATTCTGCTGTGTTTCTTGATCCATAAAAGACTTTATCCTGATTTCTGATTAGCACGAATCTTCCGCCCAACCCTTCTCCATGAGGGAGAAGGTGGCCGCAGGCCGGATGAGGGGGATAAATGAGTTAATAATCAAGTGGTGAGCGGACTCCTAAGCCCGGTTTATTAAGCACATGAGTATAAATCATCGTGGTCGAAACATCGGCATGTCCTAATAGTTCCTGTACTGTGCGGATATCATATCCAGCTTCCAGAACATGGGTCGCAAAAGAATGACGCAATGCATGACTGTTGACCCGTTTGACAATCCCCGCTTTGGCTGCACAAAGTTTGATTTTTTTCTGTAAGCCATTTTCATGCAGGTGATGGCGTCGTTTTTCACCACTGCGGGTGTCAACCGACACTCGTGAACTAGGGAAAACATATTGCCACCCCCACTCTTGCGCGGCAGCAGGATATTTTCTTTGCAATGCTTCTGGCAGGTAAACCCTGCCAAGACCCTGGGCAAGATCTTCTTGATGGATTGCCTGGACTTGTTGCAAATGTTTTTTTAGTGCCGTTGCAATTTTCTCCGGCAATGGCACAACCCGGTCTTTTTTTCCTTTGCCATCGCGGACAATAATTTGGCCATAGTCAAAATCGATATCCTGCACCCGCAACCGCACTGCTTCCATCAGCCGCATTCCGGTACCGTACATTAATTGCGTCATCAAGCCAAAAGTGCCGTCCATTTCAGCCAGTAAACGGCGAACTTCCTCCCGCGACAGGACCACCGGCAAACGGCGTGGACGTTTTGCCCGGGCAAAAGGACCAAGATCGCCAAACGGCTGCTCCAGGACTTTATCATACAAATAGACCAGCGCGTTCAGGGCCTGATTTTGGGTACTGCTGGCAACTTTTCGTTGTAGTGCCAGATATTCCAAAAAAGTAAAGACTTCACTGCTGCCCATCTGGTGTGGATCTTTATGATCAAAATAGGCCAGAAAACGGCAGATCCAATCGGTATAACTTTTTTCTGTCCGGTAGGCATACTGACCCATGCGCAGACTGTCAACCAGCTTTTTCATCAGTTGTGGATGTTTTTCCCGGGTTTCCTGCAACGAACTATATTTGGTTGAAGAATGAGCCACATTACCGTTTACGGCATTACTCCCTTCACGCCCGATCGTGACATGATCCGGTTCCAAGTCCCTGGCAGCATCCTTCCAATGATCCCAGTCAATCTCTGTTGCCCATGCAGGTTTCACCATTTCACAAAATAAAATCTGCATAGCATGTGCTGCTTGTTTAAATTGCCAGCTTTTCAGGTTATCTTTTCTGCCTAGCGCTGCAAGCCAACTTTCTACATCCTGCTTATTATGGTCTTGAAGCCGCTTGCTAGGGTGGGATTCAATATACTCCTCCGCGCGAATCACATACCAACGATCAAATGGTTTTTTTACCCCTTTTTTGTGAACAATACTGATAAAGCGATCCCAGAAACGTTCAATAATATCCGTTTTTTCTGTTGTTTTTTTAGCTTGTTTCATAAGTTTAACCGTAGTATTATGAGTAAAAATTTATATTGGCGCTGCTAAGAAAAAAAAGGAACGCAGACAGACAACAGACTCAATAATAGATGCTTCGTGTCAAAAAGATTCCGATATAGGTGTGCTCTATGACGAGATGCTGTCTCGGTATTACAGCCATCTAAGTCATCTAGATGTAATTACTATCGATGAAGCAAATAAAAATAAGAATAAATTAAAAAGCGGCTCTCAAATTTTGCCGTTATTATTGTTATTTGATGTTGGTAATTGTATTTCCAAAGTTATTTCTCATTTACTTAAAGAGAACTCTATAGAAACCACTCCATTTACTGGTGGCCGAACTGGACATGAATTTAATGCTGTTGATTATGTGCGTGCTGCAACTTATGTAATGTGTGAAAAACATAGTCGCAAAAAAGCAATTAAGTTAGGCATGCTTTTTAATAATGTTGCAGAATTTAAAGGTCAAATAGGTATAACCGATATTTACAGAGGCGGTATGGAAGTATATAGATACGGTGACTCAGCAGATAAACCAGAATTAGACAAAGTAAAAGGTTTTTCGTTATTTGCAATTGGGCAGGCAAATCAAAAGCGCATAGTTGTTGACCTAAAAGAAAGCACGCCTAAAGGTGAAAAATATTTGCTTCGTTGGCCAAAAGAGAGGGATATAACATATGCAGCAATTGGAATGATTGCGCGAAACCCACAAAAATACGAATTATTTGATTACGTAACTGAGTTCGTTAAATTATTTAAAAAATAGGGAGAATTTTATTTTAAAAACACATAACAAATCGTTCAAGCGTGACCTCCGCTTCGCTGCGGCCACTTAACTCGAACGTTATATTTCAATTCAGCCGAGAATAAAATGAGTAAAAGAGAGCCAGTACTCCCTCCATTAATACCAGAGTTGTTTGTATCAAATATTGAGAAAAGTAAGCAATTCTATTGTGATGTTCTGGGATTTGAAATTGCTTATGAACGTTCTGAGTATAAGTTTATAGCTGTTCATTTACATGGTGCTTATTTTATGTTGGAACAGATTGACGAATTTTACGCAGTAACCGAGGATGAATTTATCAAAGAACGTCAATGGCGGACTGGTGAATTGAAATATCCATTCGGTAGAGGCATGAATTTTTTAATAAACTCACCAGATTGCCGAGTCGAACATCAGCGTCTTTTAGATAATGGGTATCCAATTCAATTTCCAATTGAAGAAAGATCTTATCGAGTTGGAAGTGAAATGGTCGGGGTTCGACAATTTTTGGTGATGGACCCTGATGGTTTTTTGATAAGATTTGACACAGATCTTGAAATTAAACCAATAAAATAAGTAAGTTAAATGATATAACAATCAAATCAACCTGACGGAAAATACGTGTCAGGTAAATTGAAAAGCAAAACCACATTGCGGTGGGTCACGCAAATTTGCAGCGCCGCCGTTATCAAAACTTTATGCTTCTTACAACGAGTGCCATAATCTCGCAGCATGGCAATAATTTGCTACAGACGCTTTCAATCCCTTGAGGTTGATGGAAAAAAATGACTAGAAACACTGCAACATTAGTTGGCTTCGTAGCCATACTTCTTTGGGCTCTTCTAGCTTTGCTTACGACGGCCAGCGGAAATGTCCCTCCTTTCCAGCTTGCCGCAATAACCTTCGCTATCGGAGGGGCAATTGGAATGCTGAGGTGGGCTTTCAAACCTTCTCGAATCAGGACACTTCGACAACCTGTATCTATATGGATATTAGGGATTGTAGGTCTTTTCGGGTATCACTTTGCCTATTTCACGGCCTTGCGAAACGCCCCGCCAGTTGAAGCCAGCTTAATTGCATTTCTCTGGCCGTTGTTGATCGTATTGTTTTCAGCATTGCTTCCAGGTGAACGCATCCGATTACACCATGTTTTCGGCGCAATCCTAGGTCTTTCAGGAGCTGCATTAATTGTTACAAAAGGGACCCTAGCCGATTTTCAAATTCAGTACACCTATGGGTACGTTATGGCTTTGGCCTGCGCGCTTATTTGGTCGGGCTACTCAGTTTTATCGAGAAAAGTTGCACATATTCCAACTGATGTCGTAACTGGATTTTGCCTAATGACATCAGTCCTGGCATTCATCGCACACCTTATTCTGGAGAATACGGTATGGCCATCAAGCACGGGGGAATGGTTTGCCACAGTGGGCTTGGGTCTCGGACCAGTCGGCTTAGCCTTTTATGTCTGGGATTACGGCGTAAAACATGGCGATATTCAGGTTTTAGGTGCGGCATCTTATCTGGCACCGTTGCTTTCAACTATGATCCTTGTTGCCGCTGGATTCGCAGAGCTTACCTTCATAATTATTGTGGCTTGCTTACTCATTACTGGAGGGGCGGCCATAGCTGCAAAAGATTTAATCTTTAAAGGCCGACAAAGTAACCCTGATAATTCTTCTGCCCTATTAAATAAAAGTGAAGAGTAATATTAATGGAAGTCAAACTAACGCATAACAACCAAATCAACCTGACGGAATAAGCTTGTCGGTAATTTGAAAAACAAAACCAGCGGTAATTCACACAAGTTCGCAACGCCGCCGGTTATCAAAAACATTAGCCTATAGCAAAATTTAGAGTAATTTCTTCATAAATTCATACGAAAATGAAAGGTTATCTTGGGTCTCCTTTTTGTTACTTATTACCAGTCATTAACTATTGATAGGTTTGGGTAGGAAGTAACAGGGCAAATCAATTGTCGAACAGTATTTTTTCTATTTAAAGCCAAGATGTATTCCGGTCTGGGGTTGTCGAGTTACTGGAGGAAATTAGCACCTTGTAGTTTTTTGTTTTAACGAAACACTTTCATTTTCACCGAAATACCCAAACAGTCATCGCATTGCATAAAAAAGCCCTGTTACAGCAAGAGCATTTGAAAAGAGAACTAAATATATAGGGTGGTAGTTGCTTCAAAAGTCATCAATTACCCAAGGCTAACAAGGCGCTTCAGCTGACCACAGAAAGCGCCACTCGTTTATTAAAGGTCAACTTTTACCAAGTTCAGTGTGCTATTGAAGGTAACTCTCTTATCTTTTCTGTGTCATCTGAGCTTGTCGTTAGGGTTCAAGAAATGAAAGAAATAGATCCTGAATCAATTTCACATAAAACAAGTTTATTAATAGTAGGAGCATTAAAAAGCCAAATTTTGCTTGCTCTACTTGCGACTCTGGCAAGCCTATCGCCACCAACCCTAAAATCGTTGGGATTCCTAGAAGAATATACATGGCAAACGTGGGTAATAATGATTCTAGGAGTAGTCCTAATATGGTTTTTCGTTGTTGGCCTAATTTATCGGTTTTATACAAAGGCAAAAATTGCCGCTCTAATTGAGCAAATTTCTGAATTAAAGAATAAAGTTTCAACATTATCTCTTGACCTCACAGAAGCTAAAAACAATCGTGTTGTTATCCGTCGCGGAAATGCAAATAATTCACTTGGCAACGTTTTCAGACGGTAGAAACCCTAACAATGCAATAAACCGGATGGAAAAAGCTCACCAGGTACGCGTTAAATTCGGTGGGTCACGCAAATTCGCAACGCCACCGGTTATCCAAAACGTT
>JASFYS010000003.1:0-3610 GCA_045047095.1 Desulfuromusa sp. | reverse complement strand
ATGCAACAAGCAGCACAGGCAACGCCGATAACAAACTCCCAGCTGAAGTTGACTCCAGAAGCTTGTCCTGCTTCAACTTGAGTTTAGTGCATAACCAGAATGAAAAAATCTCCGCAGGGTAGGGACTTCGTTTCTAGCTTCAAGCCTATCTTCCTGTGAATGGCAGAATGTCAATACTTACTACTTTTGCAAATGAGGCCAGGATTGCCCTCAAATAAAGTAGGCCGCCTGCCTGAAACCCAGAAGATATCCAGTCACTGTACAGCCCCGTCAACAAAAGATAAAATAATGTTGACTCCGTACCTAGGTACGGCAGTTATTCTTACTATTAAGTCAAAGAGAAGGGGATTGTCATGTCTGATCTTACCATTGGAGCCCTGGCAAAATGTGCAGGAGTTGGTGTTGAAACGATTCGCTTTTACGAACGTCAGAGGCTGATAGAACAGCCGCGAAAACCTATGGAGGGATTTCGTCATTATCCTGCAGAGACTGTCATCCGCGTTCGCTTTATCCGGCAGGCCAAAAAGCTGGGGTTTTCACTGCAAGAGATTGGCGAGTTGCTCGATTTGTCTATCAATTCAGAGCAGAACTGTAACGAGATCAGGCTCCGGGCAGAAACGAAGATTACGGCTATCAGCAGCAAGATAGAAACTCTTGACAAGATGAAAGGGGTGTTGAGCCAACTGGTTGTTGCGTGTAATGCGCAGAATCAGAGACAAAGCTGCCCGATTATTGAGTCGATTATCGAAGAATCATTGACCGAAGGAGAGAAATAAAAATGGACCAGAAAATTTGTTATTGCTTCAACCACAGCGAAGCTGAAATTCGGCAGGACGTTCATAACCATGGTGGAAAATCAACCATTTTAGAAAAAATCATCACTGCCAAACGTCAAAATGGCTGTCAGTGTGCGACAAAACACCCTGAAAGCAGGTGATGTGTTGGTGACGTCCGCCGTGTCGTGGATGCAGCAATAACAGCAGCTTAAATAACCTCTACAGGAGAAAGTGATGACCGAAAACTACGATTTAATCATTCTTGGTGGTGGCGCAGCAGCCTTTGCCGCAGCGACCGAAGCTGACCGGCGCGAACTGAAAACGCTGATGATCAATGCCGGGTTACCGCTGGGTGGCACTTGCGTCAATGTTGGCTGTGTCCCGAGTAAACACCTTCTGGCACTGGGGAAAACCCTCCACCACCCGGCTCATCCCGATTTTCCCAGTGTTGCAGCACTCACTCCGACCTTTGATTTTGACCGAGCCATGGCCGACAAGGATGAACTGGTTCTGGCATTGCGGCAGCAGAATTATCAGAAGGTGCTCGACACCTTCTCCCATGTCGAATTTATGCAAGGGCGCGGCAAATTAATCGGTCCACATCAGGTCAAGGTCGGTGACCGGGAGCTGACCGGCGCTAAAATCCTTATCGCCACCGGCAGTTCCACTAAGGTTCCACCCTTTAAAGGACTGACAGAGACCGGCTATTTGACCAACATTGAGGCACTTGAACTGCAACATTTACCCAAATCACTGATCGTTCTCGGTTCGGGTTTTCTGGCTCTGGAATTTGCCCAGATTTTTAACCGGATGGGAACCAAGGTGATCCTGGTGGCGCGGGCACCACGAATCCTGCGCGTACAGGAGCCGGAGATCTCCGACGCCCTGCGCGCCTGCTTTGAAAGTGAAGGGATTGAAGTCCGCACCGAAACCAAGGTGCTGGAAGTGAGTCAAGGAACCAGTGGCAAACAGATCCGCGTCACCACAGCAGCTGGTGAGCAGACACTTGAGGCCGAAGAGATTCTGCTGGCGACCGGGGTGCGCGGTAACGTGGATAATCTGGGGCTGGAAGAGATGGGGGTCGAAATTATCGATAATGATCGCGTCCAGGTCAACGACCAGATGCAGACCAGCATCTCGCATATCTATGCTGCCGGTGATGTCAGCGGCCGCAAACGCCTTGAAACCGTCGCCGCTAAAGAGGGAAAACTGGCGGTGGAAAATGCCTTTGCCAACGCGGGCAAAAGTATCGACTTCAGCAGCGTCCCCTATGCGGTCTTTACCGACCCGGAAGTTGCCAGCGTCGGTATGACCGAGGCTGAGTATATGGCACAGTACGGAACCTGCTCCTGCCGTACTATCCCGATGGATATGGTGCCGCGTGCGGTGGCGGTCAATGACACGCGTGGTCTACTGAAGATGGTTGTCCACCATGAAACCAGCAAGATCATGGGTGTGCATATTCTGGCTCCCAATGCTTCCGAAATGATTCACGAGGCAACTCTGGCGGTCAAGTTCGGTCTGAGTGTGGATGACCTGATCGACACTGTCCATATCTTCCCGACCTACTGCGAGGCGATCAAGATGGCCGCTCAGGCGTTTCGCCGGGACATTTCAACCATGAGCTGCTGCGTAGAATAAACCAGGAGAAATGATCATGAAAGATCCGAAAAAGCAGTATCGCAATCGTTTTATCGCTGCCCTGGCCGGCACGGGTGCTATTGCCCTCTGCTGTTTTACGCCGATCCTGGTGTTGGGCGTCGGCTTGGTTGGCCTGAGCGCTATAACCCCTTATCTTGATTATGTCCTGTTTCCGGCCCTGGGCATTTTTATTCTGGTGGCCGCCCGTGCCTATCAGAAGTGGCAAAGCTCACAACAATAGAAAAACACTTACCCAAAGAAAGGAACCTATCATGAAACGAATTCTTTTGATGCTGGTTGGTTTGATCCTGCTCGCAACCCCGGCTATGGCCGGTAGCGGTGATGGTAAAACCTTTTTGATCCATGCAAAAACGTCCATGAGCATCGACGATGCCCAAATCTGCGCTGTGCCGAACGTCGCCTGGGCTGCGCTGGCAAAGGGCTACAAAGTTACCATCCTGTTCGATGCCAGTGGTGTCACAGCACTCAAAAAAGGTGGAATGTTCGGTGGGGACAAATCTCCGCTCGACAAGGCGGATCTGCCGGAGCGCGAGCGCCAGTCACTGGTCGCCCAGCTGGGAATTCCGTTGAATGAAGTCCCGCATGATTATGGTGAGTACGTGCGCTTTCTTGGCCAAAAAGGGGTTGAACTCTACGCCAATCAGACGATGATGCTCCTCTACAAGATCGGCAATGATGAGATCGAAGCAGCGGTAAAACCCATCGGCTTGAAGATGATGGTGGAGTTACTTGAAAACCCTGATGTTTATGTGGCGTACTAGCAGCACGACCATCTCATCAACAGGCTTCTAGATATAAATACTGGGTCTTGCAACTTTATTATCGGCGAGCTTTGAACTTTCTGCGGATCTCTTGTCGCCGCTGCGCTCGTTCTCCAGGAGGCAACTGACGTAGCATACGGAGGTCGCGACGTAACTCCAGCTTTTGTTCTGGTGACAAACTTTGGAACCAGCCACGCAGCTTGCGTAACCCCTGCTTTTGTTCTGGAGATAGTGTTTTCCAGCGTTGGAATAATTTTTTAAGTCTTTGTCGTTTTGCAGGTGGAAGGCTGCGGAAGGTTTTTAACTTGTCCCGAATCTGTAATTTCTGCTCCTGTGGCAAGGTTTGAAAGTGGCGATAACGTTCCCGTAACAACTGCCGCTGTTCTGGTGCTAATTGCTGCCAGCGTTGCA
>JASFYS010000002.1:0-6996 GCA_045047095.1 Desulfuromusa sp. | reverse complement strand
TGGATATCACCTCATTTCTGAACCTGATGGTTATCCTCATCCCGTTTCTGCTCATCAGTGCCGTGTTCTCGCAGGTGACTATTCTGGAGCTGAATGTACCAACCTCAGCCGGAGGTGCAGCAATTGATAAGCCAAATTACACAATTGAGGTCATCGTCCGTAAAGCCGGGTTGGAACTGGGCAACGGAGTTCAGGTCGTGGCGGCAATGCCAAAGAAAGATGGTCAATACGATCTCGACAAACTGACGGCAATGCTCATTCGTCTGAAAAATGATTACCCGCAGAAAAATGACGCGACAGTTTTGATGGAGCCGGATATTGAGTATGACACTCTGATTCAGATCATGGATCGGGTTCGAGAGACTGAAATGCCAGATGAAAACAATGCTGTTGTTCAGAAGCTGGTGCTCTTTCCCCTGATATCGATTGGAGATGCCCCTCATGAAAAATAGCAGACGTATGAGACGCATGGAACGCAGCAGAAAAAAAACACCGGGGTTAAACCTGACTTCGCTAATGGATGTTTTTACTATCCTGGTTTTTTTCCTGCTTGCCAACTCGTCCTCAAGTGAAGTTCTGGCGACTCCTAAATTGCTTGAATTGCCCACTTCTGTGGTGGAGGCCAAGCCGAGAGAAACTGTCGTGATCATGGTCAGCCCCGAGACCGTACTGGTGCAGGGCGAAGTGGTAATCAGAACTACTGAGCTACTTGCCTCAACCAACGCTTCGATCCCTGAAATCACTGAGCGGTTGAGTCAACTTGAACGCAATATTATCGGGATAAGCACCAAGGAGATCGTTGAAAGTAAGGAAATCACCGTTCTTGCGGATAAAACGATTCCTTTTCGGGTACTGAAAAAAATAATGTTAACCTGTACGGCTTCTGGATACGGGAAGATCTCTCTCGCAGTTATCCGGAAAGCCTCGCAAAACTGATTGGAAATTCCGTGGATACTTCTAATTTATCACAGGAATTAGAGCCTCTGAACGCGCAGATTGAACAGCTGCAGACAACAGTTGTAAAGCTGGAAGATGAACTGCGGGTTGTGGAGGAGGAGATTGGGACTTTTGCAATAGATCAGCAGCACTTTGAAATTTTGCAAGAAGCTGCCAATGCCATTGACAAGTTGCAAGAGCTAGGTGCAGGTGAACTCTTCTGGGACGGATTACCTGAAGGGGTAAATACTGCTGAACACAGCAACCGGTTGCGGGCTCGGATCGCCGACTTCAAGGAAGAAACCCGTGATATTCAGGAAAAACGGGCAACCCTTCAAGGGGAAATCGATCAACATCTGGGTCTGCTTGATTACTACTTTGATGAAGTGCAACAAGCTCGCGATAAAGAACAACGGCGTCAGGAAGAGTTTGTTATTGAGCGGGAAATATCCTCCCTCCCGTATCGAGCAGTACTCATGCCCTGGGCTAAAGAGGTCGAAAGTGAAAAGCGCTTCCGTCGAGCTTTGCTGGTATCGATGTTCTGGAGTCTTCTTCTTTGTGTCGCCGTCTCTATAGTCACAGTTCCGATACCGGATCGTGCTAATACTATCATTGAAATTCCAGCGCGTATAGCCATGTTGCTCAAACAAGAATTGCCAGTACCAATGGCTCTGCCAGCTCCGAAAAAGCCAAAAAAAATAGAGAAGCAGGAGAAACCAGAGCAGCCTAAACCGGAAAAGAAAAAACCAGCTAAGCCAGAAAAAAATGCAAAACCGAGTAAAACTCCAACCAAGAAACAGCTGAAAGTGAAACCAACAGGCGGTGGTGGAACAAAGGTTGCGAGGAAAAAAACTGCAAAGTTAGGAGTTTTAGCATTCAAGAGCGACTTTGCCGATCTGATGGATGAAGTTCCTGTTGCAAGTCTTAAAACCAAGACGGGATTGAGTAATAAGATTCCTGGACAAGCCGTAGCGCAGCGTTCGCTGATGACAAGACCAACAAAAGGTAGCGGCAGTCAAGGAATCAGAAATTACGGGGTCAGCCGGAATCTTGGCAGCGGTGGCACTGGCGGCGGGAGTGGTTATGGCAATGCCGGTCAGATAGGTGGCATTGGTACCGCAAAAGTCGAGAGTTCTATGGCAGGTTTAACGGAAGAGGCCGGACGCCCATTGAGTGATGGTGTCGGTGCGGCTCGAACCGAAGAAGAAATCCAGATTGTTTTTGACCGCTACAAGGCGACACTCTACAGGATCTATAACAAGGAACTGCGTAAAGACCCAACTTTGCAAGGAAAGTTGCTGTTGCACATAACTATTGAACCAGGTGGAGAAGTCTCCCTTTGCCAGATGGTCGCCACTGATCTCACTTCACCTGAACTGGTCGCCAAAATTGTTGCTCGGGTTAAAAGGTTCAATTTTGGACCGAAAGAAGGCGTTCCGAGCATCACTTTCGATTATCCGATAGATTTTCTGCCGGCAGGCTAGAGCAAAGGAGGTGCCTATAAGCTGTAGATCACGCAAATCTGGGTAAAAATGAGGGGATAAATGAAAAGTCATTGTTATTTAAGGAGATCATCATGTTTCGTTCTTATTTGTTTATGAGTCTGTTCTTGTCTGCATTTTTAATTTCAGGTGGATGCGCAAAAAAAACCGTTCCTGATGTTTCGGTTTCACCTGCTCCGGCTGCAACTCAGCCTGCTAACGATCCGCCGGAGAAAACCGCTGTTGAAACGAAGCCAGTTGCTTCTTCATCAGTTGAGACGCTCATTAATCTTGACGATGAAAAAATAGAAACTGTCTTTTTTGAATTTGATTCTTATGTTTTAACGGCAGATGCGCACCAACTTTTGCGAAATACTGCCGGATTGTTGTTGAAAAATCGGGAAGAAAAGGCAACTCTTGAAGGGCACTGTGATGAACGTGGTTCTGACGAATATAATCTTGCCCTTGGTGAACGACGGGCTCTGGCTACAAAAAACTACCTTGTAGATCGCGGTATTGCCGAGGAACGCCTGACTATAATCAGTTATGGGGAGGAACGACCAGCTAGCGTTGGCCACAATGAACTAGCCTGGAGACAAAACCGCCGAGTTGTGTTCAAATAGTTTTTTTGCTAATAGTTGAATGTTTGAAATGAATAAGTGATTTAAGTAAGGCTCCGGTTACCCACCGGAGCCTTTTTTATAGAACTTGCCGGAGAAATAATTTAGCGCGCTCTTCCTGAGGTTCGGTGAAGAAATGTTCTGGAGTCCCTTCTTCAACTAACTTGCCATAATCCATAAACAGAACTCTATCGGCAACTTCACGCGCAAAACCCATTTCGTGAGTGACAACGACCATCGTCATCCCTTCACGAGCAAGCTGCTTCATGACCTCAAGAACTTCACCGACCATTTCCGGGTCAAGAGCACTGGTTGGTTCATCAAACAGCATCACTTTGGGATCCATCGCCAAGGCTCTGGCAATAGCCACCCGTTGTTGCTGACCACCGGAAAGTTGACTTGGATAATTGGCTTCTTTTTCTGGAATGCCAACTTTTTCAAGCAGAGCCCGACCTTTTTTCTCGGCTTCTTTACGACTCCGTTTGCGTACCTTCATCTGCGCCAAAACCAGATTTTCAAGAACTGTTTTATGAGGAAACAGGTTGAATTGTTGAAATACCATTCCAACTTCACGGCGGACTTTATTCATGTCAGTTTTACGATCAGCAAGATCGACACCATCAATATGAACGTGTCCGGCGGTCAACATTTCCAACCCATTCAAACAGCGCAGATAAGTTGATTTACCAGAGCCAGAAGGGCCAATGACAACGACAACTTCACCTGACTTGATATGAGTTGTGATCCCATCCACTGCACGAACGACTTGATCACCAACAACAAAGATTTTTTCTAAATCGACTGTCTTAATCACTGACTGCTAGCCTCCGCTCAACCCAGGCAACCACTTGTGACAGGGTGAATGTTAATATCAGATAGAGAAATGCAACCACGAACCAGATTTCAAAAACGGCGAAAGTTGAAGTGATAACTTCGCGACCACTTTTGGTTAAGTCGGTGATGGCAATAACTGAAACCAACGAAGAATCTTTTATCAAACTGATAAACTGACCTGCAAGTGGAGGAAGTGTTCGTTTAAACGCCTGAGGTAAAATGATGTAGATCATTGCCTGAGGCACATTCATGCCAAGTGAGCGTGCTGCTTCCATTTGTCCCTTGGAAATTGACTGAATACCGGCGCGGATTATCTCTGCAACATAGGCTCCAGCAAAAATACCCAATGCTCCAATGCCGGAGGGGAGCCTGCCAATGTCGAGAACTGTTCCGAGAAAGAAATAAAAGATAAACAGTTGAACTAGCAGCGGAGTACCACGAATAATTTCAATATAGGTGATGGATAACTGGCGCAGGGTTAGATTTTCTGAAACCCGGCAGAGACCGGTAATGACCCCGATAACCAGGCCGATGACGCTGGCAACGGCAGAGATCCACAAAGTAATCCAAAGCCCGTGAGCTAACGGACCGGTTCTCCACTCTCGGGTCGAGCCAACGGTATCGCCTTCCATCAAAAATTCATCGACTGAGACATTGGCCGTTTTCGTGTCAATAATAAATGAGCTGGCCTCACCACTGATATCGTTTTTAACTGTTACTGTGGTCAAGTCCCCTTTTTTATCAATTTTAGTTATGTGTCCATCAAAGTTGATCGTTTTTACATCTTCACTGTGATAGGCAAAATATTGAGGGATCCGATTCCAGCGCCAGGTATAATCTATTCGCTTTGTCGCAATCCAGAGTCCTGCAACTATACTCAATAAAACCAATAGTGTTAATGATCTCCAGAGCCAGACTTTAGTATGAGCATTCACTTTAGCAGGTCTTTCTACACTTAATGTTTAAAGCAATTCTATCTTAACCGTAAGTGATTAATTTAAGAAATCAGATAAAAAGTCGTTAAAAAAACGGAGAATGCTACAGCTGGCATTCTCCGTTGAACAAACCAATTACTTCTGGATTTGTTGTAACCACGCATCACTCTGGATCCACTTAGAATAAATTTTGGCGTAGGTTCCATCACTTCTGACCTGAGCCATATAGTTGTTCAGCCAGTTCAGGAAGTCATGGTTTCCACGACGGATAGCCCAGCCCAGAGGCTCAAAAGTGAATGGCTCGTTGAGGTAGGTCAGCTTTCCCTCACTTTTTTGTTTGTAAGCAATTTCCATGTAGGGGAGGTCATAAACAAAAGCATCAATTTTACCGTTAACCAGGTCGGTAATTCCCTCAGCTTCGGTATCAAAGGAAATATAAGAACAGTTAGGAATCAGACGCTTTGTCGCTTTTTCACCAGTTGTTCCAAGTTTAGAGCCAACTTTATACTTCTTATTGTTGAGATCTTTGTAGGACTTGACATCACCGGCTAACTCATTTTTGATCAGGATTGTTTGACCTATGACGATGTAGGGATCAGCAAAATTTACTTTCAGGTTTCTTTCCTGAGTGACCGTCATCCCACTCATGATCATGTCATATTTTTTAGTCAACAGTGCGGGGATAATACCATCCCAAGCAGTATTGACCAGTTCAAGTTTAACCCCCATGGCTTTGGCGATTCCTTTAGCCATATCAACGTCAAAACCAACGATTTCACCTTTTTGGTTGGTCATTTCAAAAGGCATGTAGCCTGGCTCCATACCAACGCGCAAAACACCGCGATCCTGGATTTCGTCCAGAGTATCGGCACTCGCGATGCCAGGAAGTACAACACAAAGAGCCAACAGACAAGCAAGTACAAGTTTTACATGTTTCATTGTTTCTCCTCCTCAATTAAATGTAGGAAAGCTAGGCCGATTTTATCGGCGGGATAAATTTAATACGATTTTCCTTCGTCTAAAAGTTCATTGATTATCATGGGGATTTTGCATTTAGGACAGAGAGGTAAATTATCAACTGGAAAATAGATAATTTCCGTATAGCGGCATTTGGGGCAGATGATCTCGACAGGTTCTTTTTTTGAACCACTTGATCGATCCATGCTCTATCTCCATAAAATCAATTAAAAAAACATTGTCATCACCGAATTCAGCTTATACCATAGCGCCTTCGCCATAAACAAGATATTAGCAAACATTGTTTGGATTTACATCATTGTGAAAAAGAACCATAAAATAAATAAGCAACAACTTTATGCTGAATTGATTCTCGCCTCAGTGACTATATTCTGGGGAGCAACCTTTCCAATTGTCAATGCTGCGATCACTGAGATGCCGGTCATGGCGTTTCTTTGGGTGCGTTTTGCTATAGCAGCTATAATATTGGCTTTTCTGGCGGGGAAATCCGGTTTTTCTACCCTGGATCGACGGGGTTGGCTGATCGGTATTGCCCTGGGCACACTGTTGGCACTTGCCTTTATCTTTCAAACCTTTGGTCTGGAACGAACATCTTCTGCCAATACCGGGTTTCTGACAGGGCTGGGGGTTATCTGGGTTCCTTTGCTGGCAGGACCGTTATTGAAAAAACCGGCAGCGTTGGGGTCAAAGATAGGGGTTGGCTTTGCCTTGTTAGGTCTTTTTCTTTTAACCTGGCATACTCCGTGGTCAATTAACCTTGGGGACCTTCTTGTTGTCATCTGTTCTATTTTCATTGCTCTGCATATTCTCGGGCTTGACGTGTTTACCAAGGGATACGATGGTAAGGCTCTGACCTTTGTGCAGATTGCTACCGCTGCGCTCCTCTATTTAATTGGCAGCCTATTTTTTGAGCCGGTTTCCTGGCCCCAGGCCTGGACTGGCTCGTTGATTTTTGCTTTTCTCATAACCTCTGTCTTTGCTACTGTTTATGCCTTCTGGGCGATGACAACCTTTCAGAACCGTACAACACCTACCAGAGCAGCGCTTATCTACACTCTCGAACCAGTTTTTGCAGCACTCTTCTCGATCTGGCTGGCCGGCGATCGATTGACAACAATCGGTTGGTTCGGTGGTGTCTTGATTGTTTTCGGGATGGTTTTTGCTGAGGCCTGGCCGCTATTTAACAATTCTAAAACTCCTTAAATGATGGCG
>JASFYS010000001.1:0-20100 GCA_045047095.1 Desulfuromusa sp. | reverse complement strand
TGGAACTTGGCGCAACCTGGGCTGGCGGGACTGAAGATACCGCTCCGGAACTCATGGAGGCAATTATTGATACCACTCCAGCCTGGCGCCCGGTGGTTGCAGCGCTGCGGCAATTGGAACCCGGTGGCCGACTGGTCATCAATGCCATTGGCAAAGAAAACCATGATCGTGACTTACTGGCCAAAATTGATTATCCACGTGATCTGTGGATGGAAAAAGAGATCAAAAGTGTTGCCAATGTCACCCGTAATGACGTGACCGAATTTCTCAAACTGGCAGCAGAAATCCCTCTACATCCAACCTTTGAAGAATTTCCTCTGGAAGATGCAAATCAGGCTCTTCTCGAACTCAAGAACCGCAAGATTCGTGGTGCCAAGGTGCTGAGGATTAGTTGATCGGATCCATTTTAATCCCAACACGCTGGCATCAAAGAGTTGCTATCAGCATTATCATTGCTATACTTTTACCTATAAAATAATTTTCAGAAATTTTTCCCTAAGTCCCGGACTTTTCCGGTTAGAACCCTCCGGAACATTCCGTTCGGAAAAGGAGGTTTCTGGTATGAACTGGCCGCCGATCAAAAAGAACCCCTCCTCCTGGCGTCTACCGCCGAATCTTATTGACTATCAACAAGCCTGTTCCAATTTTTCCTGGGATGCGGTGCGGAATGAGCTTGATGGGTTGCCCGATGGGCGGGGGCTGAACATTGCCTATGAAGCTGTCGATCGTCATGTGAATAATGTAGAAGGGGAAAAGATAGCACTACGCTGGCTGGGTAAAAAGGGGCAAATTAAGGACTTCAGTTATGCTGAACTCAAGGCTCAAAGTAATCGTTTTGCTAACATTCTGCGCTCTCTGGAGGTGGGAAAAGGGGAACGGGTTTTCAGCTTGTCTGGCCGGATTCCGGAACTGTACTTTGCCATTTTTGGCACGTTAAAAAATACCAGCGTTTTCTGCCCATTGTTTTCAGCTTTCGGACCAGAGCCGATTGCCCAACGCCTTGAACGGGGTGATGCCAGAGTCCTGGTTACAACCGAACGTCTCTATCGCAAAAAAATTGCTGCTCTACGTCCGTCATTACCAAAACTTCAATATATTTTGTTAGCTGATAGTGATCAAGATCAGGATGAAACGGTTCTTTCTCTGCCGCGCCTGCTTGGGGCGGCATCCCCGGAATTTATCATTCCACCAACCGATCCTGAGGATATGGCGCTGCTCCATTTCACCAGCGGGACGACCGGAAAACCAAAAGGGGCGGTGCATGTGCACAATGCGGTGCTGACCCACTATCTGACCGGGAAATATGTTCTCGATCTGCATCCAGAGGATATTTTCTGGTGTACTGCAGACTGTGGCTGGGTGACCGGGACTTCCTACGGGATTATTGCTCCTCTGGTTCATGGGGTGACCAATCTGGTTTACGAGGCCGATTTTGAGGCTGAGCGCTGGTGCCGAACTCTTGCAGAGCAACAGATCAACGTCTGGTATACCGCGCCGACGGCGATCCGCATGCTGATGCGGAGTGGCCTGAAGCCACGTGAAAAATTTGATTTGAGTCAATTGCGGCTGGTTCACAGTGTCGGCGAACCGCTCAATCCAGAGGCGGTGGTCTGGGGTGAAGAGGCTCTTGGTCTGCCGATTCATGATAACTGGTGGCAGACTGAAACCGGTGGAATCATGATTGCCAACTACGCCGCTATGGAGATTCGTCCCGGTTCCATGGGGCGGCCATTGCCGGGGATTGAAGCGGCCATTGTTCATCAGCTTGCCAAAGGTAAAATCGAACTTGAGACTCAGGCTGACTGCGAGGGCGATCTGGCACTGAAAGCCGGTTGGCCATCAATGTTTCGTGGCTATCTGCATGATGACGAGCGCTACCGCAATTGCTTTGTTGATGATTGGTACATTACCGGAGATCTGGCTCAGCGGGATGCCGATGGCTATTTCTGGTTTGTCGGTCGAGCCGATGACATTATCAAGACTTCCGGGCACATGGTCGGTCCTTTTGAAGTGGAAAGTGCGCTGATGGAGCATCCCGCAGTTGCCGAGGTCGGGGTGATCGGCAAGCCAGAACCGATGATTGGCGAGCTGGTCAAAGCTTTCATTTCCCTGAAACCGGGATTTGAGGCCAATGAACAGTTACGGCTGGAACTGCTCGGCTTTGCCAGAAAAAAACTGGGTTCGGCAGTCGCTCCAAAAGAGATTGCTTTTACCGATAACCTGCCAAAAACCCGGAGCGGCAAGATCATGCGGAGGTTGCTTAAAGCCCGCGAACTTGGGCTTCCCGAGGGGGATACTTCGACACTGGAAGGATGACGGGTTGAAATATTTTTCTGGCAACTGGAAAATTGAGTATACGGGACTGTCCCCAGGTTCATCGGGGGCTGTCCCAAGAGTTTACGGGCAATGAAACTGTGGTGGTTCACACCGCTAAAGCCTGGGACAGCCCCCGTGCAGGGACAGTCCCGTATTTTACTGTCAACATTGGAGGAAAACCGATGACGCCAATAAATCCTAGACCAGGCCAACCCTTAGTGGATCAGGATAAGAGTTTGTATCTGCTGCATCAGATGCTGCGCATCCGCCGGTTTGAGGAAAAAGCGGCAGAACTTTACAGCGCTACAAAGATTCGCGGGTTTCTCCATCTTTATATCGGTGAAGAGGCAGTGGCGGTTGGTATGGCCGAAGCGCTTACGGCCGATGATGCCGTGGTTGCCACCTACCGTGAACATGGGCACGCCATGGTTCGGGGAATGAGCATGGCAACGATCATGGCGGAAATGTATGGCAAGGTTGATGGATGCTGCCGAGGGCGCGGTGGTTCCATGCACCTGTTTGATGCCGAGCATCGCCTTTTTGGCGGTAATGCAATTGTTGGGGGTGGTCTGCCAGTGGCTGTCGGGTTGGCTCTGGCGGATCAACTCCAGGGGGAAAAACGTGTCACTTGTTGCTGTTTTGGCGAGGGGGCAATGGCCGAGGGAGAGTTCCACGAATCGATGAACCTGGCTTCTCTCTGGCAGTTGCCGGTTCTGTTTGTCTGTGAAAATAATCTCTATGCTATGGGGACAGCACTGCAACTTTCTGAATCGGTCGTTGATCTGTCAAGTAAGGCAGCCGCTTACGGTGTGTCGACAGCAACAGTCGACGGCATGGATGTTGTCGCTGTTGCCGAAGCAGCCCAGAAAGCACGAGATAGCATCATCGAAACCGGTGAACCCTTTTTCCTCGAGTGTCGAACCTATCGGTTCCGTCCGCACTCAATGTTTGATCCGGAATTCTACCGATCCAAGCAGGAAGTGGAAGGCTGGAAGCAGCGTTGTCCGATCTTGTCTCTGACGAATCGACTCAAAGAACGGGGTTGGATTGATGACGCTGCGCTGGAGAAACTGGATATTGAGATCGCAACGGAAATTGCCGCAGCGGTTGAGTTTGCCGAACAGAGCGAGTGGGAAGCGGTCGAAGATTTGAACCGCTTTGTCTACTCAGATTTGGGGGTAGACTGATGGGACAACATGAACTCCGCAAAATGACCTATCGAGATGCCGTTCGGGAAGGGATGCACGAAGCGCTACAGAAAGATGAGCGGGTTTTTCTGATGGGGGAAGATGTTGGTCGTTACGGGGGCTGTTTTGCCGCCAGTAAAGGGTTGCTTGAAGAGTTTGGCCCTGACCGAATTCGTGATACTCCACTTTCAGAATCGACTTTTACCGGAGCCGGGATTGGTGCCGCACTCGGTGGAATGCGACCAATTGTCGAGATCATGACGGTCAATTTCAGTTTGCTGGCTCTCGATCAAATCATGAATAATGCCGCCACTTACCTGCACATGTCAGGAGGCCTGTTCAATGTGCCGCTGGTGATCCGTATGGCGACTGGTGGTGGTAAGCAGCTGGCGGCTCAGCACTCCCACAGTCTGGAAGGTTGGTATGCACATATCCCCGGTATCAAAGTTCTCTGTCCGGCAACCCTGGAGGATGCCCGTGGTATGCTCTGGAGTGCTTTGCTTGATCCTGACCCGGTACTGATTTTCGAACCTGCGGTGCTCTATCCAATGGAAGGGGAACTGGCTGCCGATGCTGGTGCGGTTGCAATAGACAAAGCAAAATTGCTTCGGGAAGGAACGGATCTGAGTTTGATCAGCTATGGCAGCTGTTTGCACAAAAGTTTGCAGGCAGCTTCAATCCTGGCAGAAGAGGGGATCGCAACCGATGTGATCGATCTGCGGACTTTGCGACCCCTGGATGAGGAAAGCTTCCTCGCATCGGTCGCAAAAACCCATCGGGCTCTGATTGTTGATGAGGGTTGGCGCAGCGGCAGCCTCTCCGCAGAAATCAGCGCCCGAATTATGGAACAGGCTTTTTATCATCTTGATGCCCCGGTTGAGCGCATCTGTAGTGCTGAGGTGCCAATGCCTTATGCCAAACATATGGAGGAGGCCGCCTTACCACAAGTCACCTCTATCGTCGAAACCGTTCGGAGGATGATTCATGGCTGATTTTATCATGCCCAGTCTGGGTGCCGATATGACCGACGGGATTCTGGTTACTTGGCTGGTTAAAGAGGGTGATCAGGTCAACAATGGTGATCTTATTGCTGAGGTGGAAACCGAAAAAGGGTTGTTTGAAGTCGAAGTTTATTCTTCGGGCGTGGTCGAAAAGCTATTGGTTCAACCCGGTCCCGAAAAAGTTCCAGTCGGCACGGTTCTGGCGACTATCGGCAATGGAACGGCTGTTGCTACGGATCAAATCACAGAACCGGGTGAACGTTTGAAGATCTCTCCAGTGGCTCGCAAACTGGCTGCTGAAAAAAATATTGGTCTCAGCGATATCAAAGGAACAGGTCCTCAAGGGGCAATCTGCCTGGCAGATGTTGAGGCTGTTAGCGGAAAATCTCGTACCGAAAGGGTGACTTCTACCCCGCCTGAATTGAAAAAAACCACCGATTTTAAGGCCGGGATGCGACAGGCGATTGCTGCAGCGATGAGTCTCTCTAATCGGGAAATTCCCCATTACTATCTGGCAACCGATATTGATATGAGCAGAGCTCTTAACTGGCTAACAGAACAGAACCGGGAACGATCAATTAAACAGCGGCTGTTGCCGGTGATTCTTTCCCTTAAGGCGGTAGCCCGGGCGCTTAAAAAAGTACCGGAATTGAATGCCAGCTGGATTGATGATCAGTTACAGCTAAAAAAAGAGGTTCATATCGGGGTTGCCATTGCTTTGCGTGGTGGTGGTCTGATCGCCCCGGCTTTGCACAATGTGGATCAACTGGATCTTGATCAGTTAATGGCGGCGTTGAGTGATTTGATCAATCGCACCCGAACTGGAAAACTGCGTGGATCGGAGATGACCGATGCCGGGATCACCGTGACCAGTCTTGGTGATCTTGGAGTGCAGACGGTTTATGGGGTTATTTACCCACCACAGGTTGCGCTGGTCGGATTGGGACGCATCAGCGAACGTCCTTGGGCTGAAAATGGATTACTGGGGGTTCGGCAGATGTTGACCGCGACCCTGGCTGCAGATCACCGGGCCAGCGATGGCCATCTGGGTGGCCAGTTTCTCGATGCCCTTAACAAGTTTTTGCAGGAGCCTGAAGCCTTATGAATGAAGCAGACATCAAAACAACTATTATCAGAGGATTAACCCAAATTGCTCCAGAAGCTGATTTTACCGAATTGTCGATGACGGAGAATATCCGTGAAGAACTGGATATTGACTCTTTTGACTTTTTGAATTTTCTGATTGGGCTCAATGAGGATCTTGGAGTTGATATTCCAGAGGATGATTATGAAAAGCTGGTCAGTCTGGATGATCTGATAAACTATCTTTCAGCGCGGATTGATTGAACTTTAGTAACTTTTTTAGCCACCAAGGCACCAAGGAAGACTATTTAACGGAGAGACGCAGAGATCGCTGAGAAAATCTTAAGCTCATTTTAAAGATTTTAACCCAAAAGGATAAATTCTAGTTTTTGAAGTTCTCTGCTTCTCTCCGTCTCTCCGTTAAAAGTTTTGGTTTTGACCTTCTTGGTGTTCTTGGCGTCTTGGTGGCAATGATTTTCAGAGTGGAAAGTGAAGGTTAATAATGAAAGAAGCTCTTCTATTTCAAAAATTAGATCAGAATCAGGTTCGCTGTCAGCTTTGTGCCCATTATTGTGTTATTGCCAGTGGGAAGAAGGGGATTTGTCAGGTTCGAGAAAATCGGGATGGAACTCTCTATACTCTGGTTTATGGTCGAACCATCAGCCAGGGTGTTGATCCTATTGAGAAGAAACCCTTGTACCATTTTTACCCCGGCAGCCGGTCTTTTTCTATCGCAACGCCAGGCTGTAATTTTCGCTGTGACTGGTGTCAGAACTGGGAGATCTCCCAGATGCCCCGGGAGCAACATTTTATTGCCGGTCAGGAGCTGTCTCCTGAAGGTGTTGTTGCTGCAGCTACGCGTAGCTCCTGTCGATCGATCGCTTATACCTACACGGAACCGACAATTTTCTTCGAATATAGTTATGACACTGCCCGTCTGGCGCGGGAAGCCGGTATTGCCAATGTCTATGTCAGCAATGGGTATATGTCGGCAGAAATGTTAGAATTGTTTCACCCCTGGTTGGATGCAGTAAATATTGATCTTAAAGCTTTTCGGGATGAAACTTATCGCAAATATGTTGGTGCCAGGTTGCAGCCGGTTCTCGATAGTTTGAAAAGGCTTTTCGACTATGGTGTCTGGCTGGAAGTGACGACGCTGGTCATTCCCGGAATTAATGACGACTCGTTAGAATTACAGGATATTGCGGAGTTTATCGCTGCAGAGCTGGGGACTGATACCCCTTGGCATGTCAGTCGCTTCTTTCCACAGTATAAAATGGAGCAGATTCCGCCGACGCCACCTGAAACTTTGCAGCGCGCGGTAGAAATTGGGCGGAAAGCCGGTCTTAAATACGTTTATATGGGAAATCTTGGCTCGGGCATAGACACAAACTGCCCCACTTGCGGTAAGCTTCTGATCCAGCGGAACCGATTCGGGGTCGATAACCAGATCAATGGGGAGGGTTGCTGTCCTCATTGTGGAGAAACGATTGCTGGAGTCGGGATAGGTTGAGACCCCCCTGATGACTGTGTTTGAAATGACCCCCCTTTAATTCCCCCTACTATATAGGGGGGATAGACAAAAAATGGTATGTTCTTCTACCTCTGCAGGGAAATAACATAAAGCAGTCGTAGCTATCCCCTCTATATAATAGGGGGGAAGTGAGCACAGCGAGCAGGGGGGTCATATCTCCCAATGGGGGGAAGTGAGCACAGCGAGCAGGGGGGGCAATTTTGTTGGTAGTGAATCTTCCAAAAAGATTTCCTTCGCTATCGTTGGATGAATACAGCAAGAGAGAATAAGAATGAAATCAATCCGAACCATGCTGGATGGCGTTACCCTGGAAGACTTGCGTGAGTGGGCTGGCAGCAAGATTTATAATCGCGGCAAGGAATATATCCCTTGCGTATACGAGCTGTCACGCATCGAAGATGGAACGCTGGTGGCCTGGGTTTCCGGAACCGATGAGTATGCTACTTGGGTCAGGCACGAAGGGCAGGGTGATTTCGACTACGATTGTACCTGCCCGTATGATTGGGGACCGTGTAAACACGCGGTCGCTGTATTGCTGGCAGCTTCCGGGCAGATCAGGCAGCGCAAGGAAATACCACTGCTCGATACGGAGAGTGATCTTTATCTCGAAGCATTCGAAGATGATGACTATGATAGCTGGCAAGACAATGAGGTGGAGGACTTCGTACCTTCATTATCGATCAGGTCGAGTGGAAAAAACTTGCCAGAATTTGACAAGTTTCTGGCGGATAAATCCCGTGACGAATTGCAGGCCATGCTGCTTGAATTGGTCGGTGAGTTTCCCGAAGTCGCGCGTAAAATCCGTGAGAAGGGGCTACTTGAAGCCGGACAGGATAAGCAGTTGATCCGTTCATTGCGTAAGGAGATCCGTAAACTAACGGCTCAAGATGCCTGGTACGATCATTGGAAACGACGCGGGAATCTGCCCGACTATGCCCATCTGGAAAAACAGCTGCAGGCATTGCTCAATAATGGCAATGCTGATGCGGTTTTGGAACTGGGGGAAGAACTTTTCACCCGTGGCATTGATCAGGTTGAGCGATCCAATGACGACGGGATGACGGCAGAAGCGATTTCTGCCTGCCTCGAAATCGTTCTCCATTCCTTGCCGCAAACAGTTCTGACCCCTGTTGAGCAACTGTTGTGGCTGGCTGAACGCGAGCTGGCAGATCAATATAATCTGTTGGGTGATACCAGTAAAATATTGAATAATTGGCGTTATACCCCGTTGCACTGGCGCGAAGTTGCTGCTGTTGTTAGAAAATGGCTGAAGCAGCTGAAGGTGCCGATGGATAGCAGTTACTCGGCACGCTATCAGCGTGAACGGGTTATGCTTTTGCTGCGAAATGCTTACCGGCGGGGTGAAGAGCCCGACAAGATGATTTCTCTGCTTGAGAAGGAGGCAGATTATTGCCAAAGCTATGAGTCGCTGGTCGAAGCGTTACTTGATGCCGGAGAAATTGACCGCGCTCGTCAGTGGGGCATCCGTGGATATCAGCAGACACTCAAAGATGCACCAGGAATCGCCAGTGCTTTACAACGGCAGCTAAGAAAACTCGCCGAAACTGAAGGAAATCTCGGTCTTGTCGCAGCCTATCGTGCGGAAGATTTTTTTGAACACCCTTCGATTGAAGCCTACGTCGATTTGCGCAAGGTCGCGGAGAAAATGGATTTATGGTCTGTGGTACGGAGTGCAGTCCTCGATTTTCTGCAGGACGGCAAACGACCCACTGATGGAGATCCAGGGAAATCTTCCTGGTCATTGCCGGAACCAGAAGTCAAAAGGCCGGAACTCGGACAAAAATTCCAGAGGATAAGTTTTCCGAACCGGGACATGCTGATTGAAATCGCCATTCTGGAAAAACGTTTTGATGATGCGGTGATGATCTATCATGATTCTGTTGGCGACCGGCGGTGGAATTATGATGTTGATGAGCGGTTAGCCAAGGCAGTTGCCGTAAGTCACCCTGATACCGCTTTGCGGATATGGCAATCTATTGCCGAGGGATTGATCAGCCAGGTTAAGCCAAAAGCCTATCAGGAGGCGGCCAAGTACCTGCGCCAAATACACACAGTATATGAGCAGACCAAGCGGCTTGCCGAGTGGAATGCCCTGATAATACATCTGCGCACCCGTCACAAGGCAAAGCGACGCTTGATGGAGGTGTTGGACGGCTTGGAGAAAGATCGTAAACTGGTTGATTGAAAAGGCTGCTCACCGATCCCCCTTTAATTCCCCCCTACTTCGCAGGGGGGATCACTGCCTTAATCCTCCTTACGAAGTAGGGGGGTCGTTTCGGTACACACTTATAACGAAGAAAGCAGGAACGAAATTGTTATCGCGATTGTCGAAAAATATTTCGACGCTTTCTGTAAACTCCATGAAAAATTAACCGATCTGGCAAACAAAACATATTGAAAATATTTTCTGAATTCAACTTTGCCGACCTCGATATAGATCCACAGAGTTTTGAGGATTACGAGAGTGCCTACCTCGACCGCTACGACCGTTCACGCAGCAAGGAACAGGCCGCTTCGATCCTGGCGGAGGTCGAATTTTGACCGGGTGGTTATTGCCTTGCTCGATATCGTGCGGAAGTTTGATGATGGTTTGGGGGATTTGTAGCCAACGCTATGGTGGAGAAAGCCGTGGTCATGATTGTTTCTCCAGTCGTTGCAGATAGCCTTCCCACTCCAAAGGCAACAGGTTTTTCTTCTGGTTGTTACAATCCTTGCAAGCAGGAACACAGTTCCCTTTGGTTGACTTTCCGCCTCTTGCTACAGGAACAACGTGATCAAGGGTCAGATCCTTGGGTGCAACAGATTTTCCACAATAGTGACAGATTCCTTTGGCAATGCGGTTTTTCCACCAGTTCTGTTTGCGCAACTCCCGGGCTTTTTGTCGTTCCTTGCGGATCTGTTCTTCATCAATGTCGATTTCCCAATCCATATCTTCTCCTTAAGTTCGGACAGATTATTGCACAATTTGCCAATTTATGCGATCTTGCCGAGTTGTTGTTTGCTGCTGAATATCTATCTGGAAGAGATATCTTATGAAAGTTCTTGTCGTTGGTTCCGGTCAGGTCGGCTATTTTCTGTGTGACCGACTCTCTCGCGAGGGGCATGAAGTTACTCTGGTTGATCAGGATGAGGCAGTTGTTGAACGTGCCCAGGATCGCCTGAATGTTCTTGGTGTTATTGGCAACGGAGCCAGTGCAGAAATTCTGGAACAGGCCGGAATTAAAGATGTCGATATCTTTATTGCGGTGACCAATATGGACGAGGTTAATATCCTTGCCTGCCTGTTGGCACGTGAGTATCAGGTTGAAATTCTGGTTGCCCGGACTAAAAATATTGAATACACCAGTCAGAAAGCGGTTCTTTCAAAGGAAAAGCTGGGAATTGATCTGCTGATCAACCCAGAGGATGCCGTTGCTGAAGAACTGTCCAAGCTGGCTTGTAATTCCAAAGCGTTCGACGTTGCCGAATTTGCTGATGGCCAGATTTTGTTTCAGGGCTACAGGATTGAAGCAGAAAGCCCCCTGTGTGATTTAACCCTTGCAGAGCTGGGTGAGTTGCGAGGGATGTACCGTTTTCTTGTTGTTGCTATCAGCCGCGGGACCACCACGATCATCCCCCGTGGGGACGACACGATTCAGGCGGGGGATCGGATCTATATTTTTGCTCCCCAGCAGGAACTCCCCGCGATTAACTATCTGTTGCAGACGGAACGATTAGTGAAAAAGCCTAACCACCGGGTGTTTATCCTGGGGGGCAGCCGGATTGGTATGCAAGTGGCTCAGAATATGGAGAACCTTCACTTTCAGACTAAGTTGATTGAAAAAGATGAAGACCGCTGTTACCAATTGGCAGAGCAATTAAATAAAGCCGTCGTCATTAATGCTGAAGGTCTGGATGTTCAAACTCTGGTGGACGAGGGACTGACTGATGCGGACGTTTTTATTGCAGTCACCGAGAATGATCAGACCAATATTCTGACTTGCTTGTTGGCGAAACAACATAATGTTAAGCGCACTCTGGCATTGGTGAGCCAACCTGAACTGATTGGATTGGCTTCTGACTTGGGTATTGATGCCTGTATTTCTCCACGTTTGGCAGCTGCAGCGGCGATTCTGAAATTTGTGCGACGTGGAGATATCATTTCTTTGACTGCGGTCGAAGGGAGCAATTCCGAAGTTTTAGAGTTAGAAATTGGCAAAGACAGTGGTTTGTTGGAGACCCCTTTAAGTGGTTTACATTTCCCCCGCGGGGCAATCATCGGGGCGATTGTCAGGGGATCCAATTATGAGATTCCAACTGGCGAAAGTACCCTGGAAGTGGGGGATCGGGTGGTTGTCTTTACTCTTCCCGAGGCACTGCAGAAGGTGGAAAGGTTTTTTGCCTGAATGAACCTTGTCCTGACGTTACGCATCCTCGGAGCACTGCTCCTGTTTCTCGGCGGCTCCCTTTTTGTCCCCCTCCCATTCTCTTTTTACTATGGTGATGGCGTGTGGTCTGCTTTCTTCTCTTCTGCCGTCATCTGTTTTGTTGTTGGTGGGCTGTTATTTAGTTTTTGTAAAAGCCCGAAAGAACTGACTGTTCGCGAAGGATTTGCTGTCGTGACCTTCGGTTGGACGATTTTTGCAGTGTTTGGTGCCCTCCCATATCTCATCTCCGGGGCTATTTCTTCCCCTCTTGATGCTATTTTTGAAACCATGAGTGGGTTTACCACGACGGGTTCGACAATCCTGACTGATATTGAAGCGCTGCCACAAAGCTTGCTATTCTGGCGTTCGTTGACCCATTGGCTGGGCGGGATGGGGATTATTGTTCTGTCTCTGGCGATTCTACCGATGTTGGGAGTCGGTGGCATGCAGTTGTTTAAGGCCGAGGTTCCCGGACCGACAGCAGACCGATTAAAACCCCGTATCCAAGATACTGCCAAGATGCTCTGGGGGGTTTATTTTCTGTTAACTATGGTCGAAACCTTGTTGCTTATGTTTGGAGGGATGAGTATTTTCGATGCTCTTTGCCACTCTTTTGCGACTTTAGCGACGGGTGGTTTTTCAACCCGGAACAACTCAATAGCTGCCTATGACAGCAGTTATATTGATGGTGTTATTACCCTGTTTATGATTCTTGCTGGCGTCAACTTTGCTCTGCATTTCCAAGTCTTACGTGGTAAGGCTGGAGAGTTTTTTCGGAGTGAAGAATTGCGTGTCTATCTGGGAATTATTCTGGTTGCAACAACAGTCATTATGTTCTTTAACTGGTCTGGTGGAATCTATCTGCACTTTGGGGAAAACCTGCGCTATTCTATCTTTCAAGTGTCCTCAATTATGACAACCACCGGCTTTGGAACCGCTGATTTTGAACTCTGGCCAGTTGTTGCCCAGTATATTCTGCTACTGTTGATGTTTATTGGCGGTTGTGCCGGTTCGACCGGTGGTGGCATGAAGGTTGCGCGGATTCTGTTATTGTTCAAGCATGCTCAAGTTCAGGTGTTCCGACTGATTCATCCCCGGGCAATCCGGTTAGTCAAACTTGGAAATCGGCCTGTAGAGAAAGAAGTATTGCAGGCAATTCTTGGTTTTTTTGCTCTGTTTATCGGGATTTTTGTGATTGGATCACTGCTTGTTGCTGCCACTGGGATGGATCTTGTGTCTGCTGGTTCTGCTGTTATTGCTTGCCTGGCTAATATTGGGCCGGGTCTTGGCTCTGTCGGACCCGTTGATAATTTTGCCCATGTTCCGGCGTTTGCTAAGTCGGTTCTGATTGTCTGTATGCTGATGGGACGCCTTGAACTATTTACTGTCCTGGTTCTCTTTTTCCCCTCATTCTGGCGCAAATAAAATTGCTTATGTGAAACTAGAAAGCCCCCATCGCCCTGTGGACGATGGGGGCTTCCCCCCTCCGGAACCTGTTGGAATGAACAGGTAAATAACGAAATATTCGTTGGAGTATACGCAGTAACTCTGACAAAAATCTGAATATCCTGCCAAAATTGGTAAAAATATTCTTTTAGTTATTAAACGAGTTGCATAAAACTCATCTGCCGTCCGGTAATCCCGTTATCTCGCCGATGGGAAAAGAACAGCTCGGGGTGACAGCAGGTGCATTCTTTAGCGATTTCTATGTTTTGTAGTTTTAAGCCAGATTGTTCCAATTGTAACTGACAGCTGAGAGGAATGTCTAATTGCCAATGCCCCAGTTTGGTTTCTTTGGAAATTTCATTCCAGAACCCGGTTCCTTGCCTGAAAGCGTCGCGCACAGGGCGATCAACTTCATACGTGTGCGCGCCGATTCCCGGACCGATGGCACCTTGAAGTTCTGCAACTGGGCAACCAAAATGAGCATGCATTGCCTGGATCACTTTCGCAATAAGTCCGTTTGCAGCTCCACGCCATCCAGCATGAACCACCGCAATAATGTTTTTCTCTCCATGCCAGATCAATAGTGGAAAACAATCGGCGGTCAGGATGCCAATCATGATTTCTGCTTGATTGGTGACAATGGCATCTGCTTCTACAGTGAGAAAATGACTTAGATCAGGATTGCTCTCATCAATGAGGAGGATATCTTCACCATGAGTCTGTTTAACCGTTAACAGTTGATGTGGAGGCAGATCGAAAGCACGGGTAAAGGCTGCACGGTTCCCCTCTACATTTGCCAGTTGGTCAGCAGTGCCTAAACCCAGGTTCAAAGAGTTGTAGGGGGGGCGACTGACACCGCCGTTTCTGGTGCTGAACCCAGCAATCAGCCCATCTGATAGTTTGGTGGGCTGCAGATATGAAATTTTACCTTTGCGGACAAGCTTCATTGAAGACTCCGGATGATTTTTTGAGGACGTTAGTGAGATTTTTGATCTAAATAAGTGATGATGCTCTGCAGAGTTTCCGGTATTTCGCTGCAAAACTCCAGATATTTTCCACTGTTGGGGTGAATAAAACCAAGTTTTTGTGCATGGAGAGCTTGTCCGGGAAGACGGTTAATCAATTGACGCAATTCCATATCCTTAATGGCTGTGGTTCTTGAGCGGTTTCCATAGAGTGGATCTCCGACCAACGGACAATTTATCTCTGAAAAATGGACGCGAATTTGATGGGTGCGTCCGGTTTCGAGTCGTAACTCAAGTAAGCTCAATGGATTAACATTATACTGCTTCAGTATTTTCCAGTGAGTGATCGCACGTTTGCTCTTTCTGGATTTGCCACTCATTTTTTTACGTTGCGTCGGATGGCGGCCTATCGGCTGATCTATGGTTCCCGTGGTTTGCTCCGGGCACCCATGAACCAGCGCCAGGTAGCGTCGATTGGTGGAGTGATCCTTGAATTGGGCTGCCAAATGTTGATGGCTCTGGTCGTTCTTGGTGACAACAATGACTCCAGATGTGTCTTTATCGATCCGGTGAACAATCCCCGGCCGCAACTCACCGCCAATCCCGGCCAGATCCTTACAATGGTAAAGCAGGGCATTCACAAGAGTTCCGTGGGAATGACCCACTGCTGGATGAACAACCATTCCAGCTGGCTTGTCAATGACAATGAGATCTTGGTCTTCATAAAGAATTTGGAGGGGAATATCTTCTGGAATCGCTTCAATTGGTGCAGGTTCGGGCAGGTTCACCTGAATTGATTCACCACCCTTAAGCTTGTTGCTGGCTTTGGTGGATGTACCATTCAGGGTGATTTGACCACTATCAATCAGTTTTTTCAATTGTGAGCGGCTGATATCCGGCAGGCATTCGGACAAAAATGTATCTAATCGTTCCGCAAGTCGGTCTTCAGGAAAGAGCAGCTGTAGGGTTGAGGCCATTTACCAGATCTGACTTTCGATTTTACCCGCTTGCTTGATCATAACATCAACAATGGCACGCTCGTAGAGGTGGTCGCGGTTTTGCATCTCAGGAGAAACCCGGGTGAAAAAGTGCTCACGCCCTTCTTCCAGTTCTTCGTCCATCAACTCAAAAATGCTATCACTCTTGATCCCTTCCGAGACCTTGTCCTGATTATATAGAGCGATATCGGATACAATTGCCCGAGCCAAACGAAATGCGAGATCAGGATTTTCTACCATTCTAGCCATAGAGTCAGCCTCCAACTCACTGAAAATTATTGATTTCTATTTTTTGTGGATTTAAGTTTATTAATTTTTGCTCAAGATAGCAACCCCTAATCTTGATTTATCTTTAAAATATCTTTTTATTGTTAGCTATTAATAAAAGTCTATGTTAATGTTTGGTTGGTGATCCTGTTTACAAAGTCCTTATCAGGGATAATTATCAGTGGATCAATACCAAAACTGGAACAGAAAAACTGCCTACTGAATGCCGAATTTCAAAAAGTAAAAGATAATTTAGAAAAATGGGCGATAACCAACTCTGAAATGGTGGAAATTCAGAATTTTATTTTCCCTAGTGCAAACAGTCCTAACAATGGGTGAAAAAATGCCAGAAGAAAAATCTACGACCACTCAAATGCTGATACTTTTTGTCGATGATGAAGAGAGCCTCGCGTTATTGGGGGCTGATCTTCTTAGTGATATTGGTTATTCTGTCACCTGTGCACTTGATGGGGAAACGGCATTGCGACTGTTCCAACACCAGTCCGGTGGTTTTGACATGGTGATCACCGATGAGTCTATGCCAGGAATGAGCGGAATTGAACTGGCCCAGAAAATATTTAATATTTCCCCATCGACACCAGTCATCCTTTGTTCAGGTCATCTGTTGACAATGCAGGAAGAGGGGATGGATAAGGCTAATATTACTGCTGTATTGGCTAAAACAGATGTCTGTACCAAATTGCCGGGAATAATCGAAAAAATATTTTCCTGTGAATAGTGTCTGCGCGTGGGATCAAAACAAAGCCGCTTTCTATATGGAGCGGCTTTGTTGTTCAAATCATGTATGTGGCGATCATCAGTAACATGACAAAGACAATAATTATTATAGACAACAGTGGAATTCCCGTCGTGGATTTTTTTTCTGAGTCCCTGGGACTTTTAATGCTACCAACCACCGGAAAACGTTCAATTAAGGTTCTAACGTGTGGAGCTGATTTCAGTGCTTCTGTCAAATCTCGTCCTGCCTGATGTGTCCCTTCGTGATGACCATTTTTCCAGCGCGGACTATTACTGACATCATAAATTATGCCATTGACGGCAACATAGGCGGCACGGTCATCACTACCATCAAATTTGGCGAGTTCTTCAGTTGTCATCGGTATTTCTCCTGCAAATAATAGTGGTCAGACCCGTTCAGGGGTTGAAGTAGGTTTGACCGTTCAATTGGGCGGAAAACTGCGTTAAAATCTGTTGCCGTTCCGCCACATTGATTTTCTTCTGTTGGACAGCGTGCTCAATTTTGTCACGAAAATCTTTGTAAAAGCTAGTTGGATTGTACTCTAACATGTTTAAAACGTCCGAAATGGTATCACCTGACTGTTCTTTTGTAACATCAAAACCACCATCTTTGTTTATCCGGATGCTGATCACGTTGGTATCTCCGAACAGATTATGGAGATCACCCAGGGTTTCCTGATAGGCTCCCATCAGAAAAACCCCAAGGATGTAGTCCTCATCTTCTTTAAGGGGATGCACTGGCAAGGTCTTGCTCTCTCCACTGGAAAGGAGAAAATGATCAAGTTTGCCGTCACAGTCACAGGTGAGATCCGAAATGCTGGCATGCCGTTCTGGACATTCATTGAGGCGCTGAATTGGCATAATCGGGAACATTTGTCCAATCGCCCAAGTATCTGGTAAGGATTGAAAAACACTGAAATTCCCATAATAAATGTCAGCCAAGCTGTGTTTTAATTCCGACAGTGAAGCGGGAATTGTATCAAGTCGCTCTAACCGCTCAGATAGAGTGTGGGCGATCGCCAAAAACAAATTTTCTGCTACAGCGCGTTCACGTACCCCGATATCCCCATTTCTGAACAGTTCCCTGATGCGGTCACGATTTGAAAGCGATTCTGCATAGCCTTTAGAGAGGTCGATGGCAGCGGCACTTTTATAGAGTTGGTATTGTTGAGCTAGCAGTGGGTGGCAACCTGGGGGGCAGTTTTTCGGGAGCGTAATGGCCTCATAGCGCATGACATTGAGAATATTGAACAATAGAACCGAGGTGTGGGCAACCGTGGCGCGACCTGATTCGGTTACAATAACTGGATGGGCAATGTTGTGCGGCGCAAGGGTTTTCTTGATCGTCTCAACAATACAGCGGCAATAGCCAGCCAAATCGTAGTTGCGGGAGTGGCTATGGAGCGATTGATTGCCGATGTAGTCAACCGCCAGTCCACCACCTAGGTCAAGGTATTTTAGAGGAATATCTTCTGCCGCAAGATCCGCATAAAAACGGCTGGCTTCACGAACGGCTGTCCGGATTTCATCAATATCAGGAATTTGAGAGCCGAGATGACAGTGTAATAGTTGCAGACAATCAATCATTTCTGCATCACGCAGGTGATCAACCGTTGCTATCAGCTGAGCTGTACTGAGGCCGAAACTACTGCGATCTCCGCTGGTTTCTGTCCAGAGGCCACCAACTTTTGTGGATATTTTAATGCGCAGGCCGATCAACGGCTTGATGCCGAGCTTCTCGCTGCGTTCAATTATCAATGGTAATTCAGTTGGCGATTCAATGACAAAGAAACAACGGTGACCAAGTTTGTTTGCCCAGAGGCCCAGATCGATAAATTCCCGATCTTTACTGCCATTGCAGATCAATAAGCCGTTTTCATTCAGATTTGCCAGACAGAGGAGCAATTCCGCCTTGCTGCCAGCTTCCAGGCCATGCCCAAATTCTGCACCAATGTGACTAATTGCTTCGATCACGGAGCATTGCTGATTGACTTTGACCGGGAAAACTCCACGGTATGCACCTCCATATCCAGCATCAGCAATCGCTTGTCTGAAAGTTTCATTAATTTCTGCAACTCGGGCATCCAGAAGATTCTCAATTCGCAGCAGCAGCGGTAACGTGTGATTACGATCACGAGCAGCCTGGATAATTTCGATCACTGAAACCGAAACTTCACCGGAAGAAAAAGGGATTGTGATAGTGACTTCACCCGCCGTGGAAATTGAAAAGTCTCCTTCGCCCCAGCCTTGGATCCCATAGAGAGCTGCTGAATCGGCAATCGTCCAATTGTGTTTACTTTGAGTCATCATGTGGAGATGTTATCCCGGGCGAAGGTTGGCAGCATAAAAGCCCCACGGTGTAGATCCTCATTATAATAGCGCGTATCAAAACTTTTCCGAGCCGCACGATCATGATCGAAATCTTTGACAGGATGATATTTTTTGCTGGCAAAGGCAAAGCTCCAGAAACCACTTGGATACGTTGGAATAAAGGCTTGATACATTTCTACAATAGGAAAAACCGCCCGTAAATTCTGGTACATACTCTTCTGAATCTCAGCATGATAAAAGGGCGACTCGCTTTGTGCGATCATGATCCCATCATTTTTTAAAGCTGAAAAAACCAATTGATAAAAACTTTCTTCAAAGAGCCCGACTGCTGGGCCAATAGGGTCAGTGGAATCGACCAGAATGACATCAAATTCATTCTGATGATCACGGATGTAAGCCAGCCCGTCATCTACATGCAATTTGACCCGCGGATTATTCCCATCGATGTCAGTCGCTAAGGTGGGGAGGAATTCGATAGATTTTTCGATCACCAATCCATCAATTTCACAGAGCACTGCGAGCTCCACTTCAGGGTGTTTCATGATCTCCCGGATGCTGCCACCATCACCGCCACCGATCACCAGAACCTTTTGCGGATTGGGATGGGTGAACAGTGCCGGGTGCACGATCATATCATGATAAATGAACTCGTCGCGTTCCGTGACCATGACCAACCCGTCGAGGAGCATCATCCGCCCAAATTCCAGAGTTTCAACGATATCAAGCTGCTGAAATTGACTTCTCCCGGAAAACAGGGTTTTTGTGGTTTTTATGGTAATCCCAACGTTGTTGCTGTGCTTTTCAGTGTACCAGAGATCCATATATTTAGTCCTTATCCGACAGGCTGCCAGGGTATAAAGTGAATAATTCCCCAGTATTTTATTTTTCTGCTGATGAAATTTTTACTCTGCTGTGCTAAACAAATCAAGTCTGATGGTTTGACTAGCATATCTTTTGAATTAAATCAGCTTGATTCTATTTCTTACAATAGAAAAAAAAAGGGGTAAGCAATGACAAATACTCAAAAAATAGGTTTTATCGGTGGTGGGAACATGGCAGAAGCCATGATCAAAGGTTTACTATCGGGATCATTCCCTGCGGACAAAATTATGGCTTCTGAGCCAAGTGAGCTGCGTCGTGAGCATTTGCTTGAAGCGTTCGGGATAGAATTGGCGGACAATAATCCTGCCTTGATGGAACAGTGTGACATTATCGTTCTATCGATCAAACCACAGATCATAGTTGAAGTTCTTGAAGAGGTTGCTGGTGTTTATAGCAACGATAAACTGATTATTTCAATTTTAGCCGGGGTCCCCACCGCGGCAATCGAGAAGTTTTTTCAGGGCGCCCCTCGAGTGGTGCGGGTGATGCCGAACACTCCAGCTTTGGTTGGTGAGGCTGCCAGCGCTATTTGTCGTGGTCATTATGCGAGTCAGGAAGATCTAGCTGTAGTTAAACAATTATTTGAATCGGTTGGTCTCGTCCAATTGATTGATGAACGGCAGATGGATGCTGCAACTGGTTTATCCGGTTCCGGACCGGCTTATATCTATACAGTCATTGAGGCTCTTGCCGATGGTGGGGTGCGTGAAGGTCTGCGACGCGATATTGCCCATGCGCTGGCGGTACAGACAGTGGTTGGTGCCGCATTAATGGTACGTGAAACCGGTGAACATCCGGCAATTTTGCGTGATCAAGTCTGTTCTCCAGGAGGGACAGCAATTGCTGGTGTCAGTACCTTAGAAAAAAATGGATTGCGAACAACTTTGATGGAGGCTGTTTCCAC